>DASTFE010000064.1:0-9635 GCA_035708905.1 Acidimicrobiales bacterium | reverse complement strand
TTGTCCCACCGCTCCCACACCCGGCAGAACGCGTGCTGGGCCAGGTCCTCGGCCTGGTCCCGGCGGCCGGTCAGCACGAAGAGCGCACGAAAGAGCCGTCGCTCGTTGGCCATGTAGAAGGCCTCGAACGACAGCGCGGTGGAGGCGCCGACGGTGATCGGCGTGGACGGAGTAGAGCGCTCGTGGACCACGTGTGCTGCCAACACTGCCCCAAGAACGCCCGAGCCGCACCCGCCGTGTAGCCGATCGCGGGATTTTTCTCGTGGCGGGGGTCCGCTGCCGGGCGCCGGCGCCAACCGGCCGCCCCCACAGCGGGGCGGCCGGTCGCGGCGTCCGCACCGGTGGCCTGGGCATGCGGACGGCAGGGGCGGCGGTCAGGCCGCCGACCGGTCAGCGCCGGGCGCCGGCCTTCTTCGCCGCGGTCTTCTTCGCCGCCGTCTTCTTGCCGGTCGCCTTCTTGCCGGTCGCCTTCTTGGCGGGCGGCCGCGTCGAGCTGGCCTTCTTGGTGGCAGCCCTGCGCGCCGGGGCCTTGGACGCGGTCGTCTTCTTGGCGGCCGTCTTCTTGGCCGCGGCCTGCGGGGCCGGAGGCCACACCCCCCGCTGGAGCTTGGGGGCCAGGCTCGTCTTCACGACCGCGTCCTTGAACCCCTTGAGCGGGGTGATGCGCGCCTTCTTCGACGCCTTGATGCGCACCGGTTGCTGGGTCTGGGGGTTGCGGCCCATGCGGGCCGGGCGGTCGACCTTGACGAACTTGGCGAAGCCCGAGATCGACACGGGCTCGCCCTTCGACACCACGGCCGTGACGACGTCGGTGAACCCCTTGAGCACGGAGTCGACGTCCCTACGTTCGACACCGGTCTGGCTCGCCACGGCTTGGACCAGCTCACGTCGGTTCACAGGAACCTCCTGAGGAGACGGGATCGAGTGCCAGTTTCCCCGACACGACCCGATGGCTCGCGGATACTGCGGGTATTCTTACGAGTTTTGCTGGGGAATGCATCACTTTGTGCGCGAGAAGCCCTTGATTTTCCTGGCTTTTCTTCGGTCGGTGACAGCGCACAGTGAGGGCGTAGCCGGCCGACCACAGCGCTGCCACCGTCCGCCAGGGCGCGATCGAGCCAGCTATTGCTGGGTTTTCGACAGGATGGTCGGGTCAGAGCGTGGCCAGCCAGCGCTCGGCCTGCTGGGCGCGGCGTCGCAACTGGTCGACGGTCGCCTCGTCGATCCGCCGCAGCCCGACGAGCCGGTTGAGGCGCCCGTTCACCTGCGCGTGGCCCATCCCGGTGGCCCACACGAGGTCCTGCACCAGCTTGGCGTTCGCCTCGCGGAGCTCGGACCGGGCCCGCCGCGGGTCGCCACCGTCACCCGGCCTCGCGGCGTCGTGGCGCACCGACGGCCCACCGGGGAGGGCCGGCAGGGCGATGTCGAGACCGGTGTCCACGCCGTCGTCGTCGAGCCGGTCGAGGCGGTCGAGCCGATCGAGCACCGCCTCGTCCACGTCGAAGACCGACGACTCGTCCTCGCCCGTCACCACCGCGGAGAGGGCGGCGAACATCGAGAGCTGGTCGCCGCGATCGTCCCGGTGGCGCAACTCGTCGAGCGCGGCGTCGTCCGCCACCGGGTCGTCGCCGTCGCGCTCGGGCTTGCGCAGGCTGTGGCGGCGGGCGTCGACGACCTGCGTGGCGAACGTGCGCAGGCGCACGTCGTCGGGGATGAACAGGTAGGCCTTCTGGCGGGGCACGCCCCGGGTCCAGCGCACGAACCGGCCGACGGCCTGGCGGAAGAACAACTCGGTCGTCGTGGTGGTGGCATAGACACCCACCCGCAGGCGGGGTATGTCGACGCCTTCGGACACCATGCGCACGGCCACGATCCACGGGTCGCCCGACGCCGAGAAGCGGGCGATGCGCGTCGACGACATGGGGTCGTCGGACACGGCGACGGTGGCGCGCACCCCACAGCGGTACCGCAGCAGGTCGGCGATCCCCTGGGCGTGGTCCTGGTCGGCGGCGATGACGAGGCCGCCGGCGTCGGGCTGGCTGCGGCGCAGCGTCGCCAGGCGCTCGTTGGCCTGCAGCAGCACGGTGGGCAACCACTCGCCGTCGAGGCTGAGCGCGGTCCGCAGCCGCTGCGCCGCCCGGGTGCGGTCGAGCAGGTCGTCGAACGCGGCGGCCTGGGCGCTGCCGTCGGGGGCGATCCACTCCATGAACCCGTTGATGCGGGGGAAGTAGACGGGGCGCACGACCCGGCCGTCGGCCAGCGCGTCGGCGTAGCCGTACTCGAAGTCGGGCACCGCCTCGTCTCCGACGTAGCGGACGAACGGGATGGCGAGGGTGTCCGACCGGAAGGGCGTGCCCGACAGAGCCAGCCGCCGGGGCGCCACCTCGAACGCCCGCCGCACCGCCTCGCCCCACGCCCGGTCGTCCCCGGCGTGGTGGATCTCGTCGAGGACGACCACCGACCCGCCGGCGATCGGCCGCAGGGCGCCAGGGCTGGACGCCACCTGCTGGTAGGTGGTGACGAGCCCATGGACGTCGGCCGGCAGCCGGCCCCCGTTGGGCGACCACCGCGGCTCGAGGTGCAGGCCGAACCGGGCCGCAGCGTCGGCCCACTGGACCTTGAGGTGCGAGGTCGGCGCCACCACCACCACGCGGCGGCCGGGGTTGGCCGAGATGTCCTGCACCGCGGCGCACAGGGCGAAGGTCGTCTTGCCGGCGCCCGGCGTGGCGACGGCCAGGAAGTCGGGCGCGCCGGAGCCGGCGAGCCGGTCGAGGGCGCGCTTCTGCCAGGGACGGAGGCGGACCTTGCGAGCCATGGGGGAGGCGCATCTTGGCACGCGCCCGCGGGCGCGGCCGAGCACATCCGGCCTCGCCGCCGCACGGGGCAGGATGGGCGGGTGGCACAGCACGAGATCGATCCCGACCGCCTGCCGTACGACCCCGAGCGCCTCGACCGCAAGCCCGACATCGGTGCGGAGGGCTTCTTCGCCGTGGACATGCGCGCCGGGCGGGTCACCGGTGTCGAGCCGTTCCCCGAGGCCCGCAAGCCGGCCTGGAAGCTGACCGTCGACTTCGGGCCCGTCGTCGGCACGCTGCGCACCAGCGCGCAGATCACGAACTACACCCCGGACGAGCTGCTGGGCCGCCTGGTCGTGGGCGCCATCAACCTGGGACGCAAGCGCATCGCGGGCTTCACCAGCGAGTTCCTGGTGCTCGGCGCGCTCGACGCCGACGGCACGGTCCGCCTGCTCGAGCTACCCGACGACGTGGCCGAGGGCGCGCCGATCGCGTGAGCCGCCGGCGCCGCGCCCGAGGGCGGCCGGCGCCGGCCCGACCGTCGGTCCCGGTCAGGCGGCGGTCTCGACCTCGTCGCCGGCGGCCCCGTCGTCCTGGAACTGGGTGCGGTACAGCTCGGCGTACCGCCCGCCGGCGGTGAGCAGGTCGCGGTGGGTGCCGCGCTCGACGACCGAGCCGCCCTCGATCACGAGGATGAGGTCGGCCCGGCGGATCGTCGACAGCCTGTGGGCGATGACGAGGGCCGTGCGGCCGGCGAGCGCGTCGGTGAGCGCCGCCTGGACGTCGGCCTCGGAGGTCGAGTCGAGGCTGGCGGTCGCCTCGTCGAGGATCACGAGCCGGGGTCGGGCCAGCAGCAGGCGGGCGATCGTGAGCCGCTGGCGCTCGCCCCCGGAGAAGCGGTAGCCGCGCTCGCCCACCACCGTGCCGAGCCCGTCGGGCAGCGCGGCGACGACGTCGGCCACCCGGGCCCGGCGCAGGGCGTCCCACAGCTCGTCGTCGGTCGCCTCGGGCCGGGCCAGGCGCAGGTTCCCACGCACGGTGTCGTGGAACAGGTGCCCGTCCTGGGTGACCATCCCGATCGTGGCGCGCAGGGTGTCGAACGACACGTCGCGGACGTCGACGCCCGACAGCCGCACGGCGCCGCTGTCCACGTCGTAGAGCCGGGGCACCAGCGAGGCGATCGTCGACTTGCCGCTGCCCGACGTGCCGACCAGGGCGACCACCTGGCCCGGCTCGGCCCGGAACGACACGCCGTGCAGCACCTCGGTGCCACCGCGGGCGTCGAGGGCGGCCACCTCCTCGAGCGACGCCAGCGAGACCTTGTCGGCGGCGGGGTAGCTGAAGCGGACGGCGTCGAGCTCGACCGAGACCGGCCCGTCCGGCAGCGGGGCCGGAACCGCGGGCTCGGTGATGAGCGCCGGCATGTCGAGCACCTCGAAGACCCGCTCGAAGCTGACGATGGCCGTCATGGCGTCGACCCGGGCGCTGGCCAGCGCCGTGAGCGGGGCGTAGAGCTGGGTGAGCAGCAGGGCGAGCGTGACGATCGTGCCCGGCTCGATGTCGCCCCGGAGGGCGAGGTAGCCACCGAGCCCGTACACCAGCGCCAGGGCGAGCGCCGACACCAGGGCCAGGGCGGTCATGAACACGTACTGGCCCATGGCGGTGCGCACGCCGATCTGCGCCACCCGCTCGGCCCGGGCGCTGAACTCGGCGTGCTCGCGTTCGGGCCGACCGAACAGCTTGACCAGCGTGGCGCCCGGGGCCGAGAACCGCTCGGTCATCTGGGTGGTCATCGCGGCGTTGAGGTCGGCGGCCTCGCGTTCCAGGTGGGCCAGCCGGGCGCCCATCCGGCGGGCGGGCACGACGAACACCGGCAGCAGCACGAGGGCCAGCAGGGTGATCTGCCAGGACAGCCGCATCATGACCGCGAGCGCGAGCGCGAGGGCGATGACGTTGCCGACCACGCCCGACAGCGTCCAGGTGAAGGCCCGCTGGGCACCGATGACGTCGTTGTCGAGCCGGCTGACCAGCGCACCCGTGCGGGTGCGGGTGAAGAAGGCGATGGGCATGCGCTGGACGTGGTCGAACACGGCTCGGCGCAGGTCGAGGATCAGGCCCTCGCCGATCTTGGCCGACTGCCAGCGCTCGGCCACGCCGACCACGGCGTCGAGCACGGCGATCAGGGCGATCACCCCGGCAAGGCCGAGCACCCGCGCCCGGTCACGGCCCTCGACGATCTCGTCCACAACCTGGCCGGCCAGCACCGGCGTGGCCACGGTGAGCATGGCCGCTGCGACGCTCAGCAGCAGGAAGCCGGCGAGGGCCCGCCGGTGGGGGCGGGCGAAGTCGACGATGCGCCGCAGGGTGGCCCGGGTGAGGGCCCGGCGCGGCTGGTCGCCCTTCTTCGCGCTCTCGAGCGCCATCCAGTGACCGAAGTCCATCTGCATGGGCCGCAGTCTGATACCTCAAGGAAGCTCGAGGTCAAGGGGCCGGTCGCCCCTCGTTGCGATCAGGCTGGGCGGATGTTCTGGTTGCCCCGGAAGACGTTGTCCGGGTCCCACTGGCCCTTGATGGCCGAGAGGCGCGCGTACTTGTCGTCGCCGTAGGCGGCACGGACCCGGTCCTCGCCCTCGTCGCCGATGAAGTTGAGGTACACGCCGCCGGTCGCGTAGTGGCCGACGTCGCGCCGGAAGGTGCGGGCCCACTCGATGTTGCGCTCGTCGTCGGCGGGGTCCTCCCACACGGCGAACGGGTGGGTGACCCACGACACCGACCGCTTGGTCATCGGCGTCGCGTTCTCGGCCACGCGCGCCACCGCGCCGCCCCACGGGAACAGGATCTGCTGCGCCAGGGGGGACTGCCGCTCGAAGCCGGACTTCACGAAGATGTCGAGCGCGTCGTCGGGGAAGGCGTCGTGGTAGTCGGCCGACCAGTAGTTCCGCATGCCCGGCGGGTCGTCGATCATGCACTGGAAGTCCGCGTACGGCATGGGCCCGACGAGGTCGACCTCGGGGCCCAGGTCGCGGAAGGGGCGCATCGCCTCGGCCCCCTCCTCGACGTCGCCGGCCCACAGCGCGGCGACGGCCGCCACGGTCTCGCCCTGCAGGTGCTGGGGCACGAAGTCCTCGGGCGGCGCGGTCAGGAACACGAGCCCCGAACCCAACTCGTCGGGGGCGCCGTAGGCGATGTCGCGGAACAGCCGGGCCACGTCGGTGACGCCGTCCTCGGGCCACATCATCAGGCCTGCGGTCACGGTCGGGCCGAGGGGGTGGAGCCGGAGCACGAACGACGTGGCGACGCCGAAGTTGCCACCGCCGCCGTGCAGCGCCCAGAACAGGTCGGGGTGGTCGTCCTCGCTGGCCGTCACGTGCCGGCCGTCGGCGGTGACCAGGTCGACCGCCACCAGGTTGTCGCAGGCCAGGCCGTGACGCCGCTCGAGCCATCCCGACCCGCCCCCGAGCGTGAACCCGGCGACCCCGGTGGTCGACACCCGGCCGCCGGTGGTGGCCAGGCCGTGCTCCTGGGTGACCCGGTCGAGCTCACCCCACGTGGCGCCGGCCCCGACCCGCACCAGGCGGGCGCCGACGTCGACCTCGATCGCCTTCATGGGCCGCACGTCGACGACCAGGCCGCCGTCGTTCACCGACATGCCCGCCACCGAGTGCCCGCCGGCGCGCACGGCCACCTCGTACCCCTCGCGGGCGGCCAGCGCCAGCGCGTCCGTGACGTCGCCGGGTGTCGCGCACTGGGCGATCACCGCCGGGTGCTTGTCGATCATCCCGTTGAACACCGCCCGGGTGTCGTCGTAGCGCGGGTCGTCGCTCGTGATGAGGTCCATGGCCTGTCCTCCCGTGGGTGCGCGCCGCCATCGCACGGAGCCTCCGCCCGGCCAGGCACCCGGTCGCCGGACAACCACCTTAGGCGCTCGGGTCGTCACTGTCAGCGGGGTCGTCGCGATCGCGGCCGCTTGGGCAGGTAGTACCGTTGCGGTGCGATGCGAGGCGTCGCTGCCCTCACCGTCACCGTCGCGTGCGCGCTGGTGGGCGCGTGCTCGGCGGGCGGCGACGGTGACGATGGCGGCGACGCGGCCGCCGGAGGGCCCGTCGAGGCGGCGTCGGACATCGACCTCCAGGCGACCCTGCAGCGGTCGACGCTGTTCGAGACCCAGCGGGCGCTGCTGCTGACCGTCAGCAACGACCGCGACCACGACCTGCAGGTGAGCACGATCCAGCTCGACACCCCGCTGTTCGAGGGTGTGCCGCCGCAGGACCGCGAGGCCCGCCTGCGGGCGGGCGACCGCATGGCCATGCCGTTGCGGTTCGGCGAACCCCGCTGCGACGCCGGGGCCGGCGAACCGTCGCTGCTCGTCGCCGAGGTCGACGGCGAGGAGGTGCGGGTGGCGCTCGAGGAGCGCCCGTCGAACCTGCTGGCCGCCCTGCACGAGTCCGAGTGCGCGGCCGCGGCGGTGCTGGCCGACGTCGAGCTGCGCCTCGGCGACGCGTGGCAGCTCACCGAGACGAGGACGGTCGCGGGCGAGCTGCAGGTGACCCAGCGCGAGGACGGCGTGACGGCGACCATCGAGGGGGTGCGGGGCAACGTGATCTTCACGGTGCGCACCGACGAAACCGAGCCCGTCGTCGAGGTGAGCGACGACCAGCCGTCGTCGGCCGCGGGTGTGGCCATCACCGCGTCCCGCTGCGACCCGCACGCGCTCATCGAGTACAAGCGCACGTTCATCTTCACCGCGTCGGTCCGGGTGGGCGACGACGAGCCGGTCGAGGTGGACGTCCCGGCCGAGGGCGACGCCCGCCGGGTGCTGGAGGACCTGCTGACGTCGTGCATCGGCTGACGGTCCGCTCGGCCGCCGGGACGGACATCGCGCTCGACCTGCGGAATACCCGGTCACCTCGCTGGAGGTCTGCGTGTACGTTCGGTCTTGCGTCGGGCGGCCAGCCTGCCTGGCGCACGAGGCGGAGGTCAGGACATGGCGATCGACAGCGCGATGCGGCGAGGCGGCTCGACGGTGGCCGGCGGCGGGCATGGTCGTCGGCCGCGGCGTGCGGTCGGGCGGCTGGCGAGGCAGGTGGTGGTGCTCGTGTTGCTGGTGGTCGTGGTGCGCGCCGGGGCGGGCGTGTGGCCGGCGGCCGCCGTCGGCGCCACGGCGGCCACGGTCACGCTGGTGAGCACGTGGGCGAACCTGGAGCGGCGCACCGCCCGGTGACCCGGCGGGCAGACTGCCCAGAGCCCGGGCCGGAGCGGCCTCAGCCGGTCTCGACGGCCTCTTCGATGCGCAGGGTGTTGCCGAAGGGATCGAGGAGGTCGACGCAGTTGCCACCGGCCGGTCCTGTGCCGAGGCCAGGTCGGAGGTACCGGTAGGGCTTGGCCTGGAGCTCTTGATGCAGCTCCGCGACCCCCTTGGCGCGGACGTAGACCACCGACCCCGGGGTCCCGTCTCCGCTGTGCTCGGAGAGGTGGAGCACGAGCCCACCGCGCGACACCTGCATGTAGAGGGGCGCGCCGTCGTCGAACCGGTGCTCCCAGTCGACGCGACACCCCAACCAGTCGACGTAGAACTCTCGGGCTCGGTCGACGTCGAACATCCGCAGGATCGGGACGCCGGGCTCGAGCTCGATGGCCATCTGCCTCACCCTAGGCGCCTGGCCTGAGATGCCGGCGCCCATCACGAGCGCCCGCACGGCCAGTCGGTCGGGCGACCGCCGATCGCGTCATCCCGGCACCGAACCAGCGGGCCCGCTCGCCCCGGATCTTGACGATCTGGTCGGCGAGGTCGCAGGCCCGGTCCTCGCCGCTCGCCCACCCCTGGCCGAAGGCCACGTCCCCGAGTGAGTCACCCCGTGATGTGCGGGACGCCGGCGGACGTACGCCGGATCGTGGCCTCGTAGGTGTCGCCCGTGCCCACCGGGCGCCCGGCGGTGCCGTCGCCTTGGCCGCCGGTGCACGCCGTCACGGCGGCGACGAGGCACCCGGTCGCGAGCAGCGCCGCAACCCTGGCGCCGGGCCGAGGGGTGAGAAGCCGGCGGACCGCGTGAGGCGCGGTGTGTCCCACGGCGAGCCTCCTGTCGTGCTGGATGCCCAGCGTCGACGCGGCCGGTCTCGGCGCGGTCGCCCTGCGGTCTCGGCGTCAGCGGCCCGTTGACCGGCACGACCGCGGATGCTCGGTCCCAAGTCCTGCCCATGCTCGGCGAGCGGGACTCAGGACGCCCCGGCCTCGATCGCATCCAGGTCGCGGACCGCATAGCGGTGGTGGTGCCACTCCTCGTTCATGATGATCCACAGGCACTGCCCGAGCGGGAACTGCGGAGTCCGCGCGAACACCGGGGAGTCCCGTAGCTCATCGAGTCGCTCGTCGGTCAGGGTGCCCAGGAAGTCGCGGACCATCCCGACCCGTTCGGCGCGGACCTGGAGCACCTCCTGGTACGACGGCGCGGCGTCGGCGTCGACCACACCGGCCGCCTGGTCCCGCCACCCGGAGAACGGCACCCCGATCGGGTGGTAGGCATCCGGCTTGCCCAGGATGGCGAAGCCGAGCCACGCGTCGGTGGCGAACACCAGGTGCCGCAGCGTCTGTGCGAACGACCACTCGCCGTCGACCGAGACGTCGACGGTTCCCGGGGGCATCGCGGCGACCCGTTCCATGGTCGGCGCCCACATCGCCTCCAACCCCGCCCAGCCGGCGCGCATCGAGTCGGCGTCCCGGGCGCGCAGCGCGACCCGTTCGGGGTGGCGGCGGTCGAGCTCGGCCTCCACCAGCGGTGCCACCTCGACGCCGTTGATCCGCAACCCGTCGATGTCGCCGTCGAGCTCGGCTCCGGTCAGATC
>DASTFE010000063.1:0-3754 GCA_035708905.1 Acidimicrobiales bacterium | reverse complement strand
AACGCCCGCGGGCTGGCCGACCTGCTCGGGCTGGACGTGCCCGTCGCGATGGGCAGTGCGGCCACGGTCGGCGGCCGGGCGATCAGCCGGGCGGGTCACGCCCACGGCGCCGACGGGCTGGCGGGGCTCGCGCACCGGCTGACGCGGCCCGACGGCGACGCATCCGGCGATCCGACCGCCGGCGGCCTCCTGGTGCGGGGCGACGTCATCGCCACCGGCCCGCTGACCGACGTGGCCCTGGCACTGCGAGCCGGCCGACCCGTCGGGCGCGTCGTCTGGATGGGCGGGTCCTACGCGCCGGCGGCAGAAGCGCCGGGACCGGTGGCCCGCCACCTCGACGCACCGGCGGCGGAAGCGCCGGGACCGGTGCGCCGCGAGTTCAATGCCGGGGTCGATCCGCAGGCGGTGGACGTGGTGCTGGGCGCGGCCGCCGACCTCGCGGTCGTCCCCATCGAGGTCACCCGCCAGGTGACGCTGGGCCCGCAGGACCTGGCGCGATGGTCGTCGGGACCGCCAACGGCCCGCCTCTGCGCAGACCTGGCGGCCAGCCGGCCTGGCGAGGGTGGGCACCGCATCGGGCTCCACGACCCGGTGGCCGTGGTGGCCGCGCTCGACCCGGAGCTGTTCCGCTGGGAGCAGCGGCGGCTGCGGTGCGCCGGCAGCGACGCGCCACCGGGCGCCCTCGTGGCCGTCGCGGGCCCACCGAGCGCTGCCATCGCCGTTGCGGTCGACGTCGCGGCCGTCCGCGATCGCATCGTCGAGGCCGTGCTCGCTGCGGGGCGCGCGGAGCACGGCTGACCACGGGTTCACAGCCGGCGCACCGGTGTCCCCGGAGGACCGATCGGGGCGCGAGGCGTTGCCGTGATCACGCCGCCGCGCCATCAGGTGCCGTCACCGGCATTCCGCCGGTCGGTGCAGCCGCAGGGCGGGCCGCGGCGAGCACGGCGTTGTACGACCGCTGTTGGGCGTTGGCGGCATCGACCGCGGCGACGACCGCCCGCCGGGCCGACTGCGCCTGCGCCACGGCGTCGACGAAGCGGCGCCGCAGCACCGCAGCCGCGAGGTCGAACTCGTTCCGGTGGGCTCCCTGCCAGTTGACCACCACGGCACGCTGCGCCCCGGCGAGCCCGGCAGCATGCTCCCCCAGCGAGGTGACCGTAGCACCTAACGTGCCGAGGACCGCCGAGGCCGCCGTGTAGTCGAAGTCGACGGCCGGCGCGCCGTCAGCGGGAGCAAGTCGATCAACTTCCATGTTTTTTTGCCTTTCTCATGTAATGTAGCTCCATGTCCTATCAGACCGATGTGACGGTGAGCGTGCCGGCGACGAGGTCCACCAGTGCGACCACCGCGGGCACCAGGGCGACGGGTGCGGCGGCGACTGCGGCTGTCCTCGCTGCTGGCGGCAGCGGCACCACCAGCGCCGCCGAGCCCGAGCGCCTCGGGGCGTACGGCACCACCGCAGCCGGCGTCGACGAGGCACTGGCCCGAGCCCTGGGCCGCCTCGAGCCCGACGTGGCCGCCTTCCTCGCCGGTGCCGGCGACCTCGCACCCGCCGCCGCCACCGCCGACTGGACCACCCCGCTTGCCGACCTCCGTGCCGAGGTCGGCCATCTCGGCCGGTGGGTGGCGGACATGGGCGCCGCCTTCCTCGCCGCCGGTGCCGATGGTGACGGCGACGGTGTCTACCGGGCGTCCGACGAGGTGTTGGCGCCCCTGGTCGGCCGCGCCCTGCGCAGCGAGCACCTCGAGGTGCTGGCTGCCCAGCTCGCCACCCTCCACGAGCGGGCCCGGTCCGGTGATCTCGACCTGACCGCCGGTGATCTCGCGCAGCTCGTTTCCGCAGCCCGCCTGGTCGTCGACGGCGCGGCCGACCCTCGCACCGAGGCCGAGCGCCTCGTGGCGGCGATGGGGTCGGGCGACCTGGTCACGGCGCTCACGCTGCTCTCGTCGGGCGCCGCCGACGCCACCGGCAGCGACCACACCGCGGTGGCGGCGCTGCTCGACCTGGGCCACATCCTGTCGCTCGGCCTCGAGTCCGATCCGGCGCGGACCGAACGGTGGGCCGACGAGATCGTCGACCACACCGTGTTCGGCACGCTGCCAGGCCCACTGCTCGAGGGCCTGGCGGTGATGGCGGGCGGCAACGCCCCGGGCACGTCGGTGCTCGGGTCCGAGGTCGCGGGTGCGCTGGTGGCCGGCGGGCGGTCGGCGCCCGTGGGCGGTCTGGTCCACCGGCTCTACGGCATCACCGACCCGTTGGCGCCGGTGATGACCTCGGCCGCCACCCGCGGTCCGGACGGCGCGTACGTCCAGGCGACGCTGGCCCATGCCATCACGGGGCGAGCGGTGGACGACCCCGCGGCGATGGTCCGGATCTTCGGTGGCGAGGCGCCTCGCGCCTACGACGCCGTGCGGCGCGACGTGCTCGTGGCAGCCGTCGATCCCTCACTGCCCGACGACCGGCGGGTGCTGCTCGCCGACGGCCTCGCCCACCACTACGTGGCCGCCCGCGAGTCGCCGGTCGCGACCACGTTCGGCCTGCGCCTCTACTCCCCCACGGTCACCGAGGGCTTCGGCACCGCGCTGCAGCCGTTGCTCGACCACTGGCAGGGCGAAGCCGCCGGCAGGGTGAGCGTCGAGTCACCGGACGGGCGCCAGGTCACGCTCGGCGACGGGCGGCTGTGGGGCGCTGTCGGTCACCTGGGGCAGGATCCCGGCGGGACGCTGGGTCTGAGCTCGGCTCTGACCGGCACGACCACGACCCGCTTGGCGGCCAGCTACGCCACGGCCTCCGACCTCGCCCGAGCCGGTGCGCCGACCGGCGTGTCACCCTTCACCCCCGACGATCTGGATCGCCTCGGCGAGGTGTACCGCACCGTCGCCAGCACGGTCGGCAACGCCCGGTTCAACGCGGTGGTCGACGCCGTCGAGAGCGACGGCGACCGGCTCGAGGCCGCGCTCACGTCGGTGACCCAGGGGGTCGTCAGCGAGCTGCCGGGCGGGGCCACCGTGACGAGCGCGGCCGAGGCGCTCGACATCCTCACCCGGGACCAGCCCGAGGTGACGGGCGGCGGGTCGACCATGTCGGGCCTGGCCGTTCACCTCACCCGTGATCTGGTCGCCTTCACCCTCCAGGCCCGACCCGACCTCGCCACCCCCGGGGTGGTCGCCGCCCTCCGCGAGGCCAAGGCGACCGACGGCGACCTGGGCGTCCACCTGCTGATCCACGACGACGGAGCGCCGCTCGACACCGGCGGCGGTCGCGCACTCGCCGACCTGCAGCGCCTCGTCGACCACCAGGAGGAGAGGATCGATCTCGAGCTGGCGCTGGCGCTCGACGAGGTGACGCAGCGGGAGGGTGGGTGATGCGGTGCCACGCGCTCCGCGCCCGTGCGTCGTCCATCGGGCTGGCCGCTCTCCTGCTGGCGGGCTGCGCCACCGAGAGCGCGTCGACCGCTTCCCAGCCGTCCTGCGCCGACCGGCGCATCGCCGAGGCCAGCGCCTACCGCTACGACCCGGCCGGCGCGATCGCCGTGGCGCACGGCATCGCCGAGTCGCATCCCGAGCTTCAGGGCATCGTCGACGCCGTCGCCGACCACCAGCGGCGTCGACCCGACACCGAGCGCATGGTCATCACCGACCGTCGGGCGATGCCTGCCGAGGTGTCGCTCGTCTACACGATGGTGCTCGTGGACCTCGCTGCCCGGCCGGACCTCGCCACTCCCGATGCCATCACGATCCTCGAGCAGGCCGC
>DASTFE010000062.1:0-13931 GCA_035708905.1 Acidimicrobiales bacterium | reverse complement strand
CCCGCCGGGGCGGTGGGGCCGGCCGGCGGCGGCTCGGCGAAGACGGACCGACCGGCCGGTGGGGCGACCTCGTCGTCGTAGCCGGGTGGCGGCACCGGGGCCCCGGGCGGCTGGGCGCGGCCCGACCGCCCCGACCGCCCCGACCGCGGCGCCGGGTCGGGCCACCCACCGGGATCGGCCGGCGGCACCCCGGGCCGCACCTGCGTGGCCTCGTCGCCCCAGGGCGGCTCGGCGTCGTACCCCGACCAGGCATCGTCGCCCTGCCGGGGATCGCGGCGGTTCATGTTCGGTACCTCCTCTGCGGCCGACCCCGCCCAGTGGGACAGCTCGGGCGCCTCGGTCCTGGGCTCCACGGGCACCACGGGAGGCCGCTCGATCGTGTTGGGGTCGTCGTACGACCCGAGGGGGAAGCGCAGCGCCGGGCGTGACCCCTCGGCCGGCGGCGCCGGCGGACGGTCGCCGAAGCGGGGCTGGTCCCGACCGAGACGGTGCCGGATGTCGTCGCGCTCGAGCGCCTCGGCCGCCTCGTCCGCGCCCAGGAGTCGCACGCCCTCCGTGGGATCGCGCTGGCGCTTCTCGCGGCGATCATCCCAATCGGTCACGTCGTCTTCCTCTCGTCGAGCCCGCCGTGGATGTCCTCTGGCGTCGGCCACGGTCGGCGGTCACGGTGCACCGCGCTCAATCCTGCACGCCCGGCAACCGCAGGTGGTGGCAATGGCCGCCGACCGCGGTGAGCGCGGGCATCGGCGTCAGACTTCGAGCAGCTCCTGCTCCTTGTGGTCGAGCGCCACACCGATGTCGCCCTCGTACCGGTGCGTCAGCTTGTCGAGCTCCTTCTCGGCCCTGACCAGGTCGTCGGCCGATATGTCGCCGTCCTTCTCGAGCGCCTCCAGGTCGTGGCGGGCGCTGCGCCGGGCATGGCGGATGCTGACCCGGCCCTCCTCGGCCATGCCCCGCACGACCCGCACCAGCTCCTTGCGGCGCTCTTCGGTGAGCGGCGGGAAGTTGAGCCGGATCACCTGGCCGTCGTTGCTGGGCGACAGGCCGAGCCGGCTGTTCTGGATGGCCTTCTCGATCGCACCCATGGCGCCCTTGTCGTACGGGCTGATGACGAGCAGGCGGGCCTCGGGAACCGTGAAGCCCGCGATCTGCTGGAGGGGCACCTCGGTGCCGTAGTAGTCGACGGGAAGCTTCTCGACGAGCGCCGGTGCAGCGCGGCCGGTGCGCACGCCGGTGAACTCGGCCCGGGCGTGCTCGACCGCCTTGGCCATCTTCTCTCGGGCGTCGTCGAGGACCATCGCGATCATGTCGTCGTCGGACACGGGTGCTCCTGGATCGAGTGCGACATCGCGGCGCAGGGTCGAGACCGCGAGCCGCGGTGGCCCCCGCCGTCCACTAGTGGATCAGCGTACCTATCGCCTCGCCACCCACGATGGACCTGATGTTGCCCTTGCCCAGCAGGTCGAAGACGACGATGGGCAGCTTGTTGTCCATGCAGAGGGTGATCGCGGTCGAGTCCATCGCCTTGAGGCCCCGGTTGAGCACGTCGAGGTAGCTGACCTCGTCGAGCTTGGTGGCCGCCGGGTCGGTGCGGGGATCGGCCGTGTACAGGCCGTCGACGCCCGAGTGGGTGCCGCGCAGCATGGCGTCGGCCTCGACCTCGACGGCGCGCAGGGCGGCGGCGGTGTCGGTGGTGAAGAAGGGGTTGCCCGTGCCGCCGGCGAAGATGACGACGCGGCCCTTCTCGAGGTGGCGGATCGCCTTGCGCCGGATGTAGGGCTCGGCCACCTGCGCCATGTGGATGGCGGTCTGCACCCGGGTGGGCTGGCCGAGCCGCTCGAGCGTGTCCTGCAGCGCCAGCGCGTTGATGACCGTGGCCAGCATGCCCATGTAGTCGGCCTGGGCCCGGTCCATGCCGGCGCCCGCGCCGGTCATGCCCCGCCAGATGTTGCCGCCGCCGACGACCACGGCGACGTCGACGCCGGCCTCGCGCACGTCGGCGATCTCGCCCGCGATGAACTCGGCGAACGCGCCGTCGATGCCGTAGCCGACCTCACCGGCGAACGCCTCGCCCGAGAGCTTGAGCAGGACCCTGCCGTAGCCGCTCACGTGGTCACCCCTCCCCCGGTGGGCGGGCCGGAGGGGCGGGGCGAGCGGTCCACCGGTGGCCCCTCACCCGCCGATGAACAGCTGGGCGTAGCGGACGATGGTGGCCCCGCCGCTGTCGGCGAGCTGGGCGACGGTCTGCTTGTCGTCGCGGACGAAGGGCTGGTCGAGCAGCACCCGCTCCTTGTACCACCCGTTCAGCCGTCCCTCGACGATCTTGGGCCAGGCGGCCTCGGGCTTGCCCTCGGCCTTGGTGATCTTGAGCAACGTCTCGCGCTCTTCGGCCACGACGTCCTCGGGCACCTCGTCGCGGGCGAGGTACTGCGGCTTGGCGAACGCGACGTGCACGGCGATGTCGTGGGCCAGGTCCTTGGAGCCGCCCTGCAGCACCACCACGACACCGTTCACGCCCCGGCCCTCCTGGCGGTGGAGGTACGTGTCGACGACCTCGCCCTCGACCAGCTTGACCTGGACGGCCCGGCCGACCTCGATGTTCTCCTTGAGGCTGACCTTGAGGTCGTCGACGGCGGCGGCGTGGCCGGCCACGGCGTCCTCGCCACCGGCGGCCACCGCGTCGGCCAGCTCCTGCGTGAGGCGCACGAAGTTGGCGGACTTGGCCACGAAATCGGTCTCGCACTTGAGCTCGACCATGCCGACGGTGCCGACGTTGGTGGCGATGGCGATCGCCCCCTGGGCGTTCTCGCGGCCGGCCCGGTCGTCGGCCTTGGCCAGACCCTTCTCGCGCAGCAGCTTGCGGGCGGCCTCCATGTCGCCGTCCGTCTCGGTGAGCGCCTTCTTGGCGTCCATCATGCCGGCGCCGGTGGACTGGCGCAGGGCTTGCACGTCCTTGGCGGTGAAGTCGGCCATCGGGGCTCAGGACTCCTGGGGGTCGGAGGGGACGGTGGTGGTCTCGGGCTCGGGCTCGGCGGCGGCCTCGGCCGGCGTTCCGGCGGCCTCGCCGGCCGGAGCCTCGGCGGGGGCCTCGCCGGCCGGAGCGGACCCGGTGGGCGCAGCCTCGGCTGGGGCGGCCTCGCCGGCCGGAGCCTCGGCGGGGGCCTCGCCGGAGGTCGCCTCGCTGGCCGGCGCCGCGGACTCGGCGGCCGGCGCCCCGGTGGCCGACGCTTCGGCGGCCTCGGCCTCGGCCTCGGCGGACCCAGCGCCGCCGGACGGCGCCTCGCTCGCCGGCGCCCCGGCACCCACCCGGGCACGGGCCGGCGCACGGCGTCCACTGGCGACGCGCGCCTCGCGCTGCTGCGACTCGAGCAGGGCCAGGCGGCGGGCCTCGGCCTGCTGGGCGGCGACGCGCTGCTCGTCGTCGGCCGACCGGGGCGCGACCGGCGCCGCGAGCGACGCCATGTGCTTGCCCTCGATGACGGCATCGGCGATGACCCGGCACAGCAGGGTGCCGGACCGGATGGCGTCGTCGTTGCCCGGGATCACGTAGTCGATGACGTCGGGATCGCAGTTGGTGTCGACCACGGCCACCACGGGGATGCCGAGCTTGTTCGCCTCGGTGACCGCGATGTGCTCCTTCTTGGTGTCGAGCACGAACACGGCCTGGGGGAGCTTGTCCATCGAGCGGATGCCACCCAGGTAGCGCGCCAGCTTGTCGAGCTCGCGGGTCTTGAGCAGCGCTTCCTTCTTGGGCATGGCGGCGAACTCACCCGAGTCGCGCTGGCGCTCGAGCTCGAGCATCTTGGCGATGCGCTTGCTCATCGTCTGGAAGTTGGTGAGCATGCCGCCGAGCCAGCGCTCGTTGACGTAGGGCATGCCGCACTTGTCGGCGTACTGGCCGATCGGGTCCTGGGCCTGCTTCTTGGTGCCGACGAACAGCACCGTGCCGCCCTTGGCGGTGACGTCGCGGATGAAGGTGTAGGCCGACTCGATCCGCGACAGCGTCTGCTCGAGATCGATGATGTAGATGCCGTTGCGCTCGCCGAAGATGAAGCGCTTCATCTTCGGGTTCCAGCGGCGGGTCTGATGGCCGAAGTGGACGCCGGCCTCGAGGAGCTGCTTCATGCTGACGACAGCCACGTTGTTGTCTCTCCCATCGGTTGACGTGACCGGCCCGGCGCCCGGGGGGCGACCGTGGGGTGGGCCGGCTGCGGGGTGTGCGCGGCCAGGCGGCTCCTGACCGGCGGGACAGCCTATCGGCGGCGGCCGACGGGGCGCACGTCGGTCGTCACCGCCCGTCGACGAAGGCGCCGTCGCGCAGCACCGGGACCGCGCTGCTCGCGTCGACCGCTTCGGCGTACCGCAGGTCGTCCGCCCATCCCCGCTGCTGCTGCTCGCGCCCGGACGAGCACGCGCGGAGCGCGTCCGCGACGCGCCCTTCGGCGTCGCGCCACACGGCAGCGGCGGCCTGCGCCTCGGGCGAGCGGTCGCCGTTCAGCCCGGCGATGACGGCCCCGGCCCCGAGGTGGTCCTCGAGCGCAGGCCGCAGCGAGCCGTCGTGCCAGCGCTCGCCGCAGGCGACCACCGTCACGGTCGTCGTGGCCCGGGCGTTCAACCAGGTCGAGACGGCGGCCGCGTTCCGCAGGCAGGCGGCGACGACCGTCGCCCCGCCGCCAGCGGCGAGGGCGGCGCAGGTCGACCCGTTGGGCGAGGGCAGCACGACGCGGGCGCCGCGACCGAGGGCGACCAGGCTGGCCGGCGACAGCGACGGCGCCCCGTCGGTGCCGTCGGCCAGGTGGGCGCCCACCCGGTCGGCGAGGGCGCCCGCCGACCGGTCGCGCCACCGGTGGGGGTGGACGGCGACGCCGGCGCTCACGGCCGCGTCGACCGCGGTGGTGAACCGCAGCACGTCGACGATCACCACGACGTCGCTGCGGACGGCCTCGACCCCCGCCGGGCCCCACTCGAATCGCACCCGGTGGTCGCGCTGATCGACCCAGCTCGGCATCATGTCGGCGTTGTACCGCATGCGCGGCGGGGTGGAGTGCCTCGCGCGCTGCCGCCACGCTCGTCACCAGCCCCGCGCGACCAGGGCGCCGGCCTGGTCTTCGACGAGCGAGACGGCATGGCCCGTCGCCACGTCGGCGAGCGCGTCGCCCCATGACTCGCAACCCGGCGGCTGGCCGGCCAGGGCCCGGGCCACCTCGGCCGTGGCCTGGTCCGAACCGACCAGGTCGGCGTGGGCACCCGGCCCGCCCACGGGCACGGTCACGTTGACGGCCCCGGCCACCCGGGTGCGGGGCGCGGCCACCACCACGTCGCCGCGGGCCGCGATCGACACCAGCCGCACGCCCGCCGGCACGCCAGCGTCGGCCAGCGCCCCGATCGCCGGGGAGTGCTCGGCGAGCTGGGTGGCCACGGTGGCGTCGGGATCGAGGCCGGTGCCGAGCACGCTCTCGGCCGAGCCGAGGGCGAGGTGCCCCGGAAGGCGGGCGTTGGCCGCGGCCACCACGCTGGCGGCGTCTGCGCCGCGGTGGGGCGACCCGAGCGTGACGACCACGCCCAGCCGCCCCAGGTCGAAGCCGCGACGCTCGAGGTCGACGAGGGCGAGCCGCGCCACCAGCCCGCCGAGCGAGTGGGCGACGACGTCGACGACGGCTTCTGGGTCGGCTCGCGCCACCTGCTCGACGAGGTCGGCCAGCCGGGCCGCGGCCACCGCCACGTCGCCCTGCGTGTCGGCCGAGCCGTAGGGCCGGGCGTCGATCGTGGGGAACGCCGTGCCGGTCGCCGGGGTGCGGCCCCCGGCATAGCTGAACCGCACGACCCGGTCGGTCGCGTAGCCCAGGTCGCCGACCCGCAGGTCGTCGATGGACGCCGAGCCGCTCGTCGACCCCAGCCCGGCGACGGTGACGGCCACCCGCCGCTGTCCGGCCACCGGGCGTTCGGGGGCGAGTTCGGCCGAGCAGGGGCCGGGCGCCACCACCCGGTCGACGAGGTCGCGGGCCAGCTCGACGCCCCGTCCCAGCGGATCGACCTGCCCGGCGTAGGTCGGCCCGGCCCTGGCGCGGGCCCGCAGCCAGGCCAGGGCGTCGTCGACGCCCGGCAGTGCGATGCCGCCGCCGGTGCCGGGCCCCGCGACCCGCCCGCCTGCGCCCGGCGGCGTGTTGCCGTCGCCGATGCCCGGCACCGCGATCCCCCGGCCGGCGCCCGGCAGCGGGAGCCTGCCACCCATGCCGGGCAGCCCGACGCCGCCGGCGACCCCGGCGGTCAGCGCTGCGAGCGCTCCGGCCTCGTCGCCAGAGGCCGCGGCGGAGGTGTCGTCGAGCGGGAGCAGCTCGACGTCGGCGACGGCGCCGGCGAAGAGCATCGCCGGGTCGAAGTACGCGTCGCCGATGCGAGCACCGAAGTGCAGCCGCTCGCCCGACGTGCCGACCCGATCTCCCTGGCCGACCGGCTGGCCGGCCACGACGTCGATGCCGGCCAGGAAGGAGTAGCTGGTGCGGACGCCGTCGTCGTGCAGCACGGTGACGTGCAGCGCTCCCGCCACGGTGCCGGCGAACGTGACGGTGCCGGATGCGCTCGCCCGTACCGGCGAACCGGGAGCCGTGCCGTACTCGAGGCCCCGGTTGCCGGCACCGAAGGGGCCGGGAGGGGGCCGGAACGGGTCGACGACCGGAGCGTCGACCGGTGGTGTGTGCACCACGGCACCGGGCTGGCGGCGGTTGCCGCGTGCCACCGACGAGGCGGTGGCCACCGGCCGTTGCACCATCGAGGCACCGCCCACCGATTCCCGCACCATCGAGGCACCGCCCACCGATTCCCGCACCATCGGTGCACCGCCCACTGGCTGCGGCACCATCGACGCACCGCCCATCGGCTGCGGCACCGTCGAGGCGGCGATCACGGGCCTCGGCGCGGCACCGGCCGACGGCGAGAGCATGGCCACGGGCGCCGGGCCCCGACCCACCGGTGGTGCGCCGGCCGCCCCGCGGCCGGACGTGACTGCGCCGCCGGCCGCCAGCACCAGGGCGAGCGCAGCCCTGGCTGCTCGCCGGGGGGCGAGACGCCGGGTGGCCGGCCCCCCGGACCCACGGACCGGCAGATCGGGAGCCGTCGCCGGGCGACGGCGTCCGTCAGGTTGGTGGCGGCGTCCGGCGCCTCCTCGGACCAGGTCGGCGGCGGGTGGCCAGCGCCGGCGCTGGTGACGGCGGCGGCGCGCCCGCAGGCGGAGGGACGGCAAGGATCGACGGGCGGGCAGCACGGCATCCCCCTCGGGGATCGGGGTCGGTGAGGGGGAAGTGGTGGTTCAGCCGGCGAGGCGCCGAGCGATGCCGGCGCCGCGACACCGTGGAACGTGCGAGCAGGTGCTGGGTCGAGGACTCAGCACCAGGGCCTGCGAGCAGGCGCCGAGCGGGGTCTCAGGACCAAGGCGTGCCGGCGGGCGCCGAGCGGGGTCTCAGGACCAAGGTGTGCTGGCGGGCGCCGAGCGGCGTCTCAGGACCAAGGTGTGCTGGCGGGCGCCGTGGCGCCGGCGATCAGACCGGTTCGCGCTCGGCGGCGGCGAGGCTGCGGCGGAGCTGCGCCACCGCCTTGGTGTGGATCTGGCAGACGCGGCTCTCGGTCACGCCGAGCACCTCGCCGATCTCTGCCAGGGTGAGACCGTCGTGGTAGTAGAGCGCCACGACGTCGCGCTCGCGCACCGGCAGGCGGTCGATGGCAGCGGCGAGCGAGCGACGTAGCTCTTCGAGCTCGACGCGCTGGCCGGGGCTCTCGTCCGCGGCGACGAGCATCTCTCCGACGGTGGGCGACGCCTCGCCGTCGACGGCGGCGCCGAGCGCAGCGTCGAACGTCACGAGGTTGACGAACGCGACCTGCGACAACGCCCGCCGCAAGTCGCCGTCGGACATGCCCAGAGCGGCGGCCAGCTCGTGATCGGTCGGCGCCCGGTGCAGCTCGGCCTCGAGCGAGCAGAGCGCGGACTCGATCGTCCGCGCCTTGGCCCGCACCGACCGGGGCACCCAGTCGTAGGACCGCAGCTCGTCGACGATGTGACCCCGGATGCGGGCGATGGCGTAGGTCTCGAACCGCAGCCCACGGTCGGGGTCGAACTTGTCGATCGCGTCGATGAGCCCGAACACCCCGTAGCTGACGAGGTCTGCACGGTCGACGTGGCTGGGGGCGGCAGAGGCCAGCCGCCCGGCCACGATGTGGACGAGCGGGGCGTAGTGCAGGATGAGCTGATCTCGTGCCGATCGCAGGGCAGAGCGCTTGTAGGCGCGCCATGCTTCTGCGACTTCCACCTCGACCTGCGTCACGTGCGCGTCCCTATGCCCGCGGATGTGTTGCGTCGAACACTGCCCTCAGCCGTTCCTTCGAGACGTGAGTGTAACGCTGTGTGGTCGCCACGTCGGAATGCCCGAGGAGCTCCTGCACGACACGCAGGTCGGCGCCCCCGTCGAGCAGGTGGGTGGCGAACGTGTGCCGTAGCGCGTGGGGATGGGTGGGCGCGCTGGCCCGGCGGTCGACGATGCGACGGGCGTCGCGCGGCGTCAGCCGCCGCCCCCGGCGATTGAGGAAGACGGCGCCCGCCGGCGTCATCTCGGTGGCGAGGGCGGCTCGGCCGTCGGTGAGCCAGCGGCGCAGGCAGTGCACCGCGGGCTCGCTGAGGGGGACCGTGCGTTGCCGACCACCCTTGCCGGACACGACGACGCGGGACCGGGCCAGGTCGAGATCGTCGACGTCGAGCGCCGTCGCCTCGGCGATGCGCAGCCCACTGCCGTAGAGCAGCTCGAGCAGCGCCGCATCGCGGCGAGCCACGACGCCTCCGAGCGTGTCGTCGCCACCCGTGCCGCGGGTCCCGGCGGTGCCGACGGTTCCCGCCGTGTCGCCTGTGCCGCGAACGCCGGCGGCCCCGCCAGTACTGCCTGCGCCGCCTGCACCGGGGACGACCTGCGATCGCGAGATGGGCTCGTCGTCCGGCGCGCCACCAGGGTGGCCGAGCAGGGCGCGCAGCTCGTCGGGGCGGAGAACGCGTGGCAGCCGAGCCTCGCCTTTGGGGGCCGTCAGGCCGACGGTGGGGTCGCGGTCGATCCGGCCCGTGCGGAGGAGCCACCGGAAGTAGCGCCGCAGCGCCGAGGCCCGGCGGGCGATCGTGCGCCGGGCGTGGCCGCGGGTGGCCAGGTAGGCGAGGTAGCGGCGCAGTGTCTGGCGCTCGACGCCGGCGGGATCGTCGAGCCCGAGCCGCGCTGCCCAGGTGGTGAAGGCCCGCAGGTCGCGGCCGTACGCCTCGACAGTGGAGGTCGCCACCGAGGTGAGCGACCTGCCGAACTCGTCGAGGTGCCACGCCACGGTGCTCACGGTACCGAGGCCGCACGCGCGGAGCGCGGCACCCCGCCGGGCGGCACTCACGACCCCTCCGTCCCGCCCGCGGCCACCCGCTCGTACCAGCCGCCCTGGCGTGTCACCCACCCGGTGTCGCAGAGGCGGTCGAGGGCGGGTGCGAGCCGGGTCAGGTCGAGACTGGTGCGCAGCACCATCTGGTCGAGGGTGGCCGGTTGCCACCCCACCGCGTCGAGCACCGCCCGGTCGCCCGCGGCCGGCGGGACCCGGCGGTCACCGGGAGTGCCGGTGCTGGTCGCACCGAGGCCCAGTGCGACCAGCAGGTCGTCGACCGAGCACACGGGCGGCCGGCCCTCGGCCAGCAGCTCGTTGGTGCCCGCCGCGGACGGGTTGCGGACCGAGCCGGGAACGGCGAAGACGTCGCGCCCCCGCCGGTCTGCCTCGTCGACGGTGTGGAGCGAGCCGCCCCGCCGATGCGACTCGACGACGACGACCAGGTCGGCCAGCGCCGCGATGATGCGGTTGCGGGCGGGGAAGCGCCAGCGCTCGGGCGCAGCCCCCGGCGGCGCCTCGGACAGCAGCACGCCCGTGGCGGCGACGGCCCTCCACAGTTCGGTCTGGCCCGGCGGGTAGACGACGTCGAGCCCGCTGCCGACGACGCCGATCGGCGGCGCGCCGCCGGCCGCCAGCGCACCCCGGTGGGCGGCGCCGTCGATGCCCGCGGCCAGGCCCGACACCACGGCCACGCCTGCCTGCGCGAGGTCGCGCCCCAGCTCGAAGGCGACCCCGGCACCGGTGGACGAGCACCGCCGCGTGCCCACCACGGCGACCCGCGGGCCCGTGATCACGCCCAGGTCGCCCACGTGGAAGACGGCCGCGGGTGGCTCGACGTCACCGGCGAGCGGGGACGGGTACGCCGGCGAGCCGGCGAGCGCGACGGTGATGCCGGCCTCGGCGGTGCGGCGCCACAGACCTGCGACGTCGACCTCGGCCGCCGCCCGCCGCCACGCGTCGACGAGCTTGGCGCCCCGGGGCGCGAGAGATCGCACGACGTCGGTTTCGGTCCAGCCGCGCCCGGCCAGGATGCGCCGCCAGGCGACCGGCGGCGGCTCGCAGGACAGGATCGCGGCGAGCCGGGCCGGCCCCATGCCGGGGAGCGAGGCGAGCGCCGTCGCGTACGCCTCGGCCGGCAGGTCGGGCTCACCACCCGGCGCGAGGTCGACCGGCACGGCCGACCCGCCCGGTCCGACCCGACCATCCGCCACGGCCTCGCCGGTCACGCCGCCCGCCCGTCGAGGAACGTGGGCTCGGCCCGCAGCGCCAGCGCCGCGCTGAGGTGCTCGACCCGGAGGGTGCCGTCGTGGCCCGCGAGGTCGGCGATGGTGCGGGCCACCCGCCGGACGCCGCCCAGACCCCGGCCGGTCAGCCGGCCGGCCCGCAGGGTGCGCTCGACGAGGCGGGAGGCCGCCCGGTCGAGCGGCGCCACCTCGTCGAGGCGGCCGGCGGGCAGCTGAGCGTTGGCCGCCACACGGCGCCGGCGCGCCCGCTCGCGCGCCTCGACCACCCTGGCGGCCACCTCGGCCGTCGCCTCGCCGCTCTCGCCCGACAGCAGGTCGGCCACGTCGGGTCGGCCGACCTGGACACGCAGGTCGAACCGGTCGACCAGCGGGCCGGACAGGCGACGGGCGTAGCGGGCCCTGGCCTGCGGGGTGCAGCGGCAGGCGCCGGGCACGGCCCCCTCGCCGCACGGGCACGGGTTCATCGCGCCGACCAGCAGCAGGCGGGCGGGGAACGCCACCTTGGCCGCCGCCCGCGAGACCCGGACGACACCCTCTTCGAGGGGCTGGCGGAGGTTGTCGAGGACCACGGGGTCGAACTCGCCCATCTCGTCGAGGAAGAGGACGCCGCGATGGGCGAGGCTGAGCTCGCCGGGCTGCATCGTGTGGGACCCGCCGCCGACGAGCGACACCGCGGACGCCCCGTGGTGGGGCGCCCGGAACGGCGGCCGGCGGATGAGCCCGCCGGCCGGCAGCGGCAGGCCTGCGGCCGAGTGGATGCACGTCGCCTCGAGCGCGTGCTCGGGAGCCAGGTCGGGCAGCAGCCCGGGGAGTCGCCGGGCCAGCATCGTCTTGCCCGCGCCTGGTGGTCCCACGAGCAGCAGGTGGTGCCCACCCGCAGCCGCCACTTCGAGCGCGTAGCGGGCGGCGGGCTGGCCCCGCACGTCGGCCAGGTCGGGCCCCGGCGGGGGCGGCGGCTGCTCGACGGGGGCCGGCGAGTCGGGCCACGGGGCGCGACCGGCAAGGGCGTCGGCCACCGGGGCCAGCGACGCCACCGCCCGAACCCGATGACGCCCCACCAGCTGCGCCTCGACCGTGCAGCCCGCGGGCACGACGACCTCGGGCTCGCCCAGCGCGTCGATGAGCGGTAGGGCGCCGGGCACGGGACGCACCGAGCCGTCGAGGCCGAGCTCGCCGACGAACGCCCGGCCCGCCAGGCTGTCGATGGGGACCTGCTCGCTGGCCGCCAGCAGTCCGGCGGCGATCGCCAGGTCGAGGCCGGCGCCCACCTTGCGGATGCCGGGCGGCGCCAGGTTGACCGTGGTGCGGGCGGTGGGCCAGCGCAGCCCCGACGAGAGCAGCGCGGCGCGGACCCGGTCGCGCGCCTCGCGGCAGGTCGTGTCGGGCAGGCCGACGACGGTGAAGCTCGGCAGGCCGGACGACACGTGGACCTCGACCCTGACGGGACGGCCCTCGACGCCGAGCAGCGTCGCGGAGCGGACGGTTGCGAGCACGGCGGCAGCTCCTCGCAGCGGTGACGGGTGCGGCGGGCCCGGGAACCGGGCCAGCGAGCGCCCCGTCGACCGGTGCCGGCAGCCCGCCGGGCCGTCGTGGCCGGGGCCGCACACCAGCGGAGGTGCGTGGCGACACCTTAGCCCCGGGGTACGACACCGTGAGGTCGGCGGCCCGGGCACGACGCCGTGACGTCGGCCGCCCCGGGCACCACACCTTGAGGTCGGAGGCCGCAGGCACGACACCGTGAGATCGGCCGCCCCGGCACGACACCGTGAGATCGGCGGCCCGGGCACGACACCGTGACGTCAGCGGCCCCGGGCACGACACCGTGACGTCAGCGGCCGCAGGCACGACACCGTGACGTCAGCAGCGGCACCGTCAGGTCGGTGGCGCGCCCCACGGCACCGTGGGTCAGCGGCCCTCGAACGTCGGCTCTCGCTTCTCGACGAACGCCTGCATGGCCTCGGCCACGTCACGGGTGCCGAGGTTGACCGCCTGCGCCTGCGCCTCGGCCTCCAGCGCCTCGGACAGGCCGACCCCGAAGCTCTGGTTCAGCAGGCGCTTGGTCGAGCTGAGCGCAAGGGGCGGGCCGGCGGCGAGCCGGCGGGCGAGGTCGTCGACGGTGGCGTCGAGGTCGTCCCGCGGCACCACTCGGGTCACGAGCCCGAGCCGCTCGGCGTCGTCAGCATTGAGGATGTCCGCCAGCAGCGCCAGCTCCTTGGCCTTCTGGAGGCCCACGAGGCGGGGCAGCACCCACGACCCGCCGGCGTCGATGCTCAGCCCCCGGCGGGCGAAGATCTGCGAGAAGCGCGCGTCGGCGGCCGCCACCACCAGGTCACAGGCGAGGGCGATGTTGAGGCCTGCGCCCACGCACACCCCGGCCACCCGGGCGACCACCGGCTGGGGCACGGCGTGCAGCGCGTCGATCGCGGTCGCGACCGTGCGCATGAAGCGCAGGGGGTGCCCCGCGCCCGCGGCCCCGCCGCCCTCGGGCGACACGTCTGCACCCGAGCAGAAGTCGTCACCTGCCCCCGTCACGACCAGGCACCGGTCGTCGGGGCGGGCGGCCAGCTCGCGGAAGGCGGCCTCGAGCTCCGGCCACGCCGCGGACGGGATGGCGTTCCTCTTCGTGGGGTTGGCCAGCGTCACCGTGACGACGCCGCCCGCCCGCTCGACCTGCACGTACCCCATCCGGCGCACGATACTGACCGGCGTGGGCCTCAACCCCTTCCGCCAGCACCGCCGCTCGTCCGCCGACATCCTGATGGTCGCGGGCGCGCTGGTCGTCTGCGCCGCCCTGGTGGCCTGGGCTCTGCTCGGCTGAACGGCCGCCGGTCGGCCCCGGTCAGGCGGCGCGCCACTCGACGCGTGGCGTGCGCCCCTCGGGGGTCGCTCCCGAGGCAATGACGGTCGCTGCTCGACACCGGAGGCGATAGCCGTCGGCCCCCGACGACCATTGCCTCGAGAGCTCCGAAGTGACGGTCATCGCCTCGGGGGGCCGCCGCGAGGCAATGACGGTCGCTGCTCGAGTCCGGAGGCGATAGCCGTCGGCCCCCGACGACTATTGCCTCGGGAGGTGCCAAGCGAAGGTCATTGCCTCGGGACCCGCCGCCTCGAGGACCCGCCGCTCCGAGACCCGCCGCTCAGGACCGTTCGCCCTCGGGACCACGCCGCCTCGGGACCGTTCGCCCTCGGGACCACGCCGCCTCGGGACCCGTCGTCTGGGGACCCGTGGCCTCGACGATCCGCCGGCGGTCGCCGTGTCGGGTGACCGGCAGGGGGCTCCCGGGCGCCGGGGTC
>DASTFE010000061.1:0-2614 GCA_035708905.1 Acidimicrobiales bacterium | reverse complement strand
GGTGTCAGTCGGCGAGGGCGACGACCACGGCCTCAGCCATCGTCGGCGTGTGGGTGAGGCTGACGTGCCAGGCGGCCACGCCGCGCTCGGCGGCCAGCGCCGCCGCCTTGCCGTGCAGCGCCAGCGACGGAGCGCCGGACCCCGCCCGCACCACCTCGATGTCGCGCATCGGGCAGGCGCCCAGGCCGGCGCCGAGGGCCTTGAGCACCGCCTCCTTGGCGGCGAAGCGGGCCGCGAAGCGCTCGGCCGGGTCCCTGGCCTGGCGGCAGTAGTCCTGCTCGCCATCGGTGAACACCCGGTCCACGAAGGTTGGGGTGCGCCCCAGCGTGCGGCGCATGCGGTCGACCTCGCACAGGTCGACGCCCACGCCGGCGACGTCACCCACCTGCGGCCCCGGGCGTCACCCGGCCCGCCAGCGGTCGGCGAGCTGGCCGATGGGCTCGGTGAGCAGCACGTCGACGGGGATGCCGGCGAGGAGGTCCTCGCGGAAGGTCGGCTCGGTCTCGCGCACGGCGTCGCGCAGCACCGCGTACCGGTTGCGGTAGCCCTGCAGCACGCCCCGGGCGGTGGCGACCGGCAGACGGTCGGCGAAGCGCACGTGCAGCAGCGTGATGCCGGTGGTCTCGCCGTCCTTGACCTCGGGCACGATCACGATCGAGCGGCCGTCGCGCCGCCCCCGGGCCACCAGGACCTCGCGCTCGCTGGCGACCCGGTGCTTGGTGCCCCGCAGCTCGGGCGAGCGCTCGGTGCGGCTGGGCAGGTCGCGGGCGATCCCGCCCCGGTCGACCACCGTGGCGGTGGCCGCCCCCTCGACGCCGACCCGGCCCTCGATGCGGTAGCGGGTGTGACCGACGACCTCGGCCACGGCCGGGCTGATGTCGGCCAACGTGCGCAGCGTGCGGTAGGTGAGCTGGTCGCGGGGGGCGCCGGTGGCGACGACCTCGCGCACGAGGGGCACGGCCAGCAGCGACTCGTCGCTGCGCGAGATGCCGACCGTGACGGTCTTGGCCTGGTGCTTGATGGCGTCGACCGGTCGGGTCAGCTCTTCGATCGCCCGGGTGAGCGCCACGGTCAGGTCGTCGATGACCACCGCGGGCGTGCCGACCTTGCCCTGGTCGATCTGGTAGGCGTCGAGCGGCACGACCCCGAGGACGTAGCGCAGCAGCGACGCCAGCCGCACGGCCGTGGACGCCTCGAGCTGGCCGTCGTAGCTGCCGACCCGCAGGGCGTCGAAGTAGCGGCGGGCTGCGGGCTCGAGATCGGTGCGGAGCCGGCGCAGCATGGCCTCGCCGTGGGCGGCGCCCTGGCCGTCGCCCTCGGCGGCCCGCCCCGACACGAGGGCCTCGATGGCTGCCCGCGCCTCGCGCAGCGGCAGGGCCAGGCCGTCGATGGCTAGCGCCGCCTCGTAGCCGAAGAGGTGGCCGGTCATCGCCGAGAGCACGAACGCCAGGGCCGGGTGGGTCTCGGGCACGGCCAGCACGTGCAGCGCGGAGGCGAAGCGGGACTGGCCGTCGCTGGCGATGACGACCGGCGACGCCTTGTGCGCCCGGTAGATTGCGACCTCCTTGGCCACGTCGTCGGCGTTGGAGCCCTCGAGGCCGGCGGCGCACACCAGGATGAGCGGCTCGGCCGACAGGTCGATGTGCTTCTTGTCCTCGGTCGAGTCGCTGGCGATCGACTTGTAGCAGAGCTCGGACAGCTTGATGCGCACCTCGGCGGCGGCGATGCGGTTGGCGCCGTTGCCGACCACCGCCCAGTAGCGCTTGGACGGGGCGAGCTGGTGGGCCGCCGCGGCGATGGCGGGCCGGCGGGTGAGCACCTCGCCCATGGCCGCCGGCAGGTCGCGCAGGGCCCGCAGCAGCGACTGGTCGACGGTGCCGCCGACCTCGTCGGTGACCGCGACCGCGAGCAGCAGGCCGGCGGCGATCTGGCTGTAGAACGCCTTGGTGGAGGCGACCGACATCTCGACGTCGCGGCCGTCGGAGGTGTACAGGACGCCGTCGGACTTGTCGGTCAGGTCGCTGCCCCGCCGGTTGACGATCGACACCACCTTGGCGCCGCGCGACCGCACCACGTCGACCGTGCGGTTGGTGTCGGTCGTGGTGCCCGACTGGCTGATGGCCACGACCAGCGTGTCGGTCATCGACGCCCGCAGCCCGAAGCCCGACAGCTCGGTGGCGGGCAGCGCGTCGACGCGCAGCGGCACCTCGGCGCAGAACTGGTGGAGCGCGGCGGCCAGCGCCTGGCCGGCCACCGCCGCGGTGCCCTGGCCCACGACGACCACCCGGTCGATGGCTCCGGAGCGCAGGCCGGACCGCACGTCGTCGGGCAGCGCGTCAGGGGCGAGGCTGACGCCGAGCCGGCCGTCGCGCTCGACGAGCTTGCCCCGCAGCGTCTTGCGGAAGCTGGCGGGCGACTCGGTGATCTCCTTGAGGAGGTAGTGGGAGAACTCGCCGCGGTCGATGTCGCGGGTGGTGATCTGCGCTCCGGCGATGTCGCCGGCGTTCACCGGCAGTGGCGTGCCGTCGTAGGCGAGCCGCGTGATGCCGTCGACGGCGCCGGCCAGGGCGGCGTCGAGCACCACGATCTGCCCGAGGCTGGCGCTGGGGTTGTC
>DASTFE010000060.1:0-2805 GCA_035708905.1 Acidimicrobiales bacterium | reverse complement strand
CGTGTTCGCCCAGCGGGTGAGGAACTGGCAGCGGGGCACCCCCGACGACCGCAGCACCACCAGGCAGAACGCTGCCCGGCGGCTCAAGGACTTCCGCGCCGGCGTCTACATGCAGACCCTGCTGCGCGACCCGGCCGCCGGCGTCATGCACTCGCTCATCTACTTCGGCTTCCTCGTGCTGCTGGCCGTCACGACGGTGCTGGAGATCAACCACCAGATGCCCGAGGACGCCAAGTTCCTGCACGGCGACGTCTACCGGGGCTACTCGCTGGTGGGCGACGTGGCCGGCGCCCTGTTCCTGGCCGGCGTGGTGTGGGCTGTCGTCCGCCGCTACGTGCAGCGGCCCTACCGCATCCGCACCAAGTCCCGGCCCGAGCACGGGCTGATCCTCGGCACGTTCCTCGCCATCGGCGTCACCGGCTTCGGGGCCGAGGCCTACCGCATCGCGCTGGAGGGCCGGCCGGACTTCGAGAAGTGGTCGGTCATCGGCTATCCGCTGTCGGGCCTGGTCGAGGACACCGCCCGCCTGGCGGGCTGGCACCAGGGCTGGTGGGTCGCCCACGTGCTCTCGTTCGTGCTGTTCGTGGTGCTCCTGCCGGTCACCATGCTGCGCCACATCTTCACGTCGCCGCTGAACATGTACCTGCGCGACCGCGAGCGGCCCAAGGGCGCTATGAAGGCCATGCCCAACCTGATGGAGACCGAGCTCGAGACGTTCGGCGCCGCCACCGTCGAGGACTTCACCTGGAAGCAGCTGCTCGACACCGACGCCTGCACGATGTGCGGCCGCTGCACCAGCGTGTGCCCGGCCCATGCCACCGGCAAGCCGCTCGACCCCCGCGAGATCGTGCTGAAGACCGGCGAGGTGATGGCGCGCAGCGGCACGCCTGTGGTGTCACCGCCCATCGGCGTCGACCCCGAGATCACCGTCTCGTCGTCGTCGCTGTTCGAGCGCATCACCCCCGAGGAGATCTGGGCCTGCACGTCGTGCAAGGCCTGCGACGAGATCTGCCCGGTCAACATCGAGATCCTCGACAAGATCCTCGACATGCGGCGCTACCTGTCGCTGATGGAGTCCAACTTCCCCACCGAGCTGGGCACCGCCTACCGCTCGATGGAGAACTCCGCCAACCCCTGGGGCATGTCGCAGAGCGACCGGGCGAGCTGGACCGCCAAGGTCGAGGGCGTGCCGATCGTCGACCCGGGCGGCGCGTTCGACCACGAGTACCTCTACTGGGTGGGCTGCGCCGGCAGCTTCGACGACAAGAACCAGAAGGTCACGGTGGCGATGGCCAAGCTGATGCAGCGGGCCGGCGTCGACTTCGCCATCCTCGGCCCGTCCGAGAACTGCACCGGCGACCCTGCCCGCCGGTCGGGCAACGAGTACATCTTCCAGATGCTCGCCATGCAGAACATCGAGTCGCTCGACGGCATGGGCGTCCGCAAGATCATCACGCAGTGCCCCCACTGCTTCAACACGCTGCAGAACGAGTACCCGCAGCTCGGCGGCGACTACGAGGTCGTGCACCACAGCCAGTTCCTCGAGTGGCTCATCGCCGAGGGCCGGCTCGACATGAGCGACGCCCGGCTCGACGAGCGGGTCGTCTACCACGACTCGTGCTACCTGGGCCGCCACAACGACATCTACCAGTCGCCCCGCCGGGTCATCGGCAGCCTGGGCGGCGTCGACGTGGTCGAGGCCGGCCGCAACGGCACCAAGGGCATGTGCTGCGGCGCCGGCGGCGCCCGCATGTGGATGGAGGAGACCACGGGCAAGAAGGTCAACGACGAGCGCAGCCAGGAGCTCATCGCCACCGGCGCCAGCCGCATCGCCGTCGCCTGCCCGTTCTGCTACATCATGATCGACGACGGCGCCAAGGCGGCCGGCAAGGAAGACGACGAGGTCAAGGTGGCCGACATCTCGATGCACCTGCTCGATGCGCTCGAGGCCCGCGACGCCGCCCGCCTCGAGACGCTGCACGACTGAGCGTTCGGCCGTCGGGTCTCGGCCCGCGGCCAGCGGGACGGGCCCCGGGCGCGGCTCGGGACGTGACGAAGGGGGGGCGGTCCCCGCCGACCGCCCCCCTCGCCGCTACGGCGGGTGCCTCCCGTCTAGGCGCCCACCGAGGTTCCCGCCAGGGAACGGAACGTGGCCGCGGCGCTGCCGGCGAACGCCTGGCGGCCGACGGCGACGCCGACGCCGTCGAGCTCGGCGAGCTCGGCCAGGTCGACCGCCACCGCCCGGGCGGCGCGGTCCAGCCCGTAGGCCGGCATCACCGCCACCATGCGGGTGCGCGCCGGGGCGGCCACCGTCTCTCCGGCGCGGAAGCGGGTGGCCAGCCGACGGCCGACACCCGCCCGGACGCCGATGCGATCGGACGCAGCCAGCCCGTCGACCTCGAGGCGCACGAGCACGGCCCCGAACGCACGGCCGGGCGGGATGGCCAGGGCCCGGCACTGGTCGTGCAGCTCGCGCACCCGGCGGCGCAGGTACTCGCCCGTGGCCAGCCCGGTCACGGGGTCGACCGACCCGGCGGACGCCGACAGCGCCGTGCGCTCGCCCGCCCAGGCAGCGAGGCCGCGGGCCAGCAGGCCGACGGGATCGACGGTCTCCTTCCCCGTGCCGGCGGTCGGCGACCAGGCGAGGCGCAGCAGGGCGGCCAGGTCGGCGGCCACCGCGTCGGCCTCGTGGTCGGCGCCGGCGCGCGCCTGCGCGAACGCGACGAGGGCCTGCTCGACCGCCGCCAAGTCGACCGGGGAGAGAGCACGATCCGGCACCTAGCATCGCGGGATGCCCACCGTGGC
>DASTFE010000059.1:0-13020 GCA_035708905.1 Acidimicrobiales bacterium | reverse complement strand
GCGTGGGCGACGTCACCACGGCGGCGATCGCCGCGGCCGTGCTCCTCGTCAGCCTGGTGCTGCTGCGTCCCGTGCGCACGGTGCTCCGCCAGCGCCTGGGGACGCGGACCGTCACGTTGCAGGTGCGCGTGCGCCCCGGCGCCGACCCCGGGCCCGTGCTCGACGCCATCGACCAGCTCCCGGGGGTCGAGCCCTCGCAGTTCGGTGTGCGCCGGGTCGACGGCCAGCTCGTGGTCTCGGCCGAGGTCGCCGGGCGGCGGGACGCCCTGCGCCGGTGGATCACCGACCTGAGCACATCGCCCGATGTCGCATCCGTACGCGAGGAGTGACGTCGTCATCGCCCTGTCTCCGCCACGATGGCCCCGGCACGGGCGCCGTGGCACGATGTCCACACTGTCGGGTGCGGGGTCCGGTCCGGACCGCCGGCGCGACGATCTCCCACGGAGAGGTACATGACCGAACCCCAGCAGTCGATCACCGTCACCAGCCGGCGCGACGGCGACGCCGCCCGGGTCACGATCGCGGGCGAGCTCGACCTGCACTCGTCGGCCGAGCTCGCGGCCGAGATCTCCCGCGTGCTCGACGATGCACCGGCGGCTGTCGAGATCGACGCCCGAGACCTGACCTTCGCCGACTCCGCCGGGCTGCGGGCCCTACTGGTGGCCCGGCAGGAGGCCGAGCAGCGCGGGGTCGCCCTCCGCCTCACCCAGGTGTCCGGTCCCCTCGACCGGCTGCTCGAGATGACCGGGCTGCGCGAGGTCCTCGGCGTCAGCGTCGGCTGATGCGCGCGGCGGCCCCCGGGCCGCCCACCGGTCAGCCCACCCCGCTGCCGCGCAGCACCTTGCGGGCCGTCAGCTCGACGTTCCCGTCCAGGCTGGTCAGGTCGTAGCCGTCGGTCACGACCTCGAGGATCTGCCGGCTCAGCGCGAGCCGCTCCGCGTCGAGCACCCGCGCCGTGCTGGACCGGGTGGTCGCATGGACCACGAGGGCGTCGGCCGCCAGGTCGAACGTCAGGTGGACGGGCTGGCCGTCGCCCAGCTCGATGAGCGTGGCGCACAGCTCGTCGACCGCGATGCGGAAGTCCTCGACCTCCTCGAGCGGCAGGCCGCACGTCGTGGCCACGCCGCTCGCCATGAGGCGGGCGAGGCGCATGTACCGGCTGTCCGGGGGGAGTGACAGGTCGATGCGGCCGCCGAGCGTGGTCATGGTCCTACCTTCGAAGTCGTCACGTAGCTACCCGCCCCGGCCTGGGGGTACACCAGTGCGGCACTGCGAGTCGCGGTCATGATGCCTGGAGCACCAGGACGGCACCGCCGCCGGGAAGCCGACAGGCCCGCACCGCCTCGTGCCCACCGCCCATCTCGACCGTCCCCTCGCCGTCGCGGGCCAGCACGTCCGCGATCTCGTCGGCGACCGCGGCGGGCAGGACCGACGACAGGGGCTTGCCGACCGCCGCGCTGTCGAAGCGCGCGACCGATCCCCGGCTGAGGCCGGTGATGCGGCCGCCGCCGTCGACCAGCAGCACGGTCGTGTCGGTGACCCCCAGCAGGTGGTCGACGACCGTCTCGAGCTCGTCCACGCGTGACCGCCGCTCGCTCACCTCGGCCACGAGCTCGTCGAGCTGGCGGGTGGCGGTATCGACCGCGGCGCGCATCTCGGCGACCAGCGCCGCAGCCTCGTCGGCGGCGCGATCGGCGCGACTGCGTGCGCTGGGGGCTGGGCGGTCGGTCATCGGCGATCGGTCATCACGTGTGGGCTCGCATGGTACGGCGGGGCTCGGCGTCAGCCCTACCCGGCCGGCCCGGTGGCGATCCCCGCCCTCCTCGTGGTCGAGCGACGTGTAGCGGCCGGCGGGACCGGGAAGGTAGGGGTGGTGCCCGCCGCGCCGTCTCGCCCGGAGATCCGCCGGGCGAGGCGCGCGCTCGCGGCGCTGAGCGAGTCCTCCGACCGGGCGCGCGCGCTGCTGACCATCCCCACCGACCAGGCCCGCCGCTCGTGGCTGGCCGGCACGGCCACCCGTCCCGCGGTCGATCCCGATCTGTGGGCGTTGCACGTGCGCTACGCCCGCGAGCGCGACCAGGACAGCCTCGACGCCCTCGTCCGCCGTTACCGCCCCCACGCCGAGGCCCAGGCCCGCCGCCACTACCGGCGCGGCGAGCCGATGGACGACCTCACCCAGGTGGCGCTCGAGGCGCTGGTGCTGGCGCTGCAGCGCTTCGACCCGGCGCGCCGCAAGCCGTTCCTCGGCTTCGCCAAGCCGACGATCGTCGGCTCGCTGCGCCGCCACTACCGCGACGTCGGCTGGGCGATCCGCGTCCCCCGCCGGGTCCACGAGCTCGCCAGCCCCACCCGCGACGCCACCGAGCTGCTGACCCACGACCTCGGGCGGCCGCCGACCCCGGGCGAGGTCGCCGACTTCCTCGGCATCGACGAGCGCGAGGTGCTGGAGGCCATGTCGGCCGAAGAGGCCCGCACCACCTCGTCGCTCGACGCGCCGGACGCCGCCACCGGCCTGCAGACCGAGCAGGTCGTGGGCCGGCCCGACCGCGGCTTCGCCGGCATCGAGAACCGCACGGCGCTCGTCCAGTGCCTCCAGCTGCTGTCGGGCGACGACCGCGACCTCCTCCAGATGTACTTCGTCGAGGAGCGGTCGCAGACCCAGATCGCCGAGAAGCTCGGGTGCAGCCAGATGCAGGTCTCACGGCTGCTGCGCAAGGCCGTCCGCCACCTGCGTCGCCACATGGTCGGCATGTGAGCGACACCCGATCGCGGTTTCCGGGGCGGCTCGGTGGGTAGCCCGGGGGACGACCGTTGGAGACGACACTTCGGGGGAGCGAAGCCCCATGGCCTGGATCACCACGACCGAACGCACGACCTACCGCTGGCACGATGTGCCGAACGCCGAGGCGCCGAGCGACCGCGACATGAAGTCGGCCCTGGTTGGCCGCCTGCGCGAGAACCTCTACACCCAGGACGAGCAGATCCGGGTGGAGGTGCAGGACCGGGTGGTGGTCCTGCACGGCGTGGTACGTGAGCCGGTGGTGAAGCGGGTGGCCGGCGAGGACGCGTGGGACGTCCCCGGCGTGGTGGACGTGAGCAACCAGCTCACCGTGGGCGGCGGCTGAGCCGCCCCGCTGGCGCGCGCCGCGCGCCAGCCCCGTCGCGGCGTCGGCCACTACCGCCGGTGCCCTGGGCGGCCCATGGCATGCTCCGCCGGTGTCTTCCCGCCAGCGGAGCATGCCATGCGTCGCCGGGGGCCACCGGACCGCGCGTCGCTCAGCGCCCGTTGCGCCGCTTGTGCAGGCGCACGACCGTGCCCGCGGTCGACGACCGAACCTGGACGAGGTCGCACAGCCGGTTGGCGATCCACAGGCCCCGGCCACCCACCTGTGCCGGTGCCGGGCACTGCCGGCCGACCAGCGGGTCGGTCAGGTGCCCACCGTCGCGGATCTCGCACACCAGCATTCCGGCATCGAGCCAGGCGGTCAGCCGGCGCAGCCCGCCGCCGTGGCGCTCGCTGTTGCTGATCACCTCGTCCACGGCGAGCGCGAGGTCCTTGGCGCCGGCGGACGGCAGCCCCACCTTCACGGCGAGCTGCTCGACGTGGTTGCGGGCGGCCGCGATGTCGGCTGGTCCCATCTCGATCTCGACCGAGGCGGCCGGCGGCACGGGCAGCGCCTCGTGCAGCAGGCGACCGCCGTCGCCGACGTCGACGTACGACGGGCTGGCGTGCGATCCCGCCGCGTTGCTCACCACGGGATGGGTGGCGTGGGCGCCCTCGACGACGCCGGGCGGCAGCGCGGTGGTGTCGTAGGGACAGAGCAGGTCGAAGCCGGCCCGGCCGCCGAGGGCGACGTTGACCAGCGCCTCGTGGTGCCGGCACTCGACGAGCTGGGCCGGCGACCGCACGGCCCAAGCGGGCTCGCCGATCCCCCACACCCGCTCGCTGCCGGCGTGGGCGTCGAGGAAGTCGCACCACAGCGGCAGGATCCAGTTGGGGTTGCGTCCCACCTCGGTGACGTCGGCGTACTCGACGGCGCCGCCGCCGGCGCCCAGGGCTCGCCGCAGGCGGTCGAGCTTGGCGCTCGAGCTCAGCACGAGGGCCGGGGCGCCCACGGCGACGGCGGGAGCGAGGAAGCGCAACGCACCGTCGACGAACCCGTCGATGCCTGCGTAGAGGAACGCCTCGTGGTGGAAAGCAGGCGTACTCATCTCCTGCCCCGTCTACCCCGGAGCCCGGCAGTCAACCAGCCGGACGGCCAGCAGGCAGATGTCGTCGCCGGGGGCGTCGTCGACCAGCGCGGCGATGACGTGGTCGCACAGCTCGTCGGGCGTGCCCTCGAAGCCGGCGACCGTGGCGAGCAGCCGGTCGAGGCCATCGCCCCCGGCACGCTCCTCGGCCTCGAGAAGGCCATCGGTGTACATCAGAAGGCACGAACCGGGCCGAAGGGCCTCGGGCCCGTGGATGGGCCGCTCGGCCGGAAGCGGCAGCCCGAGAAGCCGGCCCTGCCCGCCGACGACGAACCGGGCCCCGCCCCCGGGCTCGGCCAGGACGGGGGGCGGGTGCCCGGCGTTGACCAGGCTCAACGTGGCGGCGCCGACGTCGACGACGCCGACCACCATGGTCGCCGTCTGCATCCCGCCCAGGCTCATCAGCAGGGCGTCGGTGCGCCCTACGGCGTCGTCCATGGCGTGGCCCTCGAGCAGGTAGGCCCGCACGCCCAACCGCATCTGGCCCATGACCGCCGCCTGGCGGATGCCGTGGCCCATCACGTCGCCGACCACCAACCCCACCCGGCCGTCGTCGAGCGGCACCACGTCGTACCAGTCGCCGCCGACCTCGACCTCCGGGCCGGCGGGTAGGTAGCGGACCGCCCGCTCGACGCCCGGCAGGGCCGGCAGCTCGGCCGGCAGCAGGCTGCGCTGCAGCGTGAGCGCGATGTCGTGGGCGACGGCCGCGCGCTCCTGCGCCTCGCGGTAGCCCCGCTGGGCCATCTCGAAGGTCGACAGGCTCTCGGTCAGGAAGTCCATGGCCGCCGCCACCTGCGCCCGGGTCGGTGTCTCGGCGACGACCTCGTCGACGGCGGCCCGGTGGACCCCGACCAGCTCGATCAGCCCCATCCCGGCCTCGACGGCCCGGTGCCCCAGCTCGTAGGCCCGGGCCAGGCCGATCTCGTCGGGCGCGGCGACGTAGCCCACCAGCGCCGTCCGGTACTCGTCGGCCAGGTCGCGGTGCACCGTCACCCCGCCGGCCCCCGGAAGCGGGCGACGGCCACCAGCGCATCGTCGCCGGCGCGGGCGCACCGGTCGACGATCCGCGCCGCGATGCGGTCGGGCGGGTCGGCGGCGATCACGTGCTCGGCGAAGTCGTGGGCGATGCCGTCGGTGGCCATGACCACCAGGTCGTCCGGCTCGAGGTCGACCGTCGACGTGCGCAGCGGGGGCAGCCGGTAGCCGACGACGCCGCCGAACAGCACGGGGCTGGCCACCCGCCGCGTGCGGTACCCGTCACGGCGCAGCACGTGGGCCTCGACGTTGCCCACACCGAGCCACCGCATCCGCCCGTCGCACCCGGCCTCGGCGAGCGTCATCGCCACGCCCCGGGTGCGGACCAGCGCCCGGTGCGCCGAGCGCACCACCGCGTCGAGCGGGTCGCCGGCCGCTCCCTCGATCACGTCGCGGGCCCGCTCGGCGGCGGCGCAGGCTTCGGTGCCGTGCCCGAGCCCGTCGACGACCGCCAGCAGCCAGCCCCCCGGCCGGGGCACGTGCACCGCCAGGTCGCCGGACACGTGCTGGCCGGCCATCGGCCGGCCGGCGGCGGCGTAGTCGAGGCACCCCGTGGCTGGCTCGGGTGCGCTCACGCGGTGCACCACTTGCGCATGACCACGCAGGTGCCCTTCCCGACCTGCGAGTCGATCCGGAACTCGTCCATGAGGCGCCGCGCCCCGGGCAACCCCAGGCCCAGGCCGCGCCCCGACGACCAGCCGTCCTGCATGGCCAGGGCGAGGTCGGCGATGCCGGGCCCCTCGTCGCGCGCGGTGACCTCGATGGCGTTGCGCCCGTTGCCGCCGTCGACCACCTCGATGTGCACCTCGCCGCTGCCCGCGTAGCTGACGATGTTGCGGGCCACCTCCGAGATGGCGGTGGCGATCAGCGTGGCGTCGGCCGGCGAGCACCCCATCTGCCCGGCCAGCTCGCGGCCCGACTGGCGCGCCAGCACGATGTCGCCGTCGGTGGCGATGTCGAGGCGGACGGGGTCGGGCCGGGGGGTCATCCGGTGCCCGTGCGGAGATCGAGGAACTCGAGGCCCTCCTCGAGGTCGAGGGCGGTGTGCACGTCCTCGAATCCGAGCCCCAGCTGGACCATCGCGAACGCGACCTCGGGCTGCATGCCGACGACGACGGTGTCGGCGCCGCGCAGCAGCGTCATCTGGGCGATCGAGCGCAACGACCGGGCGGCGAACGAGTCCATCACGTCGAGGGCCGTGACGTCGACGATGACCCCGCGCGACCGGTAGGCGCCGATCTTGTGCATCAGGTCGTCGCGCAGGCCGATCGCCTCGCTGTCGGTCATGGCCGCCTGGACGGTGGCGATCAGGTACGGCCCCTGCTTGAGGATGGGAACCGCCATCGCGGATCAATGCAGCTCGATCGGCGCAGGCGAGGTCGCCGACCGGGTCACCTCGTAGCCCAGCAGGCGCTCGGCCAGCTCGATGCCGCCCTGCAGGTCGCCGACCGCGTTCATCTTGGACAGGTCGACGCCGATCGTCACCAGGGTGAGGGCGATGTCGGCGGACAGCCCGGTGATGATCACGCTCGCGCCCATCAGCCGCGAGGCGTCGACGGTCTGGACCAGGTAGTTGGCCACCGTCGAGTCGATCTCGGGCACGCCGGTGACGTCGATGACCACCACCTTGGCCCGGTTGGTGCGGATCGACCGCAGCAGCTGCTCGGTGAGCTGGCGGGCCCGCTGGCTGTCGAGCGCGCCGATGATCGGCAGGATGAGCAGGCGCTCGCGCACCTGCAGCACCGGCGTCGACAGGTCGCGGATGGCCTCCTGCTGCTGGCGGATGACGCGCTCGCGCTCCTGGACGAAGCTGACGCCCACCGTGTTGGCGATGCGGTTGGCTGCCGGCTCGTAGGCGTCGAGCACCCGCTTCAACAGCTCGAAGTCGGCGTGGTACTTCTCGAACAGCGAGCGGGCCAGCACGTCGCGCAGCAGCAGCACGATGCCGAGCACCTCGTCGGTCTCGACGCCGCGGGGGATGATGCGCTCTGACAGGCTGCGGGCGTAGTCCTCGAGCGCCTCGACGCTGCCCGTGGCGAGCACCTCGACGTAGTTGTCGTAGACGCTCGTGGCCTCGCTGAACACCTCCTCGGGCGTCATGGCGGTGAGCAGGCCCGCCTCGGTGATGCGGCGCGCCCACTCCTCGCGGAGCTGCGCCCGCCGCTCGCGCAGGTGCTCGACGAGCTCGTGGAGCAGCGCCGCGTTGCCCTCGCCCGCCGGCCCACCGGGCACGGTACGGCCCGCTTGGCCGGGCGCGGCCTGCTGCTCTGATGTGGACATCGACTTCCTCCGGGTCGGGACGTGCGACGGGAAACCCTATTGGACGGGCTGGAGCTTGCCGACCCGCCGCGACGGCGCGCGCCACCGCGGGGACGGCACCCGCCGGGTCAGAACCAGGGCCGACCGAGCTGGCTGAGCGGCTCGCTGACGAGGCGCAGGGTCATCCAGCACGCCAGCGCGGCCAGCACGATCGCGAGCGCGGCCTCGCCGCAGGCGCGAGCGACGCGCTGGTAGCGCGGCGGGCGGAGCTGGGCGACGATCGCGTCGAACGCAGCGTCCCAGTCGAGCGCGCCGTCGTCGCGATCCATGGCGATCACCTACCCCCCGGTGGCGAGCACGACACCGTGTGTCACCCGTCACATTAGCCACAGCGACGGGGTCGGCGGTAGGTGCCTTGACAGCAGCCCCGCCCCGGCCGAGAGTGGCCAACCCAGAACACGTTCTCGGGGGAGGGGACGACAGATGGCCGACGACGACGGGGCCGAGGCCGGCACCCGCCAGGTCACCGATCTGAGGCGGTCGAGCCGCGACCGCGACGAGGTGCGGCGCCGCCTCGAGGCCTGGCTCGCCACCAGGTTGCCGGCCGGGGCCGCACCCCGCATCGACGCCCTCGAGGGCACCTCGGCCAACGGCATGTCCAGCGAGACGCTGCTGGTCGACGCCCGCTGGCGCGAGGACGGCGCCGAGCGCAGCGAGCGGCTGGTCGCCCGCCTGGCGCCCGGCGCCGAGGACGTCCCGGTCTTCCCCAGCTACGACCTGGGGCGGCAGTTCGACGCCATCCGCCTGGTCGGCGAGCTGACCGACGTGCCCGTCCCGCCCGTCTGGTGGTCCGAGCCCGACGCCGCCGCCATCGGCGCCCCGTTCTTCGTCATGAGCCGGGTCGACGGCCGGGTCCCGCCCGACGTCATGCCCTACAACTTCGGCGACAGCTGGCTGCACGACGCCAGCCCCGCCGACCAGCGCCACCTGCAGGACGCCACCGTCGACGTCATCGCCCGCCTGCACGCCATCGGCGACGCCCCGGAGCGGTTCGCGTTCCTCGCGCCCGACACCGCGGGCGACACGCCCCTGCGGCGCCGCTTCGCGCTCACCCGCGACTGGTACGCGTTCGCCGCCGCGGACGGCTTCCGCTCGCCGCTCGTCGAGCGGGCGCTGTCGTGGCTCGAGGACCGCTGGCCCGCCGGCGATGCCGAGACCGTGCTGTGCTGGGGCGACTCCCGCATCGGCAACGTCATGTACGACGGGTTCGACCCGGTGGCCGTGCTCGACTGGGAGATGGCGACGCTCGGCCCCCGCGAGCTCGACGTCGCCTGGCTCGTCTACGGACACCGCATGTTCGAGGACATCGCCACGTCGATGGACCTGCCCGGCATGCCGCACTTCCTGCGGGCCGAGGACGTGGCGGCCACCTACGAGTCGCTGACCGGGCACACGCCACGGGACCTGGCGTGGTACGGCACCTACGCGGCCGTGCAGTACGCCATCGTCTTCCTGCGCACGGGCGCCCGCTCGGTGCACTTCGGCGAGGTCGAGATGCCCGCCGGCGTCGACGACCTGGTCATGAACCGCGAGCCGCTCGAGCGCATGCTCGCCGGCACCTACTGGAGCTGAACCGTGCTGCCCGTCCCCCTCGACGAGTTCCCCGTCCACCAGACGCCGCTGTCGCTGCGGTACGTCGGCACGAGCGACCGCAACTTCTACGACCGGGCCTACTTCAACGCTCACGACCGCACCGGCGACATCTTCTTCGTGGCGGGACTCGGCGTGTACCCCAACCTCGGCGTCACCGACGCGTACGGCACCGTCCGCCGGGGCGACCGGCAGTGGACCGTACGCTGCTCCGACGCCCTCGGCGACGACCGCCTCTCCCCCGCCGTCGGCCCCTTCCGGGTCGAGGTCGCCGAGCCGCTCCAGCGCCTCCGCCTCGTGTGCGACACCGCGGACCGCGGGCTCGGCTTCGACCTGACGTGGGAGGGCTCGTTCCCCGCGGTGATGGAGCAGCGCCACATCATGCGGTCCGGCGCCCGGGCCATCCTCGACGCCTCGCGCTTCGCCCAGGTCGGCACCTGGTCGGGCACGATCGCCGTCGACGGCGAGGACGTCGGGGTGTCGCCCGACGTGTGGGTCGGCACCCGCGACCGCTCGTGGGGCATCCGGCCCGTCGGCGAGGGCGAGCCCGCCGGTCGCCCGGCCGACGACCCGACCGCCGGGCTGTGGTGGCTGTACGTGCCGATGCGGTTCGACGACTTCGCCCTGGTGGTCATCGTGCAGGAGCAACCGGACGGCTACCGCATCCTCAACGACGCCACCCGGGTGTGGCCCGACGGTCGCGTCGAGCAGCTCGGCTGGCCCGAGGTCGAGGTCGCCTACACGCCCGGCACCCGCATCCCCGAGCGGGCCACCCTCCAGCTGACCGAGCGGGGCGGCAAGCCGCTCACGGTCGAGGTCGAGTCGCTCGGGTACGTCGCCCTGCACGTCGGCGCCGGCTACGGCGGCGACCCCGACTGGGGCCACGGCCAGTGGCGGGGGCGCGGCTGGGTCGACAGCGCGGTCTACGACCTGACCGACCCGGCCGTCGTGGCGCGCCTGCCGTTCGGCGTGATCGACCACGTGGGCCGGGCCACCCTCGACGGGGCCGAGGGCTGGGGGCTGTTCGAGCACGGCACGATGGGCCGCCACGATCCGTCCGGCTTCGCGGACTGGGACGCGGTCGCGCCCTGAACCGGCCCGGCCCGCACCCCCTACTGTCGCAAGCCACCGCCGCGCCGCAGGGGGGCACATGGCCGAAGGGCACGACAACCGCATCGCCGCGCTGGTCGCCGAGCTGACGCTCGACGAGAAGGCGGCGCTGACCGCCGGTGTCGACATGTGGTCGACCACACCCGTGCCCCGGCTGGGCATCCCGGCGGTGCGGCTCACCGACGGCCCCAACGGCGCCCGCGGCGCCCACCTGGGGCCGTCCGGCCCGACCGCCGCCTGCCTGCCCTGCGGCTCGGCCCTCGGGGCCACCTGGAGCCCCGACGTCGTGGCCGCCGCCGGCGGCGTGATCGGGGCCGAGGCGCGCGCCAAGGGCGCCCGGGTGCTGCTGGCACCCACCGTCAACATGCACCGGTCGCCGCTCGCCGGCCGCAACTTCGAGTGCTACGCCGAGGATCCGCTGCTCGCCGGCCGGCTGGCGGCCGCGTTCGTGCGCGGCGCGCAGGCCGAGGGCGTGGCCACGACGGTCAAGCACCTGGTCGGCAACGACGCCGAGCACGAGCGCTACACCATCAGCTCGGACATCGACGAGCGGGCCCTGCGCGAGATCTACCTGCGGCCGTTCGAGATCGCCGTGCGCGAGGGCGGCTCACTCGGCCTCATGACCAGCTACAACCGGGTCAACGGGCGGTGGTGCACCGAGCAGCCCGAGCTGGTGGGCGGCGTCCTGCGCGGCGAGTGGGGCTTCGAGGGCTTCGTGGTCACCGACTGGTTCGGCGTGACCGGCACCGCGGCCTCGGCCAAGGCCGGCGTCGACCTCGAGATGCCCGGCCCCGCCCGGGCGTTCGGTCCGGTGCTGGCGGCGGCGGTGCGCGCCGGCGAGGTCGACGAGGCGGTGGTCGACGCCCAGGTCACCCGCCTGCTCACCGTGCTCGACCGCATCGGCGCGCTCGCCGACGACGGGCCCGGGGACGAGACCGCCGTCGACCGGCCCGAGCACCGCCGGGTGGCCCGGCGGGCGGCCACCGAGTCGATGGTGCTGCTGGCCAACGACGGCCTGCTGCCGCTCGACCGCGCCGGCCTGCGCACCGTCGCGGTGATCGGCCCCAACGCCGACCGGGCCGAGATCATGGGCGGCGGATCGGCGTCGCTGCGGCCGCACTACCTGGTGACCCCGCTCGACGCGTTGCGGGCGGCCCTCGGCGACGGCGTCACCGTCCTGCACGAGCGGGGCTGCGACAACCGCAAGGCCACGCCGGCGCTCGGCGGCCGGGGCACGGCGGCGCCGGACGGTGCCGGCGAGGGCCTGGCGGTCGACTGGTTCGCCGGGCCCGACCTGGCCGGCGAGCCGGTCAACCACTCGCACGTCCCGGTGGCCGACCTGTTCGGCCTCGAGCCGCCCGTGCCGGGCCTGGGCGACCACGGCTGGTCGTTCCGCGCCCACACCACGCTGACGCCGGACGTGAGCGGCACGCACACCTTCACGCTCGTCCAGGCGGGCCGGGGGCGGGTGACCGTCGGGGGCGAGACGCTCGTCGACGGCTTCGCCCGGCGGCTGCCCCGCGGCACTGCGTACTACGGGATGGGCAGCGTCGAGGTCGAGGGCACGGTCGACCTGGTGGCCGGCGAGCCCGTCGACGTCGTCCTCGAGTTCGGCACCGGCCGCCCGGGGGGCGCGCTGCGCGTCGGCCACCGGGCCCCCGAGGCCGACGACCTGCTCGACCGGGCGGTGGCGGCCGCGGCCGCCGCAGACGCCGTCGTGCTGGTGGTGGGCACGAACGGCGAGTGGGAGTCCGAGGGCACCGACCGGCCGTCGATGGACCTGCCCGGCCGCCAGGACGAGCTGGTGCGGCGGGTGCTGGCGACCAACCCGGACACCGTGGTGGTGGTCAACGCCGGCTCGCCGGTCACGATGGACTGGGCGCCCGCGGCGCGGGCCGTGCTGCAGATCTGGTTCGGCGGCCAGGAGATGGCGGCCGGCCTGGCCGATGTGCTGCTGGGCGACGCCGAGCCGGCCGGGCGGCTGCCGACCACCGTGCCGGTCCGCCTCGAGCACAACCCGTCGTACGGCAACTTCCCCGGCGAGCGCGGCCACGTCCGCTACGCCGAGGGCGTGCTCGTGGGCTACCGGTGGTACGAGGCCCGCCACCTGCCGGTGCGCTACCCGTTCGGCCACGGCGGCTCGTACACCACCTTCGCCCTGGGCGAGCCGGCGCTGTCGACGTCGACGTTCACGCCCGGCCGGGGCGCGCGCCTGACCGTCTCGGTGCCGGTGACGAACACCGGGGCCCGCCGCGGCGCCGAGGTGGTGCAGTGCTACGTGGCGCCGCCTGAGGGCCGGCTGGTCCGCCCGCACAAGGAGCTGGCGGGGTTCGCCAAGGTGTGGCTCGACCCGGGCGAGGCCGCCACGGTCGAGGTCGTGCTCGACGACCGCTCGTTCGCCTACTGGGACCCGGGCGTCCCCGACCGGGACGAGCTGGCCCGGCGGGCCGCAGCGGTGCCGATGGCCGACCGCCACGGGGCGCCGGCCGAGCCCGGATGGCGGGTCGACGCCGGCATCCATGCGCTGCACGTCGGCCGCAGCACCGCGGCCATCGACCACGTCGTGACGGTCGAGGTCGCCGCCGACGCCGACACCCGCGTGCACTAGCCAGTGGAGCCGCTGACCCGGCGGCGGCCTCGGGCGGTATTGTTCTACCCGAGGCTAGAAGAACAACGACCAGGACCTCCGAGGAGGTCGACGATGACCAGCCCGAC
>DASTFE010000058.1:0-2721 GCA_035708905.1 Acidimicrobiales bacterium | reverse complement strand
ATCTTCGCCTGGATCAGCGAGGTCTTCGACCAGGGCGTGCGCCGGCCCGGCTACCCGGCCGACGAGTGGGCCGAGGGCTGGATCGCCGACCGGTTCCGCGACCTGGGGCTCGGGGACGTGCGCCTCGAGCCGGTGACAGTGACGCGCTGGGAGCCGCTCGACTGGTCCCTCGACGTCGTCGCCGGCGCCGAGGCGCGCCGCCTCGACTGCTTCCCCGTGCCCTTCGCCGCCCCCGCGGCCGACCTCGAAGCCGACCTCGCCGCCTACGACGCCGCCCGGCCCGAGGCGGTGGCGGGCAAGGCGTCCCTGTACGACGTGTCCCTGCTGCGCATACCCGCCGACCTGCTGGCCGCGTCCGGCAGCGCCCCCGACGACCTGACCGGTCGCATCATCGACCCCGACGGCACCCTGGCGGGCGCCGAGCACGTCGTGCCCTTCGGCGCCGACTTCCAGGACGTCATGGAACCGTCGATCGAGGCGGGCGCTGCGCTGTTCATCGGTTCGCTCACCGGCTACCCCGGCGACTCGTGCCGCTACTTCGTCCCCTACGACGGCATCGGCCGCCCCATCCCGGGTGTCTGGATCAGCGGCAGCGACGGCGCCTGGCTGCGCGAGCGGCTGGCCGAGGGCCCCGTCCGGGTGACGCTCACGGTCGAGTCCGAGAGCGGCGAGCACCGCTCGCACAACGTCGTCGGCGAGCTCGAGGGCGCCGACGACGAGATGGTGATCATCGGATCCCACCACGACGGGCCGTGGGCCTCGGCCGTCGAGGACGGCAGCGGCATCGCGCTCGTGCTCGCCCAGGCCGCCTACTGGGCCGCCCAGCGGGTCGAGCGGCGGCCGCACCGTCTGGTGTTCCTGCTGCAGGGCGGCCACATGTCGGGCGGCGCCGGGCTGCTCGGCTACATCGACGCCCACCGCGACGAGCTGGACAGCGTGGTGCTCGAGGTCCACCTCGAGCACGCGGCCCGCGAGTTCGCCGAGATCGACGGCGAGCTGGCGGCCACGGGGCAGCCCGTGCCCCGCTGGTTCTTCACCAGCCGCCTGCCCCGCCTCGAGCAGGCCGTCGCCGGGGCGCTCGAGGCCGAGGCCCTGCACCGGTCGATGATCCTGGCGCCCGATGCCTTCGGCACCCAGCCGCCGACCGACGGCGCGCACTACCACACCGAGGGCGTGCCGGTGATGAACTTCCTGACCGCGCCGTTCTACCTGTTCGACGAGATGGACACGCTCGACAAGGTCGACCGCGGCGCCCTCGTGCCCCTCACCCGGGCGACGATCCGGATCGTCGACGCGACCGCCGGCGTCTCGGCCGCCCGCATGCGCGCCGGCTGAGGCCGGCGCTGCACGCGGCGCGACCGTCAGCCCGACCCATGGTGCTAGTGTCAGCGCGCAACGTGTTGATGCACGCATGCCCCCCCACCGGGATGCCCTCTCGGTCGCGTGTTTGCAATGATGCCAGTACCAACTGTGATCGCCGGGGATGACCAGCCGTTCCGGGCCGAGCGTCGCCACGCTCTGCCTGGTCGGTGGCGCTGTCGCGCCTAGCCCCGCGCCCGCAGCCACACCCTCGTTTCCCACACGGAGAGCCACCTTTGCGCCGGGTTCCGATCCGCATGAAGCTCGCGGCCGCACTGGCCGTGCCCCTCGTGGCGCTGGTCTGCGTCACGATCTTCGAGGTCATCCAGAGCGCCCGCGACGTCCAGCGGGTGCGCGAGCAGACCGCCCTCGCCGAGGCGTCCATCGGCCCGGTCAGCCTGCTCAGCATCCTCGAGAACGAGCGCAACGCGGCAGGCGTCTACCTGCTCGGCGCCGAGGACGCCTTCGCGCTGCCGGTCACCGACAACGCCGAGGCCCGCGCCGAGACCGACAGCACGCTCGCCGACTTCCGGGCCGAGGTCGAGTCGCAGGGCGGTGAGATCGAGGCCGCCTACCGCCCGGCGATCGAGGCCATGGGCCGCATCGCCGAGCTGCGGGCCGAGGTCGACGCCGTGCCCGACGCGGATCGTGGCCTCGGCAACATCGTCGCCGTGCGCGAGAACTTCGGTGGCTACACCGAGGTGATGGACCCGTTCTTCGAGGCCAACAAGCGGGTGGCCCTGACGGTCGACGACCCCGACCTGCGCCGCGGTGCCGAGCTGGTCGACCTGGCCGCCCAGCAGACCAACATCATCGCCATCCTCGTCGGCGACCTGCTGCTGGCCCAGGTGGGCGGCGAGAGCCCCGACGGCGTGACCACCGCCGACGAGCTGGCCACGATCGCCGGGCTGTTGGGCCAGCTCCGGGCCAACGAGCAGCTCATCCTCACCAAGGCGACCGGCGAGTACCGCCAGTTCGCCGAGGCGCTGTTCGCCGCCGAGGAGGTGCAGCGGTTCCCCGAGGTGGTGCAGCAGGCGCTCGACACCGGCGTGGTCGACGTCGACGGGGTCATGACCTATTCGGCCGGCGACAACCCCGACACCTACGGCTACTCGGTGTTCCGCGGGGGCGTCACCGAGGTGCTGGTCGACCGGGCCGACGAGATCGAGGCGGCGGCGACGGCGCGGCAGCGGTGGTTCGTGCTGCTGGCCGCCACCACGGTGGTGGTGGCGGGTCTGGTGGCGTGGTTGGTGTCGCGGTCGATCACGCGGCCGTTGCGGTCATTGACCCGCCAGGCCAAGGACATGGCCGAACGCCGCCTCCCCGACGCCGTCATCGACATCCTCGAAACCCCCCTCGGCG
>DASTFE010000057.1:0-3840 GCA_035708905.1 Acidimicrobiales bacterium | reverse complement strand
GTCTTCGACCCCGAGTACTTCGGGGGGCGGGCCGCCCAGCTGGCCGAGCGCGTTCCCGGCCTCGAGAACCTGCTGGCGCTCGGCCCCGGCGACGTCGGCGACGACTACGTGGCGCTGGCCGCCACGTTCGATCCCCGGCCGCTCAGCCCGCCCGACGTGGGGCCCGAGGACATCCCCGGCCTCGCCTACACGGGCGGCACCACCGGCCAGCCCAAGGGCGTCATGGGCAGCTACCGCTCGGGCGCGGCGATGACCAACATCCAGATGACCGAGTGGGAGTGGCCCAGGGAGCCGCGGTTCCTGATGTGCACCCCACTCAGCCACGCCGGTGCGGCGTTCTTCGTGCCGGTGCTGCTGCTCGGCGGATCGCTGGTGGTGGTGCCCTACTTCGAGCCGGGTCTGGTGCTCGAGACCATCGAGCGCGAGCGCATCACGGCCACGATGCTGGTGCCGACGATGCTCTACATGCTGATGGACCACCCCGACTTCGCCACGCGCGACCTGTCCAGCCTCGAGACCGTCTACTACGGCGCGGCGGCCATGTCGCCCACCCGGCTGAAGGAGGCGATCGAGCGCCTCGGCCCCATCTTCTTCCAGTACTACGGCCAGGCCGAGGCCCCGATGACCATCTGCGTGCTGCGCAAGGACGAGCACGACGTCGACGACCTCGATCGCCTGGCCACCTGCGGCCGCCCCGTGCCGTGGATGCACGTGGCCCTGCTCGACGACGACATGAACGCGGTGCCCCGGGGCGAGCCCGGCGAGATCTGCGTGCGGGGTCCGCTGGTCATGCAGGGCTACTTGAACAAGCCCGAGCAGACCGAGCAGGCGCTGGCCGGGGGGTGGCTGCACACCGGCGACATCGCCCGCGAGGACGAGCACGGCTTCTACACCATCGTCGACCGCAAGAAGGACATGATCGTCACCGGCGGGTTCAACGTCTTCCCCCGCGAGGTCGAGGACGTCATCTCGTCGCACCCGGCGGTCGCCAACGTGGCGGTCATCGGCGTGCCGGACGAACGCTGGGGCGAGGCGGTCAAGGCCGTGGTCGTGCGACGGCCCGACGCCGAGGTCGACGCCGGCGAGCTGATCGACCTGGTCAAGCAGGGCAAGGGTTCGATCCACGCCCCCAAGTCGGTCGAGTTCGCCGACGAGATCCCGCTCAGCCCGCTGGGCAAGGCCGACAAGAAGGCCCTGCGCGCCCGCTACTGGCAGGACACCGACCGCCAGGTCCACTGACCCCGGGCATCGCGAGGTCAGTGCCGGTAGATGTCGCGCCGGTGACCGATGCGGACGACCTGGATGACGAGCCGCGTGTCGAGGACCTCGTACACGATGCGGTAGTCGCCGACCCGCACCCGGTAGGCGCGATGCTCGCCGGAGAGTTGGCGGCACCCCGGTGGTCGAGGCTGGTCGGCGAGGAGGTCGATGGCTGCGCGCACACGCTGTTGCTCCCGCCGGGGAAGGGACGCCAGTGCCTTGGCGGCCCGGCGAGCGATCTCGACCCGGTAGGGCGGCGTCATGCCAGGCCCAGCTCGGCCTTGACCTCCTCCCAGGGGACGTAGTCGTCGTCTTCCCGGGCGGCGCGCAGCTCGGCGCGGTCGACGGCGTCCTCTGCCTGGTCGACGAGCTGCTCGTACGCCTCGGGGTCGAGGATGACGGCGACGCGGGTGCCGCGACGCGTCACGTACACCGGCTCGCCGGACCGGCGTGTGGTGTCGATCAGTTCGGCGAGGTGCTCGCGTGCGGCGCTCACAGCGACATCGGTCATGTACGAATCGTACATCAGTGAGGCGTCGGCGGCACCGCGCTGGCGCCGTGGAGTCCGGGCTAGCCCTGCACCGCGCCGCCGATGACCGTCAGCACGACGTGGCGGGACGAGGGGTCTTCGAGCACCTGCGACAGCGGGGCGTCGAGCACGCACAGGTCGGCCGGCGCGCCCACCTCGACCCGGCGGGGGCGGCCCCCGGGGTCGTCCGGCGGGGTGAGGAACAGTGCCAGGGCCCGCTCGGGCGACACGGCCTCGCGCAGGCCCAGGGGCGCGCCGCCGAGCGTCCGCCGCTCGATGGCCGTGGCGATCGCCCGCCACGGGTCGGGGTGGCCGAAAGGCGCGTCGGTGCTGCCGCCCACCGGGATCCCGGCCTCGATCAGGCTGCGGCACGGGTACAGGTGGGGCAGGTCCTCGGCGTCGACCTCCGCCATGTAGCGGTCGCCCCGCTCGAGCACGAACCCTGGCTGGGTGACCACCGTGAGGCCCCTGGCGGCGACCACGGCCCGCAGGTCGGGCGGCACGACCGAGCCGTGCTCGACGCGGTCGCCCGGTGCCGCGCCGGCCATGTCCCAGGCGGCGACCGCCAGCGCCAGGCCCGCCCGGGTGACGCAGTGCACCGCCACGGGCCGGCCGGCGGCGTGGGCCCCGGCGATCCAGCGGGCCAGGTCGGCGAGGTCGGGCAGGGCGTAGTCGGCCACCACCAGCTTGACCGGGCCCCGGGTCAACGGGACCGGCACCCCGGCGGTGGCGACGCGCGGGCCGCCGGTGACCACGACCCGCTGGGGCAGGGCGCCGTCGGCGGCCGCCCGGGCCACGGGCGCCAGGTCGTCGAGCGTGCTCACCGGGGTGGCATCGGTCACGCCGGTGACGCCGTAGCCGGCCAGGCGCCGCCCCACGGGCGCCAGGTCGGGTGGCGGCTCGGCCGGCAGCCGTTCGCGCAGCCACCGGTCGAGCCCCAGCAGCCGGCCCGTCGGGCGGCCGTCGCCGTCCCGCTCGACGCCGACCTGCCCCGCCTCGGCGCCCGCAGCGGCGTCGGCCAGCCCCAGGTCGGCGAGGCCCTGTGTGTTGAGCAGCCACGCCGCGCCCGACCGGTGCTGCACCCGCACCGGCCGGTCGGGGACCAGGTCGTCGAGCCGCGCCCGGTCGAGCGGGCCGGCGACCGACTCGTGGTAGCCGATGGCCCGCAACCACTGGCCGGCAGCGAGCGCCCGGTGCGCCGCCCGGAGGGCGGTGGCCAACTGGTCGGAGTCGTTGACCACGGGCGGCCCGACGAACGGCGAGCGCTCCGCGGCCGCCAGCCCGAGCAGGTGGAGGTGGTGGTCGTGCAGCCCGGGGATCAGCGCGCCCCGGCGGCCGTCGACCTCGTCGTCGCCGGGGCGCGCCGGGATGCGGCGGCCGATCTCGACGATCGCACCGCCGCTCGCCCGCACGTCGACGAGCACTCCGCCGACGACGACCTCGCGCAGCACCAGGTCGGTCATGAGTCCGGTCGATGAGACCGGGCCGGCACCGGCTCACCCGCGAGCAGCGTACGGCACGAGGAGTAGGACGCGACTCCCACCGTGGTACGCGACCGCTGACCGCCGCCCGTAGCGTGGCCGCGGTGCAGCGCGTCTCGCCGGCCGACGTGGCCGTCGCCGCCGTGGTGGCCTTCCCCACCACCATGGACGCCTGGTGGAACGCGCCCGGCACCCGGCAGGCGGACGAGCTCACGTACCTGCTCGCCGCGGTCTCGGTGGCGGCGCTGCTCGTGCGTCGGTCGTGGCCGGTGGCCGTGGCCGCCCTGTGCGGGACGGCCCTCACGACGTGGTACCTGATCGGCCACCACGGCCAGCTGCTGAACCTTCCCACCATGGTCGCCCTCTACACGGTCGGCGCGCGCGGCGACCGCCGCCGCAGCATCGTGGTGGCCGCCGTCGCCGCGGCATGGGCGGCCACGGTGTCGGTCGCCACCGGCAGCCCGAGCGGCACGCCGCTCGGCGAGGCGGCCTGGCCCGTGCTGGCCGTACTGGTCGGCGAGGTCGTGCGCAACCGGCGTGAGCAGCTCGCGGCGTACGCCGAGCGCGCGG
>DASTFE010000056.1:0-9028 GCA_035708905.1 Acidimicrobiales bacterium | reverse complement strand
TGGTCCTCCGCGGCGGAGAACAGGTCGAAGCCGCCGCTCACGAGCGGCCACGCCACGAGCGACGGCAGCCCGGCGTTCAGCCCGGACATGATCGAGCCGTGCGGCCCTGGCACCTCGGTGATCTCGCCGGCGCGCGCGGATTCAAGCACGCAGGCCGCCGCCACGGGCTCGACTCCGGCGAGCCGCGCCGGCCCGGCCAGGTGCCGCGCTGCCGCGGCGGCGAGCGCGCCCACCCCTATCGGGACGACCGCGACGTCCACCGCCGCGCCCGCCTGTTCGTCGACTTCGTGGAAGATCGTGGCGTAGCCCTCGATCACCCAGCGGGGCGGGTCCTCGTAGCCGGGCCACGACGTGTCGGAGATGATCAGGTCGCGGTCGCCGGCCATCCCGGCCGACAGCGTCACCGCGTCGTCGTAGGTGCCCGGCGACACCACGACCTCGGCGCCCTCGGAGGTGATGGCGCCGATGCGGGCCTCGGCGGTGCCGTCGGGCACGACGATGGTCGAGCGCAGGCCGAGCAGCCGGGCCATGCGGGCGACGGCGCGGCCGTGGTTGCCGTCGGTGGCGGCCACGAGCCGCAGGGGCCCGAGCCGCTCGGCGACCACGGCGGCCAGGTCGTCGAGCGTGGCCCACTCCGGCTCGCCGCCCAGGCGCTCGCACAGCACCCGGTAGGTGGCCCACGATGCACCGAGGATCTTGAACGCCGGCAGCCCCATCCGGCTGGACTCGTCCTTGACCAGCACCCGCCGCACCCCGGCTTCGGCCGCCAGGGCGGGCATGTCGCGCAGCGGCGTGGGCGCGTAGCCGGGGAGGCGCCGGTGGAAGGCGTGGACGTGCGGCCCCGGCCGGGCACCGGCCGGCACGGCGGCGGTGCGGTGGTTGAGCAGCAGGCTCGACGGCATGGCCGACGTTCTACCCCGCCCGAGGCCCGTTCACCGGACCGCAACGGCCAGGACTTCAACAGATTGTTGATCTCTGCCATGGTGGTGGCGTGACGGTGCGCTTCACGCTCAACGGCAGCCAGGTCGAGGTCGGCGACCATCCCCACCTGCTGGCCGCCCTCCGCGAGGAGCTCGACGTCACCAGTCCCAAGGACGGCTGCTCGCCGACGGGCCAGTGCGGGTGCTGCACCGTGCTGGTCGACGGCAAGCCCACCGTCAGCTGCTCGCTGGCGCTCGACCGGGTGGACGGCCGGCAGGTGACGACGCTCGAGGGCCTCGACCCGGCCGAGCGCGACCGCTACGCCGCCGCCTTCGCCGCCACCGGCGCGCTGCAGTGCGGGTTCTGCACGCCGGGCATCGTCGTGCGGGCCAAGTACCTGGTCGACAAGGACGGCCCGGCCCTCACCCGCGAGAAGGCCGCCCGCCACCTCGGCGGGCACCTGTGCCGGTGCACCGGCTACCACGCCATCCTCGACGCCGTCGAGCTGCTGGCCGCCGGCGGCGACGTCCCGGTGACCTGGCCGGCCGCCACCGCGACCGGCGGCACCGCGACCGGCGGGGGGGCGCCGACCTGGGGCGTCGGTAGCCGCAACGCCCGGTACCAGGCGGGCGAGCTGGCCCTGGGCGACAAGCCGTACATCGACGACCTGCGGGTGCCGGGCATGCTGCACGCCGCTCCGGTGCTGGCCGAGCACGCCCGCGCCGACGTCCTCGCCATCGGCACCGCGGCCGCCGAGGCCGTGCCCGGCGTGGTGCGGGTGCTCACCGCGGCCGACGTGCCGGGCGAGCTGCGCATCGGCCTGATCCACCGCGACTGGCCGGTGTTCGTGCCCGTGGGCGGGCGCACCTCGTACACCGGCGACCTGCTGGCGCTGGTCGTGGCCGGCGACCGGGCCACGGCCCGCCGCGCCGCGGCGCTGGTCGAGGTCGAGTACCGGCCGCACCCGCCCTTCGCCGACGCCCTGGCCGCCCTCGACGCCGGCGAGCCGGCCGTGTGGCAGGTGGGCGAGCCCGACCGGCCCAACGTGCTGTCGCGCACGGCCTACGCTCGCAGCGACCACCCCGAGGGCCTCGACGCCGACGCCGCCCTGGCCGCCAGTGCCCACACGGTGCACGAGGTGTTCCAGACCCAGCGGGTCGAGCACGCCTTCCTCGAGCCCGAGTCGACCCTGGCCGTGCCGCGCGACGACGGGACGCTCGAGGTCTTCTCGGGTGGCCAGGGGGTGTGGGACGACCGCCGCCAGATCGCGGACGTGCTCGGCGTCCCCGAGGACCGGGTGCTCGTGCACCTGGTGGCCAACGGGGGCGCGTTCGGCGGCAAGGAGGACTGCGCCAACCAGGCGCAGACCGCCCTGGCCGCCTGGCTGCTCGGGCGCCCGGTGAAGTGCACGTTCAGCCGGGACGAGTCGTTGCGGGTGCACCCCAAGCGGCACCCGGTGCGGGTCGAGGCGTGGGCGGGCTGCGACGCCGACGGCCGGGTGACCGCCCTCAAGGCCCGCATCGTCGGTGACTCCGGCCCGTACGCGTCGGTGGGCATGAAGGTGCTCGAGCGGGCGGCCGGCCACGCCAGCGGGCCGTACACGTGGCCGGTGGTCGACGTCGAGGCGTTCGCCGTGCGCACCAACAATCCGGTGTGCGGCGCCTTCCGCGGGTTCGGGGCCAACCAGGCCCAGTTCGCCACCGAGGGCCTGCTCGACCGGCTGGCCGACGCCTGCGGGCTCGACCGCTGGGAGATCCGGGCCCGCAACGTGGTCGCGCCCGGCGCCGTGTGGGGCCCCGGGCAGGTGATGGACGACGGCTGCCGCGGCGCCCGCGACTGCCTCGACGCCCTCCGGCCCCACTGGGACGCCGCGGTGGCGGCGGGCAAGGCGGTCGGCCTGGGGCTCGGGCTCAAGAACTCGGGCCTGGGCAACGGGCTCGAGGAGGTGGCCCGGGCGGTGGTCCGCTTCGACGACGACGGCGGCGTCGAGGTGCGCCACTGCTGGACCGAGATGGGGCAGGGCGTCCACACCGTCGCCCTCCAGGTGGCGGTGCAGGAGCTGGGGGTCGATCCCGCGAAGGTGCGGGTGATCGTCGACACGTCCCACGAGCTGGGCGCCGGCCAGACGACGGGAAGCCGGGGCACGCTCATGGGCGCGGGCTCGGTGGCCGCCGCCTGCACGGCAGCGTGCGACGACGGCTGCCGGCCCGGCGTCGACTACCAGGGCGAGTACCGGGTCGACTGGACCGACGCGCTGGGCACGGTCGAGCGGCCGACCATCCACTCGACGTTCGGCTACGCGGCCCAGCTCGTGGTGGTCGACCGTGACACCGGCGAGGTCGAGCGGGTGGTGGCCGCCCACGACGTCGGGCGGGCCGTCAACCCGCTGCTGTGCGAGGGGCAGGTCGTGGGCGCGGTGCACATGGGGTTGGGCTACGCGCTGACCGAGGACTTCCCCACCGACGCCGACGCCCGGCCCACCGCGACGACGCTGCGCCAGCTCGGCATCCTCCGGCCCAAGGACGTGCCGCCGGTCGATGTGATCCTGGTCGAGCGCCCCCAGCCCCGGGCCCCGTACGGCATCAAGGGGGTGGGCGAGATCGGCCTGGTGCCCACGGCCGGTGCGGTGGCGGGCGCGCTGCACGACCTCGACGGCGAGTGGCGCGCCACCCTGCCCATGCGGCGGGCCGGGTCGTGATGCGCCGCACCGCCCGGCGACCGGGCACCCGAGCGTGATGCCGTGACCGCGACGACCCCCGGCCTGGTCTGCGCCCACCACCACCTGTACTCGACGCTGGCCCGGGGCATGCCTGCCCCGCCGGCGACGCCCACCGACTTCACCGAGATCCTCGAGCAGGTGTGGTGGCGGCTCGACGCCGCGCTCGACCTCGACCTCGTGCGGTGGTCCGCGCTGCTGGGTGCCGTCGAGGCGCTCGAGGCCGGCACCACGGCCATCGTCGACCACCACGCCTCGCCCTCGGCCATCGACGGCAGCCTCGACGTGGTCGCCGAGGCCTGCGCGGAGGTGGGCGTGCGGGTCGTGTGCGCCTACGAGGTCACCGACCGCCACGGCCCCGCCGGCGCCAAGGCGGGCCTGGCCGAGAACGAACGGTTCGCCCGGGCAGGGGGCCGGGGGATGGTCGGCGCGCACGCCTGCCTCACGCTGTCCGACGCCACGCTCGACGCCGTCGCGGGGCTGGCCCGCGACCTCGGCGTGGGGGTGCACGTCCACGTCGGCGAGGACGCCGTCGACCGCGGTGCCGCCGACCGCTTGCGCCGCCACGCCACCGACGACTGGCTGCTGGCCCACTGCGTGCACGTCGACCCGCCGCTGGCCGGCACCGTCGCCCACAACCCCCGCTCGAACATGAACAACGGCGTCGGCTACGCCCGCCCCGCCCGGTGGGCGGCGGCCGGCAACCGGGTGGTGCTGGGCAGCGACGGCATCGGCGCGGCGATGGTCGACGAGTTCGCCCTCGCCTACGCGGCCCAGCGGGCGGACGACGTGACCGCCACGCCCGACGACGCGTGGAGCTGGCTGCATGCCGGGGCCGACCTGGTGCCCGAGGCGCGGGACGACGAGGTGACGTGGCGGGCCGACCGGGCCGACCCGTGGTACCTGGCGTTCACGCCCGGGGTGCGGGCCGAGCGGGTGGTGGTGGACGGCGAGGTGGTGGTCGACGGGGGCGTGTGCACCCGGGTCGACGCCGAACGGATCCGGGCCCGGGCCTGGGAGGAGGCGCGACGGCTGTGGTCGATGCTGTGAGCGGAGGCGGCGATCCCGCTGCGGCCGGTGGGTCGGCTGCGTCGGGCGTATCCGGCGCGACCGGCGATCCCGGCCACGTGCTGGCCGGGGTGCCGATGGCGCTGTACGTGCAGGACGCCCACCCGATCCGCGAGGCCATGGGGTTCGTGCAGCGGGCCGAGGCGCTCGGCTTCGCCGCCGTGTGGCAGGCGGACAGCCGGCTGGTGCGCGAGGCCACCGTGCCCATGGCCGCCTTCGCCGCCACCACCGAGCGCATCGCCGTGGGCTCCGGGGTCATCGACGTCTGGACCCGCAACCCCGCCCGGCTGGCGTCGCTGTTCTCGACGCTCGACGACCTCGCCCCCGGCCGCGTGCGGGCCGGCCTGGGCGCCTGGTGGGATCCGCTGGCCGCCAAGGTCGGCGTGGCGCGCGACCGGCCCCTGCGGGTGATGCGCGAGGTGGTCGAGTCCGTGCGGGCCCTGCTGCGCTGTGACGGGCCCGTCACCTACGACGGCGCCTACGTGCACCTCGACGGGGTCGAGCTCGACTACGTCCACCAGCAGCGGCGGGCCAAGCAGGTGCCGCTGTACGTCGGCGCCACCGGCATGCAGATGATGGCGCTGGCCGGCGAGATCGCCGACGGGGCCGTGCTCAACTACCTGGTCTCCCCCGGCTACAACGAGCGCGCGCTCGCCGCGCTGGCCGAGGGCGTCGACCGGGCGGGGCGCAGCCTCGACGACGTCGACCGGCCCCAGCTGGTCGTGTGCTCGCTCGACGCCGACCGCGAGGCCGCGCTCGACGCCGCCCGCCTGCTCGTGACCCAGTACCTGGGACAGCAGCCTCACATCATGGCGGCCTCGGGCGTGCCGTCGTCGCTGCTCGACGAGATCGGCGCGGTGCTGACCTGGCCGGCCGGCCACGACGAGGTCGTCGCCGCCAGCAAGCTGGTCCCCGACGAGGTCGTGCAGATGCTGTGCGCCGCCGGCACGGCGGAGGAGTGCCGGGCCAAGGTCGCCGAGTACGTGGCCGCGGGCTGCACGTCGCCGGTGCTCTACCCGCTGGGCGACGTCGCTGCGACGCTCGAGGCGTTCGCTCCGGCCACCGCCGACTCCGCCTGACCGCCCGGCAGCGGTCGCGCCCCGCCGGTGCGGCGGGCGTGCGGCAAGCTGGCGGGCGGTGACCGCAGCCACCGTCCGCCTGGCCGAGGGATCGCTCGTCGTGCTGGTGGGCCCGCCCGCGTCTGGCAAGTCGACCTGGGCGGCCCGCCACTTCCCCACTCACCAGGTCGTGTCCTCGGACGCGCTGCGAGCGGTGGTCGGCACCGGCGAGCACGACCAGCGGGCGTCGAAGGACGCGTTCGACGTGCTCGACATGGTCGTCGAGCGCCGCCTGCGGCGGCGGCTGACCACGGTCGTCGACTCGCTGGGCACCGACGGCGACCGCCGGCGCCGGTGGGTCGCCGCCGCCGAGCGGGCCGGCGTGCCCGCCGTCGCCGTGGTGTTCGACACCGACCCCGCGGTGTGCCGGGCCCGCAACCGGACGCGGCCCCGAGCCATCCCGTCCAAGACCATGACGTCGATGCTCGCCCGGTGGCCCGGCGAGCGCGACGCCCTCGCCGGCGACGGGTTCGGCGCCGTGCACCCGCCGGGCGACGTCGCCGTCGTCGCCCCCGACCTGGTCGCCGCGCCCGCGGCGGTCGCCCGTCAGGAGGACCAGCCCATGACGCTCGAGTTCGGGCTCCAGATCCCCCGCTTCACCTGGCCGGGCGGCCCTGCGGCCACCCGGGACCGACTCAGCGAGGTGGCGGCCGCGGCCGAGGAGGCCGGCTTCGCCAGCATCTGGGTGATGGACCACTTCCTGCAGATCCCGTCCGTGGGACCGCACTGGGAGGACATGCTCGACAGCTACAGCACCCTGGCCTTCCTGGCCGCCCGCACCCGGACGGCCCGGCTCGGCACGCTGGTCACCGGCGTGACCTACCGCAACATCGCCCACCTGGCCAAGATCGTCGCCACGCTGGACGTCCTGTCCGGTGGGCGCGCGGTGTGCGGGATCGGCGCGGCGTGGTTCGAGCGCGAGCACCGGGCCTACGGCTGGCCGTTCCCGCCGCTGGCCGACCGCTACGCCATGCTCGAGGACGCGCTCGAGCTGCTGCCGCTCATGTGGGGCAAGGGCGCGCCGGCGTACACGGGTCGGACGATCGAGGTGACCGAGGCCGTCTGCTACCCGCGCCCGCTGCAGGAGAAGGTGCCGATCCTGGTGGGCGGCTCGGGCGAGCGGCGCACGTTGCGGCTGGTGGCCCGGCACGCGGACGCCTGCAACCTCTTCGGCGACCCGGCCACCGTGCGCCGCAAGGTCGAGGTGCTGCACCGGCACTGCGAGACCGAGGGCCGCGACCCGGCGGACGTCGCGGTCACCATCCTCTCGACCGCCGACGCGCCCAGCGTCCACGACCACGTGGGCCGCTACCGGCAGTTCGCCGAGGCGGGCGTCCGGACGGCGATCGTGAGCTTCCCCGACCTCACCGACCCCGGCACGCTGACCCGGTTCGGCGAGGTGATCGAGGCCTTCCGCCCCTGACCGGCCCGCCGACCGCCGACCGCCGACCGACCGCCGACCACCGACCACAGAACACCGACCGATAATCGCTCGATCGTCGGGCGCGCCCGTCCTACCGTCCCGGCATGGCTGCGATGTACGTGACGGTGCTCCGTGCCCGCCTCCGGGAACACCCCGTGGGGCTGGCACCGTCTGGCACCCGCCTGGGCCGACCGGCTCGTCGCTGACGCGGGCATCCGCCCCGGAGACCTCGTCCTCGACATCGGCGCCGGCACCGGCGCGGTGACCGCTGCCCTCGTGGCGGCCGGGGCCCGGGTGGTGGCCGTCGAGCTGCACCCCCGGCGCCTCGCCGTGCTGCGCGAGCGCTTCGCCGGCGACGACGTGACGGTGGTGCGGGCCGACGCGGTCGACCTGCGGCTGCCCCGCCGCCCGTTCCGGGTGGTGGCCAGCCCGCCGTTCGCCATCACCAGCAAGGTGCTCCGGCGCCTGCTCGCCCCGGGTTCGCGCCTCGTGCGCGCCGACCTGGTGGTGCAGCACGCAGCGGCCCACCGGTGGGCGGCCGGTCACGCGCCCGGCGCGGGTCGCTGGCGCCGGGACTACGCCACCGGCACGGGCCGGCGCATCCCCCGCCGCGCCTTCACGCCGCCGCCCGCCGTCGACTGCACCACGCTGGTGATCAGCCGACGGTGAGGCCGGCGGCGACCGCCGCGCCCAGCTCCCAGCAGGCGTCGAGGTCGTCGCGCTCGGGCGCGCCGACCACCGACACCGGCGCCTGGGCGAGCGTCCACCGCAGGCCGGTCACGACCTTGTCGATCGCCCGGAGTGCGCCGGTGGTGTCGTCGTTGCCGTGGACGAACACGCCGTAGGGGCGGCCGACCGTGGCGTCGAGGCACGGGTAGTAGACGGTGTCGAAGAAGTGCTTGAGCGCCCCCGACATGTAGCCCAGGTTGGCGGGGGTGCCGAGCACGTAGCCGTCGGCCTCGAGCACGTCGAGCGCCGTGGCGGCCAGCGCCGGCCGGGCGACGACCTCGACGCCCTCGATCTGCGGGTCGGTGGCGCCCGACCTCACGGCCTCGAACAGCGAGTGCACGGCCGGCGAGGGCGTGTGGTGGACGATCAGCAGCCGCGGCATGCAGCCCCGACGCTACCGACACGGGCTGGGGCGCCCGGACCTCGAACGGCACCGGCGAAGGCGCGACCCCAGGGTCAGCGTCGAGGGTGCGGCTCGGTCGTGCGGTAGTCGCCGAAGGGCTCGTCGCGCTCGGTCAGTGCCGCCGTCAGGCCCTTGTCGCGGGTGTCGGCGATGAACGCCTGGAAGCTCGGCTGGTGGATGGCCAGCGAGCACAGTTCGGTGCCCGAGCGGATGGCGGCCCGCAGGCCCATCACGTCCATGGCCCGGTGCACGGTGCGCTTGTTGAGCTGGACGATGTCGGGCGGCACCTTGGCGACCCGCTCGGCGACGGCCACGACGTGCTCGTCGAGCTCGGCGGCCGGGTAGGCGTGGTTGGCCCAGCCCAGGCGGGCGGCCTCGGTGCCCGAGATCGAGTCGCCGGTCAGCATCATCTCCATGGCCGACCGCATGCCCATGAACCAGGCGTGGAACTGCATGTCGGGCACGCCGAAGCGCACGGCCGGGTAGCCGATCTTGGCGTCGGTCGCCACGTAGACGAGGTCGCAGCCGGTGGCCAGCTCGGACCCGCCCGCCAGGCAGTAGCCGTGCACCTGGGCGATGACCGGCTTGGCCAGGTCCCAGATCGACATCCACCCCTCGGTGACGTGGCGGGGCCACTGGCCCTCGCCGGC
>DASTFE010000055.1:0-2837 GCA_035708905.1 Acidimicrobiales bacterium | reverse complement strand
CTTCGGGAGGCTGTAGGGGTCGCGCGAGTCGTAGCCGGCGCACACGTCGTACCAACGGGCGACGTCGCGCACCGAACGGGCCAGGCACCCGATCACGACGGTGAGGGGGGCGATCTCGGTGCGCGGCCCCCGGGGGATGCGCCCGGCGGTGCCCTTCATGCCGACGAGGCCGCAGAAGCCGGCGGGGATGCGGATCGAGCCGCCCCCGTCGCCGCCCGAGGCGATGGGCAGCAGGCCGCCGGCCACCGCGGCGGCCGATCCGCCGGACGATCCGCCTGCGGTGCGGCCGAGCTGCCACGGGTTGTGGGTGACGCCGTGCAGGCGGGTGACGCTGACGTTGAGGCCCCCGAACTCGCTGGCGGACGTCTGGCCCACCTTCACGACGCCGGCCGCGTCGAGCCGGCGCACCATGGTCGTGCTGTGCTCGCCGACCCGGTCGGCGAACACCAGGCTGGCCTCGGTGTAGGGCCAGCCCTCCACGGGCTCGAGCTCCTTCACCCCGATGGGGACGCCGCCGAAGGGCAGCGCCACGTCGGCGTCCTCGGCGACGGCCCGGGCCCGCTCGCCGTCGAGGAACGTGACGGCGTTCAGTTCGCTGGCCTCGATGGCGCCCAGCACGGCCTCGAGCTCCTCGGACGGCTTGCGCTCGCCCGAGCGGAAGGCGTCGACGAGCGAGCAGGCGTCCCCCAGCCACGGCGTGTCGGTCATGGCCGGCAAGTCTGGCGCGCCGGCGCCCGTCGCGCCTGTCGCGCCCACGGCGCCCGTGGCGCCCGTCGGTGCCGCTCGCGCCGTGGCGGTCGGCACAGGTGGATGGATCGGCGACGGTGCACCCCTACGATCCTCCCGATGGACGCTCGCACCTGGCTCGGCCTCGAGCCCACGCACAACCCCATGCGCTGGGTGCTCCCGGTCACGCCCGGCATCTCGACGGTCGGTCCCTTCCTCTTCGGCGGGTGCGCGCTCGGCGCCGCCATCGCCGCCATGGAGGAGACCAGCGGTCGCCCCGTCGTGTGGGCCACCGCGCAGTACCTGTCCTACGCCCACCCGCCGTCGGTGCTCGACATCGACGTCACGCTCGCCGCGCAAGGCCGCAGCATCACGCAGGGGCGGGTCGTCGGCCACGTCGCCGACACCGAGATCCTGACCGTCAACGCCGCCCTCGGCAGCCGCGACCTCGACGCCGAGGGCGTGTGGGTCGAGCGTCCCGCCGTGCCGCCGCCCGAGGACTGCCAGGTGCGAGGCCCGCGGCTGCCCGGCACCGAGTCGATCATGGACCGCATCGACGTCCGCCTGGCCGACGCCCGCGGGTGGGACGAGATCGAGGGCAACCCGGCGCCGGGCGGCCGGTCGCTGCTGTGGGCGCGGATGCCCGACCTGCTCGACCTGTCGTCCGGTGCCGGGCTGGCCATCCTGGGCGATTACGTGCCGTTCGGCATCGGCCAGGCGCTCGGGCGGGCCGGCGGCGGCAACAGCCTCGACAACACGCTGCGGGTGTACCGGCTGGTGCCGACCGAGTGGGTGCTGCTCGACATCCGCATCCACGCGGTGGCGCACGGCTTCGGCCACGGGGTCGTGCACCTGTGGTCGCAGGACGGCGTGCTGCTGGCCACGGCCAGCCAGTCGACGATCGTCCGCCTGATGACGGCCGACATGGCCGCCCGCCTGACCGCGCAGCAGCGGTAGGCGAGGGTGCCGGGCGGCGGGCACGCCGCCGCGCGACACCGTGTGACAGCATCCCGGCATGCAGCGCTACGGCATGACCATCCCCTTCGACGGCGTCCCCCTGCACGAGCAGCGGGACATGGTCGTCGAGCTCGCGGACCTCGGCTACACCGACGTGTGGTCGGCCGAGGCCAACGGCGCCGACGCCTTCACGCCGCTCGCGCTGGCGTCGGTGTGGGCGCCGTCGCTGCGGTTGGGCACGGCGATCGTCCCGGCCTTCACCCGGGGGCCCGGCCTGCTGGCCCAGAGCGTCGGCTCGCTGGCGCAGGCCGCCCCCGGGCGCGTCGCGCTGGGGTTGGGCACGTCGTCGAACGTCATCGTCGAGGGCTGGAACGGCATCCCGTTCGAGCAGCCGTACCAGCGCACCCGCGACGTCGTCCGCTTCCTGCGCCAGGCGTTGACCGGCGAGAAGGTCACCGCCGAGTACGAGACGTTCTCGGTGCGGGGCTTCAAGCTGGGGGTCGTGCCGCCCGAGCCGGTGCCGCTGCTCGTCGCCGCCCTACGCGAGGGGATGCTGCGCCTGGCGGGGCGCGAGGGCGACGGGGCCATCATCAACTGGCTGTCGGCCGACGACGTGGCGACGGTGGCGCCCATCGTGCACGCCGCCGGCGGGGGAGCGGCCCGCGAGATCGTGGCCCGCATCTTCGTGGCGCCCACCGACGACGCCGCCACGGTGCGGGCCATGGGGCGCTACGCGATCGCCGCCTACCTGAACGTGCCGGTGTACGCCGCGTTCCACGAGTGGCTGGGGCGAGGCGAGGTGCTCGGGGACATGTGGCGCCTGTGGCAGGCGGGCGACCGCAAGGCCGCCCTGGCCGCCATCCCCGACGCGCTGGTCGACGAGCTGATCGTGTGGGGCCCGCCCGAGGCGTGCCGCGAGCACGTCCAGCGGTACATCGACAACGGGGTCACCACCCCGGCGCTGGCCCTGCTGCCCTTCGGCGTCGACACCCGCCAGGCGGTCCGCGACCTCGCGCCCCGCTGACCGGCGGCCCCGGGTCGACGCCCACCGGGGGTGGGGCCAACCCCACCGCCGGGACGCAAGCAGGCTCCATGTCGCCTGCAAGCGCGGCTCCGTACCGTCGGGCCATGGCCCGCGCCCGGATCCCCACCCC
>DASTFE010000054.1:0-7578 GCA_035708905.1 Acidimicrobiales bacterium | reverse complement strand
CCTGACGACGGTCGTCGGCTCGGCCGCCGGCGCCGGCGGGGCCGACTGGTTGGAGCCCGCCCGCGACCGGTACGAGCCGGGCCCGCAGGTGACGATGATCGGCTACGGGTACGGCCTCGTCGCCGGGTACCGCGAGGCCGTTCAGCGGGAGGGCCCGTTCCACGCCTACCTGCACGGTCCCGTCGACGACTTCGGCGAGTACGTGGGGCCGGCCCCGGCGCAGGGTGGCGGGCTCACCGTCCCCGGGCCCCGGCCCGGCGTCCGCGTCGGCCCGGTGACCGTCGAGGAGGGCGTGCCCGGCCAGATGTGGCAGGGCGTCCGGGTGAGCATCACGTTCCGGCTCCCGGACGACCTCGCGTCCGGCATGTACTGGGTGGCCGTGTGCAGTGAGGGGTGCCGGGCGAACCTCGGCGAGTTCGCCGACTCGCCCGTCCACGTCGGGGTGGACCCGCCGCAACCGGTCGTGCGGCACTGGCCGCTGACCGATCCGGCGATCCGGTGGCTCGACGACGGCGCCCTGTTGATGGACGAGCACGGCCGCGTCCTCACCGCGGCCGACGTGCGGGCCGGACGCGTCCCGCCGCCGCCGGCAGCCGTCGCGGCCCCTGCCGCCGACGACCCTCCCGCCCCCGAGGCCGGGCGCGCCGCGGCGCCGGGCACGGGAGGCGACGCCCGACCGGACGGCGAGCGGCGGGACGCCGGCGCACGTGCCGGTGGCGATGGCGGTGCTGGCGCCGATGCCGGCGACCCGGTCGCGACCGTGGCCACGGCGGGCGACCGCGCCGCCGGGGACGCCGCCCTCGATCCGGCATCGTGGGCCGCGGCGGCGGTGGCGGCGCTGGTGGCGACCGTGGCCGTAGCGGTGTGGCGGCGCCGGGCGGGGCGCGGCGCCAGGCCCGGCCCCGGCGACGGGCGAGGCGGCGACGACGGTGACGGCGGGGGCGGCACCGGCGGGGGTGGCGATGGCCCGCACCCCGACCCCCTCCGGCGCATCGCCGTCCGCACCGGTGACGGGTTCCCGGGCGACGCGCCGGGCGGCGAGCTCACGGCAGGGCCGGCACCCGATCACCCGGCCGAGCCCGACGAGGTGCTCGTCGGCGCCTCCGCCGCCGGGCGGCGACCCGGCCGCCGGGCCCGTGCCACGCTGTGAGCCGCCCCCGCGGCCAGCACACGGCGCCGGCCGGGTCGCCCACGTCGTGGACGCCCGGGTCACGGTCCGGCACGATGGCCCCGGTCGCCGCGCCGGCGACCGCCACCGGTGACCCGGGGGACGCCCGTGCACGAAACGGACCCGGCGCTCGTGCGTGCCGCCGCGGCAGGCGACCTGCGGGCGTTCGAGCAGATCGTCCGCGACCACCAGCAGCCCGTGTGGCGGTTCCTGCGCCGCATGCTCGGCGACGGCACGGCAGCCGAGGACGTGGCCCAGGAGACGTTCCTGCGCGTCTACCGCCGGCTGCCCGGCTTCGGCTTCGAGTCCAAGCTGTCGACCTGGATCTTCCAGGTGGCCCGCAACGCGGGCATCGACGAGCTGAGGGCGCGGGAGCGCCAGGCCCGGCTGATCGGTGCCGTGTCCCCGCCCCCGCGGTCGGCGAGCGGGCCGGGCGAGGCGCGGGTCGAGATCGACCAGGCACTCGCCACGTTGCCGGTCGACCAGCGGGAGGCCCTGCTGCTGGTCGAGGTGCTCGGGCTGCGCTACGCCGAGGCGGCGACGGTGCTGGGCGCGCCGGTCGGCACGGTGAAGAGCCGGGTGTTCACCGCCCGGTCGCGCCTCGCAGCGTGGGCGTCGGCCGACGACGGACCGAGCGTGGACCGGCGCACCCCCGGGCGGGAGGTGACCGGTGAGGTGTGACGACGCCCGGGTGGCCGCGTCGCTGCGAGCCGACGACGAGCTGGACGGCGCCCCGACGCGGGCCGACCTCGACGCCCACCTCGCCACCTGTGCCGGCTGCCGCAGCTTCGAGGACGCGCTCCGGGGGCTGCGGTCGCAGCTGCGCGTCGAGCCGGTCGGCCGCGTCCCCGACGTCGCCCCCGCCGTCACCGCCCGCCTCCGGGACGGCGACCGCTCGGGGCAGGCCACCGGGCGGCGGCCCCGCCCTCCGGCTCGCCGGCGGCCGCTCGCCGTGGCCGCCGCGCTGGCCGCCCTCGCGGGCGCGACGGCCGGGGCCACGTTCGTGGGCCTCGGCACCGAGCCCCGCGCACCGGCCGCTGCGGACGTGCCGGCGCTGGTCATGGCCGCCCAGCACGACATCCGCACGCTCGAGGCCCGCTACGCCGTCACCGAGGTCGCCGTGGAGGGCGTGCGTGGACCGGGCGCCGCGGCGACGCGCACGTTCGTCGCCGACCTCACCTACCGGGCCCCGGAGACGCTCGGCCTGCGCGTGCAGGAGACGACCGCGGGACGGCCGGACGTCGAGCGCGCCGCCGGAGAGCTGATCGTCGACGGCGACCGCTGGTGGGAGGCGACGACCCGGCAGTGCTCCCCGGCTGCCGGGGTCGCACGCTGCCCGGACGAGGCTCGCACCTGGTCACGCTCCGTCGCGGGCCGCGAGCCCTTCGCCACCGCGGCGCCGGTGCCGGTCGACCTGGTCAGCCCCGTCGGCAGCTTCGCCCTGGCGGCCGACCCTCCCCCGCTGGGCGAGCGCGACCTCGCCGGCCACCGCACCCTCGGCGTGGCGGTCACCGCGGCGCAGGTGGCGCCGATCCTCGACGGGCTCTCCGCCGCCGTCGAGCTGCGACCCGTGCACCCGACCGATCCGGTCGAGCTGTGGCTCGACGCCGAGCACCTCGTCCCGCTCGCGCTCGTGGTGCGGGCCGCGGACGGCCCGGAGCGCTCGCGCTGGGCAACGGCCACCGGCGCCTCCGAGCGGGCCGGCGACGTGATCCTGCGCCTCGAGGCCACCACCGCCCGGATCAACGGGCCGGTCGACCGCGACGCCGTGACGGTGCCCGACCGTGAGCCCTCGTCGTCGGTCGACGGCGGCTTCCGCCCCACGGCCGGAGACGACGACCCGGTGGTCGCCGGCGTGCCCGTCCCGACCGCCCTGCCCGAGGGCTTCGAGCCCCACCGGTCGGGCACCGTGGCGGCGCCCGGCGGGCCGGCGGTCGGGGTCCGGTCGTGGAGCGACGGGCGGGCGTGGTTGACCGTGCGGGCCACGACCGAGTGGCCCGGTGGGCGTCTGTTCGGCGACCTCGGCCCCGACGTCCGCCCGGTCGACCTGGGCGCCGCCGGCGTGGGCTACGCCAGCGCCGACGGCTCGCGCATCGCGCTGCACGCCGCCGACCTCGACGCCGTGGTCAGCGGCAGCCTGCCTCCGGACGACCTGCGCGCGGTGGCCGCCGGCCTCGACCTGGTGGGGGTCGCCGTGCCGGACCACTGGGCCGAGGCCGCCACCGCGACCGTCGCCGAGGCCGCGGCCGCGCTGCCCGGCCTGCTGACCGCCCGGTCGGCCGACGGGTTCGGCGCACCGGCGGTGCGGGCCGACGGCGAGACCGTCACCCAGGCGCACGCCGGCCCCGGCCAGCGCGGGTTCACCCTCACCCAGCGGCGGGCGGCGGTGCTGCCGCCCCCGGCGACGGGCGACGAGGCGGGCGTCGAGGTGCGGGGCACGGCCGGCCGCTACAGCCGCGAGCGCGGCGAGCTCGAGTGGGTCGAGCAGGGCGTCACGGTCAGCCTGCGCAGCCACAGCCTGGGTCTCGGCGAGCTGCTGGCGATCGCCGAGCGGCTGGAGCCGGCGTGAGGCCGGGGCGGGCCGGGGCGGTGGTGGCGGTGGCCGCCGCGGCCGTGGCCGGTGTCGTCGCCGGCGCGACCCTCATGGCCGGGGTGCAGGACGCGGGGTCGCGCACCGACCCGCCGCCGATCAGCGAGAGCCCGCCGGGGTCCACGGCGCGCGACACCGCGACGACGGTGCCCGCCGCCGAGCCGGGCCCGCTCGTCCTGCTGGCCTGGACACCGAGCGGCCTCGACCCCGGCCTGGCCGCGGCGGCGGCCGCCGACCCGGCGGTGAGCGCCACCTCGGTCGTGCGCGGCGCGACGATCGACCTCGTCGGCTCGCGCGACGCGGCCGGGGCGACGGTCGACGACCCGGCACCGGGCTGGGCGATCCCCCTGGACGCGGTGGCGGTCGACCCGGCCGCCCACGCCGGCTTCGTGTCCGTCGCCGACCGCGAGGCGATCGCCGGGCTGGGCGACGGCGAGGCGCTGCTGGGCACCACGTCGGCCCGCCTGCGCCGGCTCGGGCCCGGAGGGGTCCTCGACCTGGCGGGCGGGCAGTCGGTGACGGTGGCGGCCGTCGTGAGCGACTCGGCCGTCGGCGGTGCGGAGCTCGCGGTCGATCGGTCCACCGGCGAGCGCCTGGGCGTCGCCACCGACCGGTACCTGCTCGCCGCCTACGACGGCGACCGGCCGGCGGTCGAGCAGCGGTTGCGGTCGGCGCTCACCACTGCGTCGGCGGTGCGGTTCCGGGGGCCGGGCGAGACGCCGTTCCTGCGCAACGGCGACGCCGTGCTGCCCCAGGCCCACATCAAGGACCGGTTCGGCGAGTTCGCCTACCGCCGCACCGGGCCCGGCGACGAGTTCGAGCAGGACCCCGCCTGGCAGGCCGAGCACCTGGTGCGCGTCGACCTGCCGGTCATCGGCCCTGCCCGCTGCCACCGCCTGGTGGTCGACGCCCTCGCCGGCGCCCTCGCCGAGGTGGCCAGCGCCAACCTGGCCGGCCTCATCGGGCCGGACGGGTTCGCCGGATGCTGGAACCCCCGCACGACCCGTGGCGGCTCCAGCATCTCGCGCCACGCCTGGGGGGTGGCCGTCGACATCAACACGGGCGACAACCCGACGGGGCTGGCGTCGGTGCAGGACCCCCGCCTCGTCACCGCCTTCGGCCGCTGGGGCTTCACCGAGGGCAGCGGGTGGCTCGTCCCCGACGCCGGCCACTTCGAGTACGTGGCGCCGCCCCGGGGCTGACGAGCCGGCCGCCCGCCCAGCGGGTGGCCGTACTCAGTAGACCCAGACCGGCGTGCCGATCTCGGCGACGCCGCTCGACCACAGCATGTCCATGGCCGAGTTGGTGACCCGGGCGCAGCCGTGGGACGCCGGGTTGGCGGGGATGCTGCCCGAGCCGTGCACGGCGATGCCGCCGTTGAAGTACTTGGGCCGGTAGAGGGTGCCGAGCGGCGCCTCGCGCAGGCCGTCGATCTGGCGCTCGATGCGGAACTGACCCGGCGGGGTGATGGCCTGGGCCTGGCCCCCGGTCGAGCTCGTGTAGGCCTCGCCGTTGCCGGTGGAGGTGTTGATGGCCCAGGTGACCCGGCCGCCCTCGACCACGAACAGCACCTGGCGGGCCAGGTCGATCTCGATGCCGCTGGCGCCGCGGGGCTGGGGCCGGCCCGCGGCCGCCAGCCGCTGCTGGGTGACGGGGCCGGCGACGCCGTCGCGACCGAGGCCCTCGACCTTCTGGAAAGCCATGACCGCCTGGCGGGTGAGCTGGCCGTAGTTGCCGTCGGCCTCGCCGAGCCAGTAGCCCAGCTCGCCCAAGCGCCGCTGCAGGGCCAGCACCGACTCGCCGTCCTCGCCGAGCTCGAGCTTGCCGTCGGCGTTGGCGTCGGGTGGCGCGGTCGTCGTGGTGGTCTCGGGGACGGTGGTCGTCGTGGTCTCCGGCGCCGCGGTCGTGGTGGTCGCCGGCCGCGTCGTCGTGGTGGTGGCCAGGGTGGTGGGTGGCGCCGTCGAGCCTCGGTCGCCGCTCGTCTCGGCGCTGTCGCCCGGGCCCGACAGCGCAGAGCTCATCCCCAGCCCGGCGGCCAGCACCATCACGGCGGCGCCGGCGATCACGGCGGCCCGGGGGCGCGAGCGCCAGCCGCCGGACCCCGCGCCCTTGCCGGCGACGTGTCGGGGAGTGTGGTCTTGGTCGGACACTGCTGGTGCTCCTCCGCCAGGAGAGTGGCTGCGACGGTCGGGCGTGCCGCCACCCGATGCGCCCCGAAGGTCGGCACAGGCTAACGACGCGCCACCCGTTCAGACCGTCGGGTAGACCCCCGCGTTGACGTTGGCACGAGATCGTGAATGAACCGTGACAATCCGCCGCTGAGAGTACCTGCCGTGGCCCGCACCGTGGCGCCGGGCTGGGCGGTTCAGAGCTTCTCGAGCGGTGCCCAGGACAGCAGCAGACGCTTCTCGCCCGCGTCGCGGAACCGCACGAGCGCCTCGGTCTTGTCGCCGCTGCCGCTGAGGTCGAGGATCACGCCCTCGCCGAACACGTTGTGGCGGACGTCGTCGCCGACCTCGAGCCCCAGGCCCTCGGCGCCGCTGCGGGCGGGCTTGCGCGACTCGAGCGCCCGCTCGACGATGCGGTCGCGCCCGGCCGCCACCCGCAGGGCCCGGTCGCCGCCGGCCGAACCGCCACCGGACGATCGCCATCCCCCGCCGCCGCTGCCGTACGTGCGGCCGCTGCGGCTGGCCCGGCGGTGCCCCTCGACGTCGCGCACCAGGTCGGCGGGGATCTCGTCGAGGAACCGGCTGGGTGGGTTGTACTGGGTGCCGCCGAACAGGGTGCGGCTCCACGCGTGGGTGAGGTAGAGCCGGCGGCGGGCCCGGGTGATGCCCACGTAGGCGAGGCGCCGCTCCTCCTCGAGCTGGTCGGGTTCGGTGAGCGACCGCAGGTGGGGGAAGACGCCGTCCTCGAGCCCGATGAGGAACACGATGGGGAACTCCAGCCCTTTGGCCGAGTGCAGGGTCATGAGCACGACCGAGGTGGTGTCGTCGTCGAGCTCGTCGGTGTCGGCCACGAGGCTGATCTGCTCGAGGAACTCGTCGACCGAGTCGACCTCGCCGGCGGCGCCCACCAGTTCGGCCAGGTTCTCGAGCCGGCCCTCGGCCTCGATCGACCGCTCGGCCTCGAGCTGGTCGAGGTAGCCCGATCGCTCGAGGAGCTGCTGCAGCAGCGGGCCGGGCCCGGCACCGACCATGCCGGCCACGTCGTCGAGCAGGGTGAGGAACGCCTCGATGCCGCGCGCCGCCTTGCCACCCACGCCGGCGTCGTCGGCCCGGCGCAGCGCGTCGATGAACGACATCCCCCGGGCGGTGGCGTAGCTGTCGAGCTTGCCGATCGACGTGGCGCCGACGCCCCGCTTGGGCTCGTTGAGCACCCGCTTGATCGACACCTCGTCGACGGGGTTGACCACGGCCCGCAGGTAGGCGATCGCGTCCTTGACCTCCTTGCGGTCGTAGAACCGGGTGCCGCCCACCACCTTGTAGGGGATGTCGGCCCGCATGAGCTGCTCTTCCAGCACCCGGCTCTGGGCGTTGGTGCGGTAGAAGACGGCGATGTCGCCCCAGTGGAGGTCGCCGCCGGGGCCGGTGCCGGCGCCGATCACGCCGGACGACCCGTGCAGCCGGGCGATCTCGCGGGTGATCCACTGCGCCTCGTCGACCTCGTCGTCGGCGTGGTAGCGGACGATGGGGTCGCCGGTGCCGTGGTCGGTCCACAGCTCCTTGGGCTTGCGGGCGAGGTTGTGGGCGATCACCGCGTTGGCGGCGTCGAGGATCGTCTGCGTCGACCGGTAGTTCTGCTCGAGCAGCACCACCGT
>DASTFE010000053.1:0-6987 GCA_035708905.1 Acidimicrobiales bacterium | reverse complement strand
ACGCGGCGTTGGCGCGGGGCTCGCGGGTGACGACCTCCATGCCCAGGGTCTCGCGGTAGAAGCGGACAGCCCGCTCGACGTCGGCGACGAACAGCACGGCGTGGTTCAGGCGCACGGGGGAGAAGGCCATGGCTGCTCCTTAGGGGAGGGGAGATGTTGACATGTCATCCAACAGCGCCGGCGCGACCGCCATTCCCCAGCTCATGTAAGGGACGTCGGCACCGTGGATCCACCACGGGGTTGAGGTTCCAGGGTTGCATGGTCATCCCGGTTGGTCCGGGGGGTGGCGTCGAGTTCGGCTCTGGGGGAGGTCACCGCTGTGGTTTTGCCCCGTACCGCTGATTGCCACGCCCGGCCGGCCACGGATGCCCCGGATGAGGGAAGTGGCTCGATCCAGAGAGGTCGGAGTCGGTTGCAGCACATGAGTGGGAGCCGCGGTTGGCGTGTCTTCCTTGGGACCGTGGCCTCGAGTCGTGCGTCGCTTCGCGGGCGAGCCGGTGTGTCGGGAGATGGACGATAGGAGAGACCATGGCCGCCAGACGCCTCGTGGGTATCGACTTGGGGATCGCATCGGCGCACACCGTGCGGGTCCTCGACGAGACCGGCGCCGTCCTCGCCAAGCGCAAGGCTCATCCCACCGTCGAGAGCTTGACCGAGGTGGAGCGGTCGGCGCTGACCGGCTGCCCGCAGGGCGTCCGCCTGGAGGTGATCGTCGAGCCGACGGGTCCGGCGTGGCTGCCGATTGCGGTGTTCTTCATCAGTCGAGGACATCTGGTGTTCCGGGTGTCGTCGGCCAAGGCGTCGGATCTGCGCAAGTTCTTCTCCCGGCACACCAAGACCAACGGGATCGACGCCGAGACCCTCGCTCGCCTGGCGCTGATCGACCCGGCCGGGCTCCAGCCGTTGCATCTGCCCGGTGTCGAGCAGGCGGCGCTGGATCGACGGGTCCGGGCCTGTGACCGGCTGACCCGCGCCGCCGCCGAGCACAAGGTCCGGATCAAGGACCTGGTCCGCCAGCTGCTGCCGATGACTCCGCTCAGCGGCGATCTCGGCGCCGCTGATCTGGCCGTGCTTGAACGGTGGGCCGATCCGAACGCCCTGCTCAAAACAGGTGTGAAGCGGCTGACCAGCGTGATCGCCAAGGCGTCGCGCAACCACCAAGGGGCTGAACGGGCTGAAGAGTGGATCGACGCTGCTCAGGCGTCGATCCACCTCTATGGAGACCACCCGGCCATCGCCTTCGCTGACCTGGCCGCCGAGGTCGCCACTGAGGTCCGGCTGCTGCGCGCCGTCCAGGCCGAGCTCGACTGTCACGCCGGCGAGCGCGAGACCGCCTACCGCTGGGTCGACCCGACCAGCCTGGCCCGTTCGCTACCCGGCCTGGCCGAGGTCGGCGGCCCCGCGCTCGTCGCTGTCATGGGCGACCCGGGCCGGTTCGCCAAAGGCAAGCAGTTCCGCGCCTTCACGGGGCTCACGCCAAGGGCGTCGGAGACCGGCGACACCGACCGCAAGGGCCAGGCCATGTCCAAGGCCGGATCTTCGCTGCTGCGCACCACCCTCATCCGAGCAGCGGACCACGCCCGCAAACAGGACCCGCAGCTGGCCCGCGTCTACTACGTGCAGATGGTCGAGCGCGGCAAGGACCACCTCGGCGCCCTATGCGTCGTGGCCGCCAACCTCGCCGAGCGCGCCTGGACCGTCATGAACCGCGGCATGCCCTACCTGATCTGCGACACCGACGGCTGCCCCGTCACCCCCGCCGAGGCCAAGACAATCATCGCCGACCACTGGACCGTCCCAGCCGAGGTCCGGGCCCGCCGCCGCAGCAGGAAGAAGACGGGGAAGGCCCCCCAAACCACCCGAACCGGGCGGCATACACGGGGCGACCTTCCCCGACACAGCATCGTCGACCAACACCACCAGCACGGTCAACAAGCACCTCGTCGAAGGACCGCTTGACAGCCGATCCCCCATAGGGAATCAGCGGTTGAACCTGTCGAGGTGTCCGGAGAGGATCGGGAACACGTCCCTGGCCGCATCCCGCCCCACCAGGGCGTCGAGGTGCGCGTAGCCCGGCAGCACCACTCGCTCGTAGAGCGACGGCTCGTTGGCCGTCTGGAGCCACCGCAGGGTGCGCATGCTGCCCGCCGTGCGGAAGATGTAGTTCCGTTCGCCCTGCACCAGCAGCATCGGCAGCCGCAGCCGATCGGGTCGCCGGGTGTACACGTCGTTGCCGTTGGCGTCGACCGCCAGGCGCTTCTGCATGATCGTGCCCATGTGGGCGAGGGCCGCCAGGTTGCCCACGCCGAACATGTCGTCGAGCGCCTCGTGGGTGGCGTCGTCGAGCTGCTCATGGGTGTGGGTGCACCCGTAGATGGCGTTGATCCAGCGGCACAGCGCCTTGCCGCAGCGCTCGGCGCGGGGCATCGGCACCGACCGCAGCAGCAGGTCGAGCACGGTGTCCGGGATGTCGGGGCCGGTCAGCGGGGCCACCTTGCGCAAACCGATGCCCCGCATCAGCCGGTCGACGCCCGCCGAGGCCTTGAACTGGTTGAGGTACGACGTGACGGGGTGCAGCGTGAACTGCATGCACACCGCCGAGCGCACGTCGGTCAGCCCGGCGGCGAGGGCCATCATCAGCGTCACCGAGCCGACGCAGTGGCCGAGGGCCTGCACGCTGCCGGCGCCGGTGACGCGGCGCACCTCGGCGACCGCCTCGACCCAGTCGCGGGTGGCGATGTCGTCGAGCGTGAACGAGTGGTGCGACGACGGCAGGTCGATGCTCGCCCGGTAGTCGAACAGCCAGACGTCGTAGCCGGCGCCGACCAGGTGCTCGGCCAGGTTGGTGGGCACGGTGTCGAGCAGGAACGACGTGGCCGACATGCCGAACCCGGCGGCGAGCAGCACAGGGCCCCGGCGCCCGCCCTCGTAGCGGGTGAGCCGCAGCCAGGCGTCGTCGCCCACCTCGTTGCCCTCGTGCCAGCGGCCGTCGGCGTCGCACCAGCGCGGCTCGGGCATCGGTAGGCGCAGCTTGCGCCGCCCGGCGCCGGTGAGCGGGATGGGGACGGCGGGCGCGGCAGGGAAGCGGGCCACGTCGTCGAGGCCGCCATAGACGTTGTTCAGCGAGCGGAGGAACCGCTTGCCGAACCGCGCCAGCCACAGGGCGCGCTCGACCCGGCCCTGCACGCCGGTGACCGTCATGGTGGCCACCTGGCGGGCGAGGTCGCCCGGCGCGATGTGCATGACACCGGCCGCCACCGGTCGCCCGGCGTCGTCGCGGATCGTCACGTACAGCGTGGTCGTGTCGCCCCAGACGTCGAAGCCGAACCGGTCGTGCAGCACCTTGTGGCCGTGGAAGGTGAAGCGGCGGCCGTCGTCGGCGACCAGGCGCATCTCGTAGCGCATGTGCCACGTGTCGACGTGCGTCTGGTCCTCCTGCGCGAGGCGGAACTCGCCGTCGACGACCCGCATGCGCCGCGGCGAGATCACGGGGGCGGTCACGGTGCCGCTCACCCGTGCCGGCGTGGCGGCGTCGGCGAGCATGGCGGGCAGGTCGTCGATGTCGATGGTCAGGACGAACTCGATGCGGCTGCCGTCGGCCTCGCCCCGGGCAGCGCCCCCGGCCGGGTCGCCGTCGGTCGACGACCCGGCCCAGCCCGCCATCCGCTCGGTGAAGCGCAGGCCGGGTCGCGGCGGTTCGCTCGGGCCGGGAAGGGGCGGCGTCGGGCCGGTGGCCACCGACCAGCCCCGCTCGTCGGCCAGCAGCCGGACGGCGCGCTCGCTGAGCGCCGAGATGGTCAGCAGCGGGTTCACCGCCAGCGGCCGGGGGACGATGGCCCCGTCGGCGACGAGCAGCCCGTCGTAAACCTCGTCGCCCGTGCCGGTGAACACCCGCCCCCGGTGGTCGACCACGCCGCCGGCCCCGTCGTCGGCCATGGCGCAGCCACCGAGCGGGTGGACGGTGACCAGTGACTCGCGCAGCATCGGCGACCACAGCGGGTTGGCGATGTAATCGCCGCCGGCGGCGGCGCTCGCCGCCTCCAGCACGGACGCGTTGTGGTCGAAGATCGGCAGGTCGCCCACGGCGGGCCAGTCGACGCGGATGCCGCTGCGGGTGCCGTCGAGGCACAGCCGGCCGTCGCCCACGTCGTCGCTCATCACCAGGTAGGTGAGCGACCGGTCGGCCGGGCCGCCGGTCGGGTCGAGCGCGGCCCCGGCCGTCGCCCACAGGCGACGGCCCAACCGGCGGGCGAACGCCAGCGGCCCGCCCTCGCCGTCGAGGTCGGCCGCCACCGCGAACGCTGCAGGCATGAGCGGCCGCAGGGCGCCGGGGATGGCACCCTCTTCGATGAGCATGCCCCGCCCGGGCTCGGGCACCTCGGTGAGGTCGATGCCGCCGGTGATGCACGGGCCGACCTCGGCGCCCTCGGTCACCGGGCGGCGCCCCGTGCCGATGCCGCGCAGCAGGGGCGGCGGGCCGTGCACGTCGTAGGCGAACGCGAGCACGTCGCCGTTGCCCGTGAACCGGTCGCCCAGCCGGGGGGAGACGGCCAGGCCCCGGTCGCGCGAGCGCAGCAGGATCTCGGTCGAGCCGAGCGAGCCGGCCGCCAGTACGACGACATCCGCGAACACGAACGACGACGGCGCCGCGAACCGGCCGCGCCCGTGGGCGTCGGCGTCGAACGACACCAGCCAGCCGTCGCCCTCGCCCGGTGCCCGCTCGACCGTGCGCACGACGGTCGAGCAGTACACCTCGGCACCGTGGGCCACGGCGTCGGGCAGGTAGTTCTCGACCACGGTGTTCTTCGCCCGGTGGTTGCAGCCGGTGACGCAGTCTCCGCACAGCCGGCACGCCGCCTGCTCGATGCCCGCCTCGTTCGGACCCGCCTCGAAGGACACGTTGATGGGCAGCCGCTCGGCGGTGACCGGCTCGCCCGTGGCCCCCGTGGCGCCGGCCGCGGCCCGCTGGAGGACGGCGAGCTTGGACAGCGCGGGCTTCCCCTCGGGGTACTCGGTCGCACCCAGCATGCGCGCAGCCTCGGCGAAGTGGGGCCCGAGCTCGGCCGGGCCCCGGTCGGCGCCGCGCAGCGCGGTGGGCCAGCGCTCGTCGTCGTACACCCAGTCGGGCGGCCGCAGCGAGACCCCGGCGTTGATGAGCGACGTGCCGCCGAGCCCGCAGCCGACGACGACGCTCAGGTCGTCGCCGGCGCGGACGTCGAACAGGCCGCTCGACCGGCCGAGCCGGCGCGACCCGCGGTGCACCTGCAACTGGCGCACGGCCCCCACGAGGGTGTCGGGGAACTCGCCGGCGCGGATCTCGCGTCCCCGCTCGAGCAGGCACACCGAGCGGCCGGCCCGGGCCAGGCGCGAGGCGGCGATGGCGCCCCCGTAGCCCGAGCCGACCACCACGACGTCGTAGCGCTCGCGCATGCGGTCGAGCGGCCGGGACAAGATCGGTGAGGGGGGTGTCGTGGTCTCGTCTCGGCCGTCCATCGCACCCAGCCTCCGTGCTCGGTCCGCCTGCCCATCGTGCCTGTCGCTCGCCGTGCCTGGCCCGCGCGAGTGGGCCGGCCCCGCCGCAGGCCGGCCCACCGCCGGGGGCGCAACCGGTCGGCCGCCCGTCCCGCCGCGATCGTCCGCCGAGATTCGCCGCACAGATGGCTCTCCGGTTGCTCCGTCGGACACCATCATGGGGGACGGCTCGCAAACGCGGCGCAAACGGCGCCCGCCCGACGTCGAGGGAGGCCGGTGCGACTCGACATCACGCTCGCCGGTGACGTGACCGTCGCCGGCACCGCCACCGGGACCCGACAGGTCGTCACCGGGCCACCGCGGGTGGTGCTGGCGGCGCTGGTGCTCGACCCCGGGGGCGTCGCCCGCGACCGGCTCGCGGGCCTGGTGTGGCCCGAGAGCATGCCGCGGACCTGGGCGTCGGCACTGCGCACCCACGTCAGCAAGGTGCGGACCCTCGTGACCGCGGCAGTGGGCGGCTCGGGCGAGACGATCGTGTCGGGTGACGCCGGCTACCACCTCGTCCTGCCCTCCGGCGTCTCGCTCGTGCTCGACGTCCACGAGGCCGAGCGCGAGCTCGACGACGCCCGCCGGGCCCTGGCGACCGAGCCTGAGACCGCCCGGCAGCTCGCGTGCCAGGCCGCCGACCGGCTGCGGGCGCCGTTCCTGGCCGGGCATCCCGGCCCGTGGGCCGAGGCCGTGCGCGCCCACCTCGCCGACGTGGCGGTCAGCGCCCTCGAGGTCGCCGCGGCGGCGGCCGCCGCGCTGGGCGACGGCGCGGGCGCCGTCGAGGCCGCCACCGACGCCGTGCAGCGGGCGCCCCTGCGGGAGAGCGCGCACCGGGCGCTCATGGCCGCCTACGCCGCGGCGGGCAACCGGGCCGATGCTTTGGGCGCCTACCGCCGCCTGCGCCGCGACCTCGCCGACGAGCTGGGCGTCGACCCGTCGCCCGAGACCGAGGCCGCCTACATCGAACTGCTGGGGCCCGTGGCCCCGGCCCGCCCGGCGGGGCCGCCCGCCGGCGACGAGCTCAGTGCCGTGCTCGGCGGACCGCCCCCCGGCCTCGCGCCCTTCGTCGGCCGCACGGCCGAGCTGGCGGCCCTTGCCGCCGCCTGGCGGCAGGCGGCCGCCGGCGCCCGCCACCTGGTGGTGGTGACGGGCGAGGCCGGCATCGGCAAGACCCGGCTCGCCACCGAGGCCGCCCGGCGCGCCTACCAGGACCGGGGCGTGGTGCTGTTCGGGCGCTGCGACCCCGAGGCGATCGTCCCCTACCAGCCCCTGGTCGAGGCGCTCGACGGCCTGGTGGCCGCCACCCCCGCCGACGACCTGCCGGCGCTCGGCGAGGCGACGATGGCCGAGCTGGCGACCGTGCTGCCCTCGCTCGACCGGCCCCGGCGCCCGTCCGGGCCCGACCGCGCCGCGCTGTTCGCCGCGATCACCGATCTGGTGGCGGCGGCCGCCAGGGAGCGGCCGCGG
>DASTFE010000052.1:0-7338 GCA_035708905.1 Acidimicrobiales bacterium | reverse complement strand
TCCGGGTGACGGCGCGCCGGCGCGGCGTCGTCGCGATCGCGATCAGCGAACACATGGCCCGATGGCTCACCTCGGCCGGCGGCATCGCCGCTCGGGACGTCAGGGTGAAGCACAACGGCGTGGCGGGGCCGGTCGGACCCGTGCCGCCGGCCGCCGACCAGAAGGCGTTCGTCTTCCTCGGCAGGCTGGCGGCGTACAAGGGGGTGGCGCTCCTGCTCGATGCCTGGCGGCGGGCCGGCGTCGACGCGGAGCTGCGCATCGTCGGCGACGGCGACCTCGCCGGTCTCGTCCGGGACGCCGCCGCCGCGGATCCCCGCATCACCTGGACGGGGCAGGCCCCTGGTCACCAGGTCGGTGCGCACATCGCCGCCGCACGAGCCGTCGTCGTTCCGTCGGTCTGGCAGGAGCCGTTCGGCCGCGCCGCCGCCGAGGCTCTCGCCTACGGCCGGCCCGTCGTGACCAGCGGCCAGGGCGGGTTGTCCGAGATCGTCGACGAGTCCTGCGGGTGGATCACCGGCCCCGAGCCCGACCCCGAACGGCTCGCCGCCGCGCTGCGCGAGGCGGCGGCAGACGACCCGGGCGTCGAGCAGCGCAGCGACGCCGCCAGGCGGCGGTGGCAGCGCCGCTTCAGCCCGCAGGCGAGCACGGAGGCCCTGGTCAGGATCTACGATGCCGCGACCGGACACGGATCCGACCGAGCCGGCGGGCCCCGCTCCCGCGAGCGGCCCTGAGGCCCCGGCGTCCACGTGGGGACCAGGCAACACATGCGCGTACTCGTCGTCCACAACCACTACTCGTCCCGGGTGCCGTCGGGAGAGAACCTCTCGGTCGACGACGAGGTGACATGGCTGCGGGCGGCAGGCATCGACGTCCATCGCCACAGCGTCTCGAACGACGACGCCATGGCCGCCACGGGCGCCGGCAAGCTCCGCCAGGCCGCCGAGATGCCCTGGTCGCACGGCGCCCGACGCCGGTTCGAGGCCGATCTCGAACGCGTGCGCCCCGACGTCGTCCACGTGCACAACCTGTTCCCGCTCTTGACCCCCAGCGTGCCCTGGGCGGCGGTTCGGGACGGCGTGCCGGTGGTGTGGACCTGCCGCAACCGCCGCGTCGTCTGCGTCGAGGGCACCAACTACCGCGCCGGCAGTACGTGCCAGCTGTGCCGCAGGGGCTGGCGGCTGCCGGGTGTCCGTCACGGCTGCTACCAGCGACTGGCGGTCGCCCGCGGGACGGCGACTCCTGCTGCCGCAACCGTGGCGAGCGGCCTGGTCACGCTGTCGACCACCGCGTTCGGGCGCATCGCGCGCCGTCACGTCCTGGCGATCGGCATCACCGACGACGTCGCCCGCTGGCTCGTCGAGACCGCCGGATTCGCACCCGAGCGCGTGCGCGTGAAGTACAACGGCATCGCAGGACCGGGCCCGCACCAGGCACTCCCACCTCCCGAGCGGTGCGACACCTTCCTGTTCGCCGGGCAGCTGGCCGACTACAAGGGCCTCCCCCTCCTCCTCGACGCGTGGCAGCGCACCGAGGCGAGCGACGTCCGCCTGCGCATCGTCGGCGACGGCATGTGCGCGCCGGACGTCGCCGCGGCCGCGCGGGCCGACCCCCGCATCACAGCGGTCGGTTCGCTCACGCCGGGGGAGATGGCGGGCGAGTTCTCTCGTGCCCGGGTCGTCGTGGCACCGTCGACCACGCCGGAGACGTTCGGACGGGTGGCGGCCGAAGCCATGGCATTCGGGCGGCCGGTCATCACCTCTGGGCTCGGTGGGCTCGGCGAGATCGTCGGCGATGCCTGTGGGTGGATCACCGGCACGGACCCGGCGGTCCTCGCCCGGGCCATCGACGAGGCGGCGGCTTCGGACGGAGTGGTGGCGACGAAGGGGGCCGCCGGTCGTGACCGGCACGCGCGCCTGTTCAGCCCCGAAGCGACCACCCGGGCCCTGATGGAGGTCTACGGCGAGGCGATAGCCGGGGCTGGGCGACGCGGCCGCCGGTCGGGTTAGCATCGGGCGCGGATCCGGGGCCACCGGTTCCGGTCGGCGGGGGCTGACTGGGGGAAGCATCGTGGGGACAACTGCGCCGGCACGAGCCGCGACGGTCGACGCTGGAGGTGCCGGGCGTGCGTCGGCTGCGGCGCTGGCCGACCTGCGCGTCCCCCGCCCGCGGTGGCTCCGGCGCTACACCGCGGCGCTGGTGGTCATCGACGCCGCCGCCATGGCGGCCGCCACGCTCACCGCCAAGATCTCATGGCTCGGCATCAACCCCGAAGAGCTGGAGATCCGCGGGTTCAGCATCCCGTACCTGGCGCTGGTGCTGGTCACCGTGCCCACCTGGCTGGTGCTGCTGGCGCTCGCCGGCGCGTACGACCTCGGCCCGTTCGGCGCCAACGCCGGCTCGTGGACGCGGATCGTGCGGGCCGGGGCCCAGCTCTTGGCCGTCGTGGCGGTCGCCTACTACATGGCGCACCTGGCCACGCTGGGGCGCGGTGTGCTGGCCGGCACGATCCCGCTGGCGGTCATCCTCACGCTCGCGGGCCGGGCCGTGGCCGGCGCGTGGCTCACCGCGCTGCGCCGGCGTGGGCGGGCCCGGCGCTCGGCGCTGTTGTTGGGATCGCGCCGCAGCATCGACGCGTTCGTCGACCAGCTGGCCGCCGCCCCGGGGGCCGGCGTCCACGTCGTGGGCGTGCAGGTCATCAGCGAGCCCGAGGCGGCCGAGCCACCCACACACGGGACGCCGCAACGGGACCGGCCGGTGCCCGACCACCGGGATGGCGACGATCCCGAGCCCGGGGGCACCAGGCGGAACGGCGCGCGGCACGCCGCCCCGGGCACGGTCCGCCCGGGTCCGCAGCCCCACCCGCTGGCCGTTTCCGCCGCGCTGGCCCGCCGGCGCGCCGAGACCCTGATCGTCACCGGCGGCCTGGCCCAGGGCCGGCTGCGGGACATCGCCTGGCTGCTCGAGGGCACGGGGGTCGAGCTGCTCGTCACCCCCACACCGGCCGACGCCGAGGACCTGCGCTCGGAGATCCGGCCCGTCGCCGGGCTGCCGCTGCTGTACCTCGACCGCTGACGATCAGCGCCGGCGGCGGGGGTCGAACACCGCCACCGCCTGGCGCAACGGCACCAGCTCGCGCCGGTGCTGGCGATGGGCGTCGGCCACCGCCTCGGCCGCCTGGCGACGCACCTCGGCGAGCTCCGTGCGCAGGCGGGCGACCTCGGCCTCGAGCGCGAGCACCCGCTGCACCCCGTAGAGGTTGAGGCCCTCGTTGGTCAGCTCCTGGATGCGCCGGAGCTGCTCGATGTCGGCATCGCTGTAGCGGCGGCTGCCGCCCCGGGTGCGCGCCGGGTCGAGCAGGCCCTTGCGCTCGTAGATGCGCAGGGTCTGGGGGTGGACCCCGGCGAGCTCGGCGGCCACGGAGATCACGTAGACCGCCCGCTTCGGATCACGGCCGTCCGGTCGCATCATGGTCATCCCTCCTCGACCCCGAGGTGCGCCCGGGGCGATCTGCCGTTGGTGGCCGCGGCGAGCGCCTCGACGGCCTTGCGCTCGTCGTCGGACAGCTTCTGCGGCACCGCCACCTCGACCGTGACCAGCAGGTCGCCCGTCTTCTTGCGGCCCGGCACCCCCTTGCCCTTGACCCGCAGCGTGCGGCCCGACCGGGTGCCGGCCGGGATGCGCACCGTGACCGACCCGCCGTCGAGCGTGGGCACCCGCACGTCGGCGCCGAGCGCGGCCTCGGGGAACGTGACGGGGACGGTGAGCGTGAGGTCGTCGCCCCGCCGGCCGAACAGGCGGTGCGGGCCCACCCGGGCCGTGACGTACAGATCGCCCGGGGGACCGCCGTTGCGGCCGGGGCCGCCGCGGCCCTTGAGCCGGATCCGCTGGCCGTCCGCGACGCCCGCCGGCAGCCGGACCTTGACCTCGCGGGGGCGGTGCTCGATGCCGGTGCCGCGGCAGGTCGGGCACGGGTCGTCGATGACGAAGCCCTGCCCGGCGCAACTGGGGCACGGCTGCGAGAAGCTGAAGAAGCCCTGGTTGTCGTCGAGCACGCCGCGACCGCCGCACTGCGGGCAGGTGTGGGGCGTCGTGCCCGGCCGGGCCCCACTGCCGTGGCAGGTCGAGCAGGCGGCCTCGCTGGTGAGGTGGATCGTGGTGGTGATGCCCCGGACGGCGTCGTCGAAGTCGAGGTGCAGCTCGGCCTCGAGGTCCTGCCCGCGGTGGGGCCCCGTGCCCCGCGCCGCCCGGCCGGCGCCGCCGGCCCGCCGGCCCCGTCCGAACAGGCCACCGAAGATGTCGCCCAGGTCCTCGACGCGGAAGCTGCCGGCCCCGGCGCCACCGGGGCCCGGACCTCCTGCGCCCCCGAACATGCCGCCCATGGGACCGAGCTTGCGGACCTCGTCGTACTCCTTGCGCTTCTCGGCGTCGCCGATCACGTCGTAGGCCGCCGAGACCTCCTTGAAGCGCTCCTCGGCCGCCCGGTCTTCGGGGTTGTTGTCGGGGTGGTACTGGCGCGACAGCTTGCGATACGCGCTCTTGATGTCCTTCTGGGAGGCGGTCTCGCTCACCCCGAGGACCCGGTAGTAGTCCTTCTCGAACCACTCGCGCTGCGGCGCCATCGACTCGTGCCCCGTCCCTTCGACTCGCTCAGTCGGTCACCTTGACCATGGCGGGGCGCAACACCTGGCCCCGCCAGCGGTAGCCGGGGCGCAACACCTCGGCCACCACCTGCTCGCCGCCCTCGCCCGGTTCGTGCGCGACGGCCTCGGCCTCGGTGGGGTCGAACGCCGCTCCCTTGGGGTCGATGCGCTCGAGGCCCTCCTTGCTGAGCGCGCCGTACAGGGCGGTCAGCACGGGCTCGACCTCGTTGGCCCCGTGGGCCAGCGCGGCGTCGCACGAGTCGAGCACGGGCAGCAGGCCCTCGACGAACCGCCCGAGCGAGCGGACCACCGCGTCCTCCTGGCGGCGCTGCGCCTGCTTGCGGTAGTTCTCGAAGTCGGCCTGGGCCCGCCGGTACGCATCGAGGTACTGGGCCCGCTCGGACACCAGCAGCTCGAGGTCGACCTCGAGCGCGTCGGCCGCCGCCTGCAGCTCCGCGTCGTCGTCGCCGGTGGCGCGATCACCCGGGCCGTCGGCCCGGTCCCGGGCGTCACCGGGGGTGGTGTCGCCGGGGGCGGTGTCGTCGACCGCGGCGTCGCTCTCGGCCGTGCCGGTGGCGTCGGCCGACGCGCCCGGCGGTGCCGCATCGGCCGGCGGGGTGTCGCCCTCGCCCGCCGTGGGCGGCGAGGACTCGTCCTCGACGGCGTCGGCGGCCGGCGCCGGCTCGCGCGGCCTCGGGTCGTCGCTCACTTGCTGTCCTCGTCGTCGACGATCTCGGCGTCGACCACCTCGTCGTCGGCGGGTTGGCTGGCGCCGTCGGTCGGCCCGTCGGCCCCGGGCCCGCCGGCACCCGCCGCCGCGCCCTCGGCCGAGGCGGCCTCGTACAGCTTCTGCGTGAAGGTCTGGCTGGCCGACATCAGCGCGTCGGTGGCGTTGCGGATGGCCTCGATGTCGCTGCCGCCGAGCGCGCCCTTGAGGTCGCCGAGCTTGTCCTCGACGGCCGACTTCTCGTCGCCCGAGATCTTGTCGCCCTGCTCCTTGAGCAGCTTCTCGGTCTGGTAGACGAGCGTGTCGGCCTGGTTGCGGACCTCGGCCTCCTCGCGGCGGCGGCGGTCCTCCTCCGCGTGGGCCTCGGCGTCGCGGACCATGCGGTCGATGTCGTCCTTGGCCAGCGAGGACTGGCCGGTGATGGTCATCGACTGCTCCTTGCCGGTCGCCCGGTCCTTGGCCGCGACGTGGACGATGCCGTTGGCGTCGATGTCGAAGGTGACCTCGATCTGCGGCACGCCGCGCGGCGCCGGGGGCAGGTCGACGAGCTGGAACTTGCCGAGCGTCTTGTTGAACTGGGCCATCTCGCGCTCGCCCTGGAGCACGTGGATCTCGACCGAGGGCTGCATGTCCTCGGCGGTGGTGAACACCTCGGTGCGCTTGGTCGGGATGGTGGTGTTGCGCTCGATGAGGCGGGTCATCACGCCGCCCTTGGTCTCGATGCCGAGCGACAGCGGGGTGACGTCGAGGAGCAGCACGTCCTTGACCTCGCCCTTGAGCACGCCGGCCTGGATCGCCGCGCCCACGGCCACGACCTCGTCGGGGTTGACGCCCTTGTGGGGCTCCTTGCCCGTGAGCTCGTTGACCAGCTCGTGCACCGCGGGCATGCGGGTGGAGCCGCCGACCAGGATGACGTGGTCGAGGTCGCTCTTGGACAGGCCCGCGTCCGTGATGGCCTGCTCGAAGGGACCGCGGCACCGCTCGATGAGGTCGGCCGTCAGCTCCTGGAACTTGGCCCGGCTGAGCGACTCGTCGAGGTGCAGGGGGCCCTCGCTGGTGGCGGTGATGAACGGCAGGTTGATCTGCGTCTGCTGCACCTGGGACAGCTCGATCTTGGCCTTCTCGGCTGCCTCCTTGAGGCGCTGGAGGGCCATGTTGTCGCTGCCGAGGTCGACGCCGTGGGCGGCCTTGAACTGGCCCACCAGCCAGTCGATGACGCGCTGGTCCCAGTCGTCGCCGCCCAGCTGGGTGTCGCCGTGGGTGGCCTTGACCTCGAACACGCCGTCGCCGATCTCGAGGATGGAGACGTCGAACGTGCCGCCGCCCAGGTCGAACACGAGCACGGTCTGGTCGGCACCCTCCTTGTCGAGGCCGTAGGCCAGGGCGGCCGCCGTGGGCTCGTTGATGATGCGCAGCACCTCGAGCCCGGCGATCTGGCCGGCCTCCTTGGTGGCGGTGCGCTGGGCGTCGTCGAAGTACGCGGGCACGGTGATCACGGCCTGGGTGACCGTGTCGCCGAGGTAGGCCTCGGCGTCTCGCTTGAGCTTCTGGAGCGTGCGCGCCGAGATCTCCTGGGCGTTGTAGGCCTTGCCGTCGATGTCGATCGACCAGTTGGTGCCCATGTGGCGCTTGACCGACCGGATGGTGCGGTCGGGGTTGGTGATGGCCTGGCGCTTGGCCACCTCGCCCATCAGCACCTCGCCGCCCTTGGAGAACGCGACGACCGAGGGCGTGGTGCGCGAGCCCTCGGCGTTGGGGATGACCACCGGGTCGCCGGCCTCGAGGACCGCGACGACGGAGTTGGTGGTGCCGAGGTCGATGCCGACAGCCTTGGGCATGGGGGTGCCTCCCGTGAGGTGTGACTGGTTGCGGACGGGTAGAGAACTACTCTTGAACTGGGACCGATGATAAAAGTTGAGTGCTGGATTCGCAACTTTGCGCCGGATCGGTTCCGCCCGGGTCGCCACCCCG
>DASTFE010000051.1:0-3808 GCA_035708905.1 Acidimicrobiales bacterium | reverse complement strand
GGCCCGACCATGGCGCCATGCGTCGCCGGCCGGTCCTCCTCGCCGCCAGCCTGGTCCTCGCCGCGGTCGTGCCCGTCGGCGTCGCGCCCGGCGCGGGGGCGGCCGCCGCCCGGTTGCCGGGCGCCCTCACCGCCCTTGCGGATGCCGCTGCCGATGCTCGCGCCGCACAGGGCGACGACGCGCCGGCCACCACGGCCGAGCCGGTGCCCGACCAGGACATCATCCCCCGGCCGAACTCCGGCCGCGAGCCGACCGAGGCGGGCGACCGGGGCGGGACCCTGCAGGCCCTGGTGCTCGTGCTGATCGTGGCCGGCGTGGGCGGCATCGCCGCCATCGCCGTGCGCGACGCCCGCCGGCACCGGGCGGCGGGCGCGGCCGGCGATCAGCCCAGCGGGGCGAACTCCTCGCAGGCCTCGTAGCTCTCGAAGAACCCGGTGCGCAGCGCCGCCGTGCGCTCGAACACCGTGCGATCCTCGTCGCCGAGCACCGCGCCGTAGACCAGGAAGCCCATGAGGCCCTCGTCGAGGTCGCCCGCCGACATGACCAGGTTGTCGCTCTCGGCCTCGCGCCGGGCACCGTCGCCCGTCGGGTAGGTCCAGGCCGCCCACCGACCGGTCAGGCAGTCGGCCTGCAGGTCGGCGCCGGGTGACGCCGCCACGCCGAGCTGGGTCTGGGCGGCGAGCGCCCACAGGCGGGCGATCTCGCTGGCCACGGCGAAGTCGCCGACGTCGTCGTTCAGGCTGGTGACCAGGCCCGGGCCGTCGAGCACCACGACCTGCTCGGCCTGGCAGTACAGGGCGGCGAGGTCGAGGTCGTCGCCCGCCAGCGTGCGACCGTCGCAGGTGAGCTGGTCGCTCGCCGGGTCGACGAGCACGAGGTCGGCCACGGGGGTGAACTGCTCGCCCAGCTCGTCGAAGAGCTGCCCGTAGAAGTCGTTGAGGTCGGTCTCGACGAGGGTGAGCAGCCCGAGGTCGTCGGGGCCCCTGTCCTCGAGGTGCAGGTTGCCGTTGGACACGAGCTCGGTGTCTGTGAACTCGATCTCGGCGGTGCGCCGGTCGACGGCCGGGTCGGCGTACTCGGCGCACTTGGCGGCGCCGTTCTCGAAGCCGTCCTGGAAGCCGCTCACCCGGTCGAAGCCACTGCCGTGCGCGAAGGGATCGTCGGGCGAGGTGCCCGGCATGTCGCGGATCGACAGCATGCCCGCCACCGTGCGGTCGAGGTCGAGGTCGTCGGGCGAGAAGCTCGGCGCCTCGCCGGCCGCGACGTGCGCGGTCCACGCGCCGGCGAAGCAGTCGGCCTGCAGCTCGAGGTCGAGGGTGCGGTCGGCCGCCCGGGCCCGGTCCTGGATGGCGTGGCCGAACTCGTGGGCGATCACGATGGCGACGGTGAAGGCGCCGAAGTCCTCGTTGAGGCTGGGCATGAGCAGGTGCTCGTCCCAGGCGATGATGTCGTCGATCGGGCAGTAGAAGGCGTTGTCGGCGATCATCTCGTACTCGGGCGGCGGCACGCCGCACGGCGGCGGCGCCGTGTCGGGCCCGTAGGGGTGGAAGCCGGCGAGCTCGCGGAACTCCTCGCCGTAGACCTCGGGGTAGGTCTGGCGCCAGTAGGCGTTCACGTCGTCGACCGCGCGCTGGGCCACCGCGCCGGGGTCGTCGGCCACGATGGGTTCGGAAGGCGTGCCGGGCCCGGTGGTGAACGCCAGGTCGTCGGCCGGCTGGGCGCACGCGACCGCCAGCGCCGATGCCACGCCGACACCGAGCACGGACGTGGGGATGCGCTTCACCTCAGCTCCTTCCGCCGTGTCGCCGGCCCCCAGGGCCGGGACACGTGACGGTAGCGCGCCCCGCGCGCGGCACGTGCCCACCGGGGGCAGGTACGGGGCGATCCCCGACACCCCGCACCGTTAGCCTCGGCGCGGTGGACGACGACGTGCGGTGGACGACGTGACCGCGGCCGGAGAGACGGCCGTCCCGCACGGCTACCCGGCGGAGTGGGACGCGGACGTCGTGCTCAGCGACGGCGGCACCGTGCGGATACGGCCGATCCGGCCGGACGACGCCGAGCGCATCGTCGACTTCCACGGCCGGCAGTCGCCCGAGAGCATCTACTTCCGCTACTTCACGCCGCACCCCCAGCTCAGCGACGAGGAGGTCGAGCACCTCACGACCGTCGACTACGTCGACCGCATGGCCTTCGTGGCGCTGCGGGACGACGCCCTGATCGGCGTCGCCCGCTACGACCGGTGGCCGCTGCGCTCCGAGGCCGAGGTGGCGTTCTTCGTCGACGACGCCCACCGCGGCCGGGGCATGGCCACCGTGCTGCTCGAGTACCTGGCCGAGGCGGCCCGCCGGGCGGGCATCAGCGCGTTCACGGCCACGGTGCTGCCCACCAACCGGCGGATGGTCGGCGTGTTCCGGGCCGCCGGCTTCGAGGCCCGCAGCACCTTCGACGAGGGCGTGATCGAGGTGCACCTCGACCTGCAGCCGACGCCGGCGGCGATGGCCGCCATCGAGGCCCGCGCCCAGCGGGCCGAGTCCGAGGCGGTGCGCCTGCTGCTGTCGCCCCGGTCGGTCGCCGTGATCGGGGCCGGGCGCGAGCGCCACGGCGTCGGGCACGCCGTGCTGCGCAACCTGCTCGCGCACGACTTCAACGGTCCCGTCCACCCGGTGAACCCGCAGGCCGAGCACGTCGGCGGCGTGCGGGCGGTGCCCACGATCGGCGACGTCGACGGGCCGGTCGACCTGGCGGTGGTGGTGGTGCCCGCCGCCGAGGTGCCCGCGGTGATCGAGGACTGCGGGCGCAAGGGGGTCAAGGCCGTCATCGTGATCTCCGCGGGGTTCGCCGAGTCGGGCCCCGAGGGCGCGGCCCTGTCGGCCGCCGCGCTGCGGGCGGCGCGCCGGTTCGGCGTGCGCCTGCTCGGGCCCAACTGCCTCGGCGTCATCAACACCGACCCGGAGGTGCGGCTGCACGCCACCTTCGCCACCCCCGACCCCCGGCAGGGCCCGGTGGCGCTGCTGTCCGAGTCGGGCACGATCGGCGGCGCGCTGCTCGACCGCGTCGGCGAGGCCGGCCTGGGCGCGTCGTCGTTCGCCGCCATCGGCAACCGGGCCGACGTGTCGGCCAACGACCTGCTGCAGTACTGGGCGGGCGACGACCGCACCGAGCTGATCCTGCTGTACCTCGAGTCGTTCGGGAACGCCCGCAAGTTCGGCCGCATCGCCCGCGACCTGTCGCGCACCAAGCCGATCGTGGCGGTGAAGAGCGGGGGAGCGGCGCGTGCCTACCCGAGCGACGACGGCGAGCTGGCGCCGGACACGCTGCGGGCGCTCTTCGACCAGACCGGGATCATCCGCGTCGACACGCTCGCCCAGCAGCTCGACGTGGCCCGGGTGCTGGCCTGCCAGCCGCTGCCCCGCGGCGCCCGGGTGGCGCTGGTCGGCAACGGGGGCGGCTCGCTCGCCCTCGCGGCCGATGCCTGCGTCGACGCCGGCCTGCGTCTCGCCACCCTCGGCGCCGGCGTGCGCGAGGCCGTGGGCGGTGGCGTCGGCACCGGGCCCCGCCTGCTGGCCAGCACCGTCGACCTCGGCTTCGAGGCCGGGGGCGAGGACCTGACCCGAGCGCTGGCGGCCCTGCTCGCCGACGAGGGAGTCGACAGCGTGCTCGTGGTGTGCGCCCCGGCGCCCCGGCAGCCCACCGCCGACCTGGTGGCCGCTGTGGCCGCGGCGGCGGCCGATGCCCACGGCAAGACGCTGCTCACGTGCGTGTTCGGCCCGCACCCGGTGACCATCGCGGCGGCGGACGGCGGTCA
>DASTFE010000050.1:0-14211 GCA_035708905.1 Acidimicrobiales bacterium | reverse complement strand
GGACGGCCGGGCCAAGGTCGAGCTGGCGCTGGCTCGGGGCCGCAAGACCTATGACAAGCGCCAGGTGCTCGCCAAGCGGGACGCGGAACGCGAGGCGGCACGGGCCATCGCCCGCGCCGGCCGCGGCGACTGAGGCGCTCCACACGCACGCAGCGCCCGCTGCTCAGCCGGCCAGCACGCCGGTCAGGTACATCGCCACCACGGCGGCGACGAAGGCGCCTGCGTTGAGCGGCGTCAGGGCGGCGCCGCGAGCGTGCAGCCACCGGGCGACCGCCCAGGCCACCTGGGCGACGGCGCCGGCGGCGACGCCGAAGGCCAGCGCGGCCCACCCGGCCGGCAGGGCCAGCGCGCCCAGCCAGAGCCCCGCGACCACCGGCAGCCCGGAGACGGCGACCAGCCCGGCCAGCGCGCCGGCCACGCGTGCCCGCGAGCGGCGGGCCGTGCCGGAGCCCGGGCTCGGCGCCGCGCTCGCCGCGCCGCCCAGCGGGCCGGCGATCGCCAGGCCCTCTGTCGCGTTGTGCAGCGTGAACGCCACCACCAGCGCGGTGCCGAGCGCGACCTCGCCGGTCGAGACGGCGGCGCCGACGGCGAGTCCCTCGCCGAAGTTGTGCAGCCCGATGCCCACGGCCACCAGCACGGCCAGGCCCACGGCCGAGACGCCGTGCGCGGGCATCCGTCCCGTGCCTCTCCCCCGGTCGCCGGCCGCCGCCAGCACGGCGACCGAGCCCAACGCTCCGACGGCGAACAGGCCGACACCGTCGAGCACGCCGGGCGCGTCACCGGCGGCGTCGAGGCCCTCGGCCGCGCTGTCGACGACGAGGAACGCCAGCAGCCCCACCGTGAAGGCGATGGCCGCGTCGAACCACGCCGCCCGCGACCGGCGCAGCGCCGGCAGCCACGCGACCCCGATCGCGATCGGGACCGGTGCGATCAGCAGCCCCAGGACGGCCAGCCGGCGCGCCGTGTCGCCGCTGGGCCGCAGCGTCTCGCCCGGGTTGTCGATCTCGTGGTCGATCACCACGCCGGTGCCGGTGACCAGGGCGATGCGCAGCGGCACGCCCGGCTCCCAGGGATAGTCGACGACCACGCGGGTGCCGGCCAGGCGGCCGAGTCGGGCCTCGTCGGTGGTGTGCTGCCAGTAGGCGCCGTTGACCTGCACCTGGGCGAGCGTCACGTCGGTGCGCCCGTCGTTGCGCACCTGCAGCTCGATCCGCCCCGGCTCGAGCACGACGCGCTCGACGGCCAGCGACTCGACCGGCACGGTCCCGGTCAGCCCCCGGACGGGGTCGACCGCGAGCAGCACGGCGACGACCAGCACCAGCGCCAGCAGCGGGGCGGCGGCGAGCGCCAGCGACGAGGCGCAGGCCAGGCGACCGGGGCGACCGAACCGCGCAGACCGCGCCGTCCGCGCCGTCCGCGCAGATCGCGCCGTCCGCGCAGGCCGTGCGAACCGGCCGGACCAGCCGGCAGAGGGGCGCCGCTCGATCGGCTGCTCGCCGTCGCGCTGCTCGACCTGACGCTGCACGTCGCCGCCGTGCATCAGCGCACCTCGAACGCCCCGGTCCACCCCAGCTCGGCGAACTCGGTCTGGTGGGCGTGGAACAGGTAGCGCCCCGGCTCGCGGTAGGTGAACTCGAGCATGTGCCGCTCGGCCTGCCCCATCGTGACGACATCGGTCAGCTCGTGGGGCTCGAGCGACGTGCCCGTGCGGTAGAGGCGGAAGAACGTGGCGTGCAGGTGGATCGAGTTGACCGGGTCGTGCTCGGTCACGTTCACCACGTGCAGCCGCTGCAGCTCGCCGGCGCGCAGGGGCACGGGATCGACGTCGTAGGCGAACGCGACGGTGTTGGCGGCGTAGACCTCGTTCTCGCCGTCGAAGTCGGTGTCGAAGGCGTTCATGACCATGACCATCTCGTGGGCCTCGGGTCGCCCGCCGGGCGGGTCGACGATGAACGCGCCGTACAGGCCCCGGGCCAGGTGCTCGCGCAGGGGCAGCGAGTGGCAGTGGTAGAGGTGCGTCCCGAAGGGCTCGGCCACGAAGTCGTAGGTGAACGACCCGCCGGGCTCGACCTCGCCGGCCCCCGGCACACCGTCCATGCCTGCGGGGTGGAACCCGTGGAAGTGCAGCGTGTGGGGGTGGGCCGAGCCGTTCACCAGGCGGACGCGGACCCGGTCGCCCTCGGTCACCCGGAGCGTCGGGCCGGGCACCCGGCCCTCGTAGGTCCACGCCGGGTACACGACGCCGGGCGCCACCTCGATGTCCTGGGGGAAGGTGGCCATCTCGTACTCGTGCACGACGCGACCCTGGCGGTCGCGCGAGACGGTGCCGGCGTCGAAGTCCTCGAGGATCCGGTGGGGGTCGAAGCCGTTGCGGGCGTGGTCGACCCGCCCGACGGTGCCCATGCCCTCGTGACCGCCCTGGTGGCCGTCGCCGCCCCGGGGCCCAGCCGGCGCGGCGGCCGGGAGGGGCTGGCGCGCCAACACCGCCGTGCCCACGCCCCCGAGCGCCCCCGCGGCGCCGAGGCGGGCGAGGAACGTGCGCCGCCTCACGACGCGACCCCGCCGCCCGTGTCCTCAATCGAGATCATCGCCGCCGCTCCTCTCGCCGCCACCGGGATCCGCCGCGGCGTCGGGACGCCGGGCGGGCCCGACCCACACCCAGCCGTCCTCCTCCCTGGTCTCGAAGACCGGGATGCCCCGCAGGGTCGCGGCCCGCCGAGCCGGGAACACGCGCTTTGGGTAGAGGTTCTCGCCGGTGCGCGGGTCGTAGGTGTAGTGGTGGTGGGGACAGTCGACCTCGTCCTCCCACAGCACCCCCTCGTCGAGCTCGAGGCCCTGGTGCGGGCAGATGTGACCGAACGCGGCCGGGGTCCCGTCGGACAGGCGGACCAGCAGCACGGGCCGGCCGTGCGCCTCGCGGCGGACGAAGCCGGGCCCCGCCACCTCATCGGACCGGGCGACTCGCTGGAACCCGCCCGGCGGATCGGTGCTCACCGGCCTGCACACCGTCCGGGTCGCCGCCCGGCCGGCCGCCGAGCCGCGCCTCGAGCAGGCGCAGCACCGGGGCGCGGAACGGCCCGGCGCTGACCGCCGCCACCCGGGCACGGCCGGTCGCAGTCGGTGCCACGGCCACGGCCGTCCACTGGCCGGGGCAGCCGTAGTCGAGTCGCACCGTGTAGGTGCGGGCGCCGACCGCGAGCGGGAACCACTCCCGGCCCTTGCGCCGGATGGTCACGGGACACCTGCCCGTCGAGGCACAGGGTGGGCCGCAGCCGGTCGGTCAGCTGCCGACGTCGGCCGTCATGTACCGGGCGACGTAGGGCGACGCGCCCGGTGCGCCACGGCGGAAGTGACCGGACGGGCCCTCGCCCAGGAACTCCGAGAACCACGCCTCGTGCTCGATCTCCTCGTTGAGGATGGCGAGCGACAGCTCGTAGGTGCGGTGGTCCTTGCCGGCCGTGTAGTTGCAGATGTCGGTGTAGGTGCGGATGGCGCACCGCTCGGCCTCGACCAGCACGGTGAGCAGGTCGCGGACCGACTCGCCCTGGCCGGCGGGGTAGGCGCCGAAGTCGGTGGTGGGGGCCTCGCCCGCCCGCCGGGAGGCGACGTCGCCGCCGAGCGTGTCGGGCAGGTAGGCGTCGGGGCACCCGGCCTGGTCGGCGAAGTCGCGGATGTCGTCGGGCAGCTTGCCGCCCAGCTCGTAGATCCGCGGCACCAGCGCCTCGAAGTGGTTGCGGTCCTCGATGCGGGCGTCCTCGATGATCTCCTTCATCCCCTCGCCGTCCAGGCCGATCGCGTTCACCCGGAGGATCGTGTAGTAGTAGAAGGTCGTGAACTCGGCCCCTGCGGCGGCGACCAGCTTGGTCAGCAGGGTGTTCACGTCGACGCCGGCGTTCTCGACCATCTCACGTGCCACTCGGCCCATGGGGTCCCTCCTTCGTCGTCGAGACGGCACCCCGTGGCGCCGCCTCGCGTGGCGGCGTTGCACTTGCCGACATCCAACCTCCGTCGGCACATGGAGTTAGTCAAGGTCCAAGGTTGGCCAGCGTCCATGAAACCGGCTCCCCGGGTTCTCCGGGCGCAGCCCGGCGTAGGCTGGCGGCGAGGCTCGGGACGGACGGCTGCCACACGGCCGCCCGTCGGACCAGGAGGTTCGACCATCAGCGACCTGCTCGAACGCTTGCGCAGCCGAGGCTGGCGGCTGACGGCCCAGCGGCGCGTCGTGGCCCAGGTGCTCGCGGGCGAGCACGTCCACCTCACCGCGGACTCGGTGCACGCGCTGGCGACCGAACTGCTGCCCGAGGTGAGCCGGGCCACCGTCTACAACACGCTCAACGAGCTGGTGGCCATGGGCGAGGTCCACGAGGTGACCGTCAGCGGCGGGCCCCGGCGCTACGACCCCAACGTCACCGACCGCCACCAGCACCTGGTGTGCGTGCACTGCGGCGACCTCCGCGACGTGCAGCCGCAGGGCGAGGACGACCTGCGGCTGCCGCGCACCGAGAGCCACGGCTACCAGGTCGTCGACGTCGACATCGTCTTCCGCGGCGTGTGCGGGCGCTGCCGGGACGAGGGTCGCGTCGGCTGACGACCGGCGAGACCGCCGGGCGTCCGCGGCCCGCCGGGCTCAGGTCGGCCAGCCGACCACGGGCGCGACCAGCTCGTCGGGATCGGTGACGACGTCGAACCCGTCACGGCCCGCGAGCCACTCGAGGTTGCGGGCGTGGAGGTCGTCGGCCGGGTCGTAGCGGTTGAGCACGACGATCACCGGCCACCGGGCCAGCGCCGCCGCGGCGAGCCGCACGCCGTTGATGGTGCCGAGACCCGCGTCCCCGACCAGCACCACGTGCTCGGGGTGCAGCACGGCGGCCAGGGCCACGGTGTCGCCGTCGGCGGCAACGGGCGAGCGCACGCCGCCGGCCGTCTCCACCAGGCCCACGCCGACCGCCGGGGGCCAGGCCAGCTCGCCCACCAGGTCCGCGACCGTGAACGGCGGCCGCCCCAGCGCCTCCGCGGCCATCGGCGGGGCCATGGCCGCCGGGTACCAGCGGTGCTGCGGGCACACCACGGCGGGATGGTCGCCGGTGGCGTGGGCCAGCAGGGCGGCGTCGGTGTCGGCGAGGTCGTCGGCGGGGTCGTAGGACTGGGCGGGCTTGCGGGCGGCGACGATCAGCCCGCGCCGGCGCAGCGCCCGCGCCAGCCGGCAGGCCACCCAGGTCTTGCCGACCTCGGTGCCCGTGCCCGCCACCAGCACCAGGCGCTCAGGTCGGTTCGCCACCCGCCTGCTCCCCCAGCCCCGCCAGGGCGGCGGCGAGCGCCTCGACCTGGGCGTCGGTGTGGCCCGCCGACAGCGCCACCCGCAGCCGCGACGTGCCGGCCGGCACGGTCGGGGGCCGGATGGCGGGCACCAGCAGCCCGTGGTCGAGCAGGCGCTCGGCGGCCGCCAGCGCGGTGGCCTCGTCACCCAGCACGACGGGAACTATGGGCGTCGGGTGGCGGGGCCGCAACCGGTCGACGTGGCGGCGGAGGCGGGCGGCGAGGGCCGCGCCCTCCGGGGACCGCACGACCCGCACCGCCGCCAGCGCCGCAGCGACGTCGGCCGGCGTCGGCGCGGTGGTGAACACGAAGGGCCGGGCCCGGTTGCGCAGCAGGTCGACGTAGGGGCTCGGCCCGGCCACGAACCCGCCGAGCGACCCCAGCGCCTTCGACAGCGTGCCCATGCGCAGCACGGTCACCCCCTGGTCGTCCGCCCGGCCGGCCGGCACGTCGGGGCCGAGCACGGCGTGCGCCTCGTCCAGCACCAGCAGGGCCTCGTGGCCGGCGCACAGGTCGATCAGCGCCTCGACCGCCGCCACGTCGCCGTCCATCGAGAACGCGCTGTCGGTCACCACGAGGGCCGGGCCCTCGCCTCGGCCCTCGACGTCCACGAGCAGCTTGGCCAGGTGGTCGAGGTCGGCGTGGCGGAAGACCCGCACCCCCGCCCGCGCCAGTCGGGCCCCGTCGACGATCGAGGCGTGGTTGAGCTCGTCCGACAGGATCGTGACGCCGGGCCCGCCCAGTGCCGCCAGCAGCCCCAGGTTGGCCGCGAACCCCGTCGGGAACAGCAGGGCGGCCTCGGTGCCCTTCCAGTCGGCGAGCTCGGCCTCGAGCTCGGCGTGCAACGGGCGGGAGCCGACGACCAGCCGCGACGCCCCCGACCCGGCGCCCCAGCGGTCGAGCGCGGCGTGTCCGGCCGCCACCACCGCCGGGTGGTGCGTCAGGCCGAGGTAGTCGTTGGAGGCGAACGTCACGACCGGCCGACCGTCGACGACGCCGGTGACCGGGCCGGTCGTGGCCAGCTCGCGGGTCACCCGCCACTGGCCCGCAGCCCGGATGCCGGCGAGCTCGGCGTCGACGCGAGCATCCCAGGCCGTCACCGTGCGACCTCGGTGATCGCCGCCGCCAGCGTGGCGACGATGCGCTCCAGCTCGCCGTCGGTGACTGTGAGCGGAGGCATCAGCACGACCACGTCGCCGAGGGGACGCAGCAGCACACCGCGGCGCACGGCGGCGGCGCACACGCGCCGGCCCCAGCGCAGGCCCGGCACCGGCGGGGCCAGCTCGACGCCGCCCATGAGGCCGCACAGCCGCACGTCGGCCACCGCGTCCAGCGACGCCAGCCGCTCGCCCGCCAGGCGGGCCAGGGTGGCGGCCCGCGCCCGGACCCCGGCGAGGACGTCCCACTCGTCGACGAGCTGCAGGTGGCGGAGCGCGACCGCGGCCGCCAGGGCGTTCCCGCTGTAGGAGTGGCCGTGGTAGAAGGTGCGCTCGGACAGGTCGGGGCCGAGGAACGAGCGGAAGACCCGCTCGCTGGCCACGGTGGCCGACATCGGCAGGTAGCCCCCGGTCAACCCCTTGCCGATGGCCAGCAGGTCGGGCCGCAGGCCGCACTGCTCGCCGGCGAACAGCGTGCCGGTGCGTCCGAACCCGGTGGCGATCTCGTCGCAGATCAGCAGCACGTCGTGGCGCCGGCAGGCCTCGACCAGCGGGCCGTAGGCGTCCGGGTCGGCGACCAGCATCCCCGCCGCTCCCTGGACGAGCGGCTCGACCACGGCGGCGGCCAGGCGGGGGCCGTGCTCGTCGACCATGTCGGCCGCGGCCTCGAGCGCCCGCGGGTCGTCGTAGCCGGGGGCCCGGACCACGGGGCTGCCACCGACGGCGCCGAAGCCGCCGAACCGCAGCGGCTCGAACAGGTCGGTTCCGAAGCCGCCGGCGCCCAGCGAGAGCGAGCCGACCGTGTCGCCGTGGTAGGCGTGGCCCAGCGCGAGGTACCCGGTCCGCCCCTCGACGCCGAGGTTGGCCCAGTGCTGGAAGGCGATCTTCAGCGCCTGCTCGACTGCGGCGGCGCCGTCGGACGCGAACAGGAAGTGGGGCCCGTCGACCGGCACCACGGCGGCGAGCGCCTCGGCCAGCTCGACGACGATGCGGTTGCCGTTGCCCAGCAGGGTCGAGTGGGCCACCCGGTCGAGCTGGTCGCGCACTGCCTGGTCGAGCTCGGGCACGCGGTGGCCCAGCGTGGTGACCCACAGCGACGAGATGGCGTCGAGGTAGCGGCGACCCTCGACGTCGACGAGCTCGCGCCCCTCCCCCGCCTCGACGACGACCGGCTCGTTGTCGAGGTAGCTCGCCATCTGCGTGAACCCGTGCCACACCACCGCGGCGTCGCGCTCACCCCACGACCGGGCGTCGACCATGCACCGAAGCGTGACAGCGTGAGCGGGGCCGTGCGAATCAGCCCGGGTGCCGGCCGGCGGGTCTCGGTGTCACGTCCGGGCGGTAGACTCGTGATGCTGTTTGACAAGGGGCTGATCGGTTTCGACGTCGAGACCGGAAGGCGAATCGTGCGACCGGAGTTGCTCAGACTCCTTAAACGGGGCACAAACCACAACTGCCGATAACAAGCAGTACGCACTCGCCGCCTGATCAACCAGGTGCAACGAGAGCGATAGCGACCAGCGATGGCACGCGGGGCCAGACCACCGCAGCCTGGCAACAGAAGCGGTGGTTGACGGCGGGAAAGACCGCTGACGGCGTGAAAGACCGCTGACCTCGGGGAAAGACCCGGCGGCGGCCCCTCCGGGGGCCAACCGACCCGGCGGTGCGGCAGCCGTGAGCCGCAGCACTCGGGAATGGTCGTAGCGCGGTCGGCGACCGCTCGACGGACGGGGGTTCGATTCCCCCCAGCTCCACTTGGCGCACGCGGCGGCCAGCCCGTGCGCACGTACGATGCGTGCCCGCGCACCTTGGTGCAGAAGTGGTTGCCCATCAACCATTCCTGCACACGGATCGCTGCACACGGATCCCGGCACCGGTGATCGGCGGCGCCTCGGGTGACGCCCTGGCGGCGCTCAGCCTCCCGGTTCCGTGCCTCCGGGGGCGAGCGTCGTCAACACCTCGTCGGGCGGGATCGTCTCGCCCGTCGGCTGCGGTCGCGGCCCCGTGCACGTGGTCGCCCACGCCCCCAGGCCGATCACCAGCAGGACCACGGCCACGATCCACACCACGCGCACGACCGCTGACCGTAGTGCGCCACGGCTGCCGGTCCTGAACGTGCTCACTCGACCGGCGGCGCGCTGGCCACCGGCCGGGCGGACGCGTTGGCCCGCACCACCAGCACCACCCCGGCCGCGATCAGCGCCGCGGCGGGCACGGCCGAGGCCGGCGGCACCTCGCCGAAGGCCACCCAGGCGATGACGGCCGCCCCCACGATCTCGAACAGGATCGCCACCGACACCACCAACGGGCTGGTCGTCCGCAGCACCCGGTTGACCAGCGTGTGGCCCAGCAGCTGGGGACCCACCACGGTGCCGACCAACGCCAGCCAGGTCGCGCCGTCGTAGCCGGTGAGCGGCTGGCTGCCCACGCCGCACACCACGAGCAGCACCGCCGCGGCGGTGGCGTAGCAGGCGGTGGCGTAGACCGCCGTCGACACCGTGCGGCGCACCTCGGCGCCCACGGTGACGTACGCCGCCGCCAGGGCCCCGCCGGTCAGGGCCAGCAGGTCGCCGAACAGGGCGCGCGGGGCGATCGAGACGTCCACGCCGGTCAGCGCCACGGTGCCGGCCATCGCCGCCGCCATCCCCCACCAGGCCAGGCGGGGCACGTGGTGCCCCCGCCAGCGGGCGATGAGGGCGGCCCAGACGGGCTGGGTCGCCACCAGCGCCACCGACGACGCCACCGACGTGAAGGCGAGGCTCGGCACCCACGTGGCGAAGTGGGCCGCCAGGAACAACCCGGCCAGCACGATCAGCCGGCGCTCGCGGGCGTCGAGGCGGCGCACCTCGCGCCGCGTCCGCCGCCGCGCCAGCACCAGGGCACCGAGCACCGGCAGCGCCAGGGCGTTGCGCCAGAAGGCGATGGCGAGCGACGGGGCGTCCGCGGCGCGGATCAGCGGCGCCGACGTCGACACGGCCACCACCGCCAGAGCGAGGAGGGCCAGATCGACCGTGGGCGGCGGTGCAGGGCCGGGGGGCGCGCCGGCGGGGGCGGCGCCGGCCGCGGGCGGGACGGGAGACGGCTGGCCGGGCATGGTCGCAGGAAGCCTGGCACGCGGCCGGCGACCACCCCTTGCACTTGCACCACAAGTGCGAAAACCTTGGACCCGTGGACGCTGCCGCCCGCGATGCCCCGACCAGCGATGCCCCGACCAGCGAGCTCCCTGCCGACGGGCCGGCCGCGGGCACCGACGCCGCGCCGGCCGACGAGCCTGCGTACAACCCGTTCGCGCCCGGGTTCGCCGCCGATCCCTACGCGCAGTACGCCGCGATCCGCGCCCAGGGCCGCGTGCACCGAAACCCGCTGGGCCTGCGGGTGCTGTCGCACTACGAGGACTGCTTCCACCTCCTGCGCCTGGCCGGCACCAGCGTCGACGAGCGCAACGCCACGAACGTGATCGTCCCTCCCCTGCCCGACGACCTGGCCGAGAACCTCAGCGAGCGCACCCGTTCGATCCTCAGCCTCGACCCGCCCGACCACACCCGGCTGCGCCGCCTGGTGTCCAGCGCGTTCACGGTCCGCCGGGTCGAGCGGCTCCGCGAGCGGGTGCGGCAGCTCGTGGGCGGCCTGCTCGACGACATGGCGGCGGCAGCCCGCGACGGCGAGCCCGTCGACGTGATCGCCCGGTTCGCCTTCCCCCTGCCCTTCATGGTCATCAGCGAGCTGCTCGGCATGCCCGAGGGCGACCGCGACCAGCTCCGGGCCTGGTCGCACGAGATGACCAACTCGATCGAGCCCTTCAACGACGAGGCGACGATGCGGCGCATGGTGGCCGCGGCCGAGAACATGCTGCGCCACATCGACGACGCCATCGCGTGGAAGCGGCGCAACCCGGCCGACGACCTGCTCAGCGCCCTCATCGCCGCGGAGGAGGACGGCGACCGGCTGACCCACGACGAGCTGCGCGACCAGGTGGTGCTGCTCTACATCGCCGGCCACGAGACGACCGTCAACCTGATCGGCAACGGCACGCTCGCCCTGCTGCGGCACCGCGACCAGTTCGAGCGGCTGGCCGCCGACCCGTCGCTCGACGCCAACGCGGTCGACGAGCTGCTGCGCTACGACAGCCCGGTGCAGGTGTCGCGCCGCATCACCACCACCGACATCGAGATCGGCGGCGAGGCCATCGGCACCGGCGAGCTGGTGCTGACGCTGCTGGGGTCGTCCAACCGCGACGAGGACAGGTGGGGGCCGACCGCCGCCGACCTCGACGTGGGGCGCGAGGGCGCGAGCGGCCACCTGTCGTTCGGCAGCGGCATCCACCACTGCCTGGGCTCGGCGCTGGCCCGGCTCGAGGGCGCCGAGGCAGTGCCCGCCCTGGTGCGCCGGTTCCCGCGCATCGAGCTGGCCACCGACACAGCGGCGTGGAACGGCCGCATCGTCCTCCGGGGCCTCGACGCCCTGCCGGTCGAGCTGGGTGCCTGACCGGCGGCGCGCTCGCCGTCACGGCCCCCGTGTAGCCTGATCGTCGCCGCGGCGGTCGCGCCGGCCGGCATCGCCAGCTCGCATCGCCAGCACGCTGGCCCGACGCACGCCCGCGCGACCTCGGAAGGTTCGATGACGCTCATGACCAGCCCACTGGGTGACGACACCACCGTGGTGGGCGACGGCTTCACCGTCGCCGACTGGGAGGCCATGCCTGACGACGGCCGTCGCTACGAGCTCATCGGAGGGACGATCGTCGTGTCCCCGACGCCCGTGACCGGCCACCAACGGTGTTCCCGCAACCTGCAGCGCCTGCTCGAGGACGCGGCACCACCCGACCACGAGGTGTTCGACGCCCCCGTCGGCCTGCGGCTGCCCGGCGACCAGGTGCTCGAGCCCGACCTGGTCGTCGTGCACCACGACAGCGTCGGCGAGAAGCTGCTGACGCTCCCGGTGCTGCTGGTGGTCGAGATCCTGTCGCCCGGCACCCGGCTCCACGACAGGGTCACCAAGCGCGCCGTCTACGCCCAGGCCGGCATCGAGCACTACTGGCTGGTCGACGGCACCACCGCCGAGCGCCGGTTCACCGCCCTGCGGCTGGCCGGCGACGACTACGAGACCGTCCTCGACACCGGCGAGCGGGTGAAGCTCGCCGAGCCCCTGCCGGTCTCGTTCACGGTCGCGAGCCTCTTCCGCCGGCGCTGACCAGCTTGCGCACGATGGGCCGGCCGCCCCGGCGGGCCACCTCCTCGAAGCCGGCACGCTCGAACATGGCCAGCGTGCCCGTGAACAGGTCGGCGCCTGGCCGGCGCCCGCCCGCGGTGTCGATCGGGTAGCCCTCGACGACGGTCGCGCCGCAGGCGGTCGCGTGGTCGACCACGGCGTCGAGCAGGGCCTCGGCCACCCCGTGCCGCCGGTGGTACCGGTCGACGGTGAAGCAGGTGACCGACCACACCGGGGTGTCGTCGACCGGCTTCAGCTTCTGCGACCGGTTCAGTCGCGGGTACTCGGCGCGGGGCGCCACGGCGGCCCATCCCACCGGCGCGCCGTCGCGGTAGGCCAGCAGGCCGGGCGCCGAGCCGGCCGCCACCAGGTCGGCAAGAGCGTCGCGGCGCGCCCGCGCCGGGGTCGACCGCCACTCGTCGGCCGACATCCGCCACCACATGCACCAGCACCCGCTGGTGAAGCCGCGCTCGCCGGCGAGGGCGCACACGTCGTCCCAGCGGTCGGCGGTCGCCGGGTGGATCACCAGGCCCGCCGGCGCGTCGCCCGCCACGGTCACACCCGGAGGAACCGGCTGAGGGCCCACCCCGAACCCGCAGCGCCGATGACCACGCCGAGCGCGATCACGACGGCCGCCGTGCCCCACAGCTCGGTGGAGGTGGCCACGAAGCCCTCCATGATGTTGCGATAGTCCTCGTGCTCGGCCGCCCGCTGCATGAACCGGTCGAGGCCGAACACGGCGCCCAGCGCCAGACCGGCGCCGACCAGCCCTTGGACGATGCCCTCGAGCATGAACGGCACGCGGATGAACCAGTTGGTGGCGCCCACCAGCTTCATCACCTCGATCTCGCGCCGGCGGGCGAACATCGCCATGCGGATGGCGTTGAGGATGAGCAGCAGCGCGGCGACCAGCAGACCGACGCCGACCACGAGCATCGCCCGCTGGGCGAAGGTGGACACGCCCGTGACGGTCTTGACGCTGTCGGACACGTCGGTGACCTCGAGCACCCCCGGTTGCTCGGCGAGCTGCTGGCCCAGGCTGGCCATCAGGTCGATCTCGTTCGAGGCCGGGCTGACGCGGTAGGAGTCGGGCACCAGGTCGGGGTTGGCCTCGAGCTTGGCCCGCATGGCCTCGTTGCGCTCGAACAGGCGCATCGCCTCGCTGTGGCTGGCCTCGCGGTCGACGTAGCGCACGTCTGCGACCTCGGGGCTCTCGTCGAGGACGGCCTCGATGGCCGTGCGCTGCTCGTCGGTGACGTCGGCCCGGAGGAAGGCGATGAGCTCGATGCCGTCGCGCCAGCGGACCGTCACGTTGTCGACGCCCTGGCGCACCAGCAGCGTCGAGCCGAACAGCGCCAGCGACACCGCCACGGTCATGATGGCGGCGATCGTCAGCGTGACGTTGCGCCGCAGGTTGTTGACGGTCTCGCGAAAGATGTAGTCGAACTTCACTGGTACACCCCCCGGGCCTGGTCGCGGACGATCTCGCCCTGCTCGAGCTCGATCACCCGGCGCTGCATGGTGTCGACGATCGAGCGGTCGTGGGTGGCCATGACGACGGTCGTGCCCGTGCGGTTGATGCGGTCGAGCAGGCGCATGATGCCCACCGAGGTGGCCGGGTCGAGGTTGCCGGTGGGCTCGTCGGCCAGCAGGATCAGCGGCCGGTTGACGAAGGCCCGGGCGATCGACACCCGCTGCTGCTCGCCGCCGGACAGCTCCTCGGGCAGGTTCTGCGCCTTGCCGTCGAGGCCCACCAGCTCGAGGATGGCCGGCACCTGCGCCTTGACCACGTGGCGTGGGCGCCCGATGACCTCGAGGGCGAAGGCCACGTTGTCGTAGACCGTCTTGCTGGCCAGCAGCTTGTAGTCCTGGAAGATGCAGCCGATGTTGCGCCGCAGGTAGGGCACCCGCCACGACGACAGCCGGGCGATGTCCTTGCCGGCCACGAAGATGCGACCCTTGTCGGCCGTCTCTTCCCGGTTGATGAGGCGCAGCATCGTCGACTTGCCCGACCCCGACGGCCCCACGAGGAAGACGAACTCGCCCTTCTCGATGGTGGCCGACGCGCCGTGCAGCGCCTCGACATCGCCCTTGTAGATCTTGCTGACGTGCTCGAAGGTGATCATCGTCCTCGCCCGCGCCGCACGAGGCGGCCTGTGGTGCGTCGGTCCCCAGTCATTGCGACGAGATTACAGATACCGCGCGGTATCCCGAACATCGCGCATCAAAGTTACTCGCCGGGATGTGGCGCTTGTCGGATCCTCACGGCGTCTCGGGACCGGCTCGCCGCCACTGGAGGTAGGCCTCCATGAACGGGTCGAGGTCGCCGTCGAGCACCGCCGACACGTTGCCGGTCTCGTGGTCGGACCGCAGGTCCTTGACCATCTGGTAGGGCTGCATGACGTAGCTGCGGATCTGGCTGCCGAAGCCCACCCGCTGCTGGTCGCCCCGGATCTCGTCGAGCTCGGCCTCGCGCTCGGCCCGCTCGAGGTCGGCCAGCTTGGCCCGCAACATGGCCATGGCCCGGTCG
>DASTFE010000049.1:0-37191 GCA_035708905.1 Acidimicrobiales bacterium | reverse complement strand
CCGGCCCGGTGCCGCGCGCAGGTCGGCCACCACCAGCCGGCGGACGAGACGGCTCACCGCGGGCTCCCCGGGAGCAGGGTGGCGCGGGGGTCGGGGGCCTCGCGACCGTCGCAGAGGTAGACGACGCGATCGGCCCAGCTGGCCAGGCGGGTGTCGTGCGTCGCCATCAGCACGGCCGCGCCGTCCGCCGCCAGGCCGGCCAGCAGCTCGACCACCGAATCGGCCGCATGGCTGTCGAGCGCGGCGGTCGCCTCGTCGGCCAGCACGAGCCGACGCGGCCAGAGCGTGGCCCGGGCGATGGCCACTCGCTGCTGCTCGCCGCCCGACAGCTCGGCGGGTGACGCGTCGGCCAGCTCGGCGACACCGACCCGGGCCAGCGCGTCGCGGGCCTGCGCGTGGGCCCGCCCGACCGGGGCGCGGTCGAGCAGCAGGGGCAGGGCGACGTTGTCGAGCACCGAGAGGCCGGGCAGCAGGTCGAGGCGCTGGTGCACCATGCCGATGGCGCGGCGGCGGGCCCGTGACCAGCGGGCCCGGTCCGAGAACGGGACCGGCGCGCCCAGCAGCCACACGGTGCCCGAGGTGGGGGCGAGGAGGCCGCATGCGAGGTGGACGATCGAGGTCTTGCCCGAGCCGGACGGCCCCATGAGGGCGACCATCTCGCCGGGGGCGACCGAGAGGGTGACGTCGTCGACCACCCTGACGGGGCCGCGGCCCCCGGGCCGGTCGGCCACCACGTGGTCGAGGTGCAGGACGGGTGGGCGACTCACGGGCGGCCCTCCTGGGGTGCGTCGGGATCGGATGGCGCCGCTCGCCCGGATGGCTGGGCGGCACGGAGGCGCTCGTCGCAGAGGTCGAGCCAGCGCAGGTCGGCTTCGAGCCGGGTGGCGCCGGCGTCCGCGGCCATCCGCGGGACCAGGTCGTCGCCCGCCGCCCGCTGGGCGTGGCGGATCTCCTGGAGGCGTGCGACGAGCTGGCGACGCTGGGCGTCCACGACGGTCCTGGCGGTGACCGGGTCGACGGCCGCGGTGAGCAGCACGCGCAGCACCAGGTCGTCGCGGCTCGGGGCGGCGGCCGGTGCCTCGGCCAGCCACCGGTCGGCCCGGGCGCGGCCCTCGTCGGTCAGCCGGTACCGGCGGCGGCGCGGCTCGGCCGGGTCGGTGCCGTCGGGCGCGACGAGCCCGTCGCGGGCCAGGCGGTCGAGCGTGGTGTACACCTGCCCGGTGTTGAGGGCCCATCGGCCGGCGGTGCGGCTCGAGAAGTCGGTCGCCAGCTGGTAGCCGTGCTTGGGCTCGTCCCGCAGGAGCACCAGGAGGCCATCGGGCACCGACATGCCGCGAGTATCACCGGAACACTACTCAGTAGTCACTACTCAGTAGTGCTTCGTCATGCGATCGTCACGTCTCGACGCGTCGGCCCACGTCACCGCGTCGCCGCCCCGGGGCACCCGCCGGCGTTACCCTCGACGCCATGCCGAGCTTCGACGTGGTCTCCGAGATCGACATGCAGGAGGTGCGCAACGCCGTCGACCAGGCGTCGCGCGAGGTCGCCAACCGGTACGACTTCAAGGGCACGAACAGCACGGTCGAGTTGGGCGAGCACGCCATCACGCTGCACAGCGTCAGCGAGGACAGGCTCAACGCCCTGCGCCAGGTCCTCGAAGAGAAGCTGGTGCGGCGCAAGGTGTCGCTCAAGGCGCTGGACTACCAGAAGGTCGAGGAGGCCTCGGGCGGGACGGCCCGCCAGCACGTCAACCTGGTGGCGGGCATCTCGCGCGACAAGGCCACGACCCTCAACAAGTTCATCAAGGGGCTGGGGCTGAAGGGCGTGCAGAGCCAGGTGCAGGGCGATCAGCTACGGGTCACCGGCAAGAAGCGCGACGACCTGCAGGCGGCCATCCAGGCGATGCGCGAGGAGGACTTCGGCATCCCCCTGCAGTTCACGAACTTCCGCGACTGATCCCTAGCGGCGCCACTCGCCGCTCCGCAGCCGGGCCACCCGGTCGTCGGTGGAGGGGTGGGTGCGCCACAGGTTGGCGAAGCTCATCTTGCGGCCCGTCAGCGGGTTGACGATGAACGCCGAGGCGTGGGCCGGGTCGATGTCCATGGGGACCTGGCGGGCCCCCGCCTCGAGCTTCTGCAGCGCCCGGGCCAGCGACTCGCCGTCGCCGATGAGGCGGGCGCCGGTGCGGTCGGCCTCGAACTCGCGGCTGCGGCTGAGCGCCATCTGCAGCAGGCCGGCGGCCAGCGGGGCCAGGATGGCCAAGGCCAGCAGCGCGAGGGGGTTGTTGTCGTCGTCGCGACCACCCCCGAAGAACGCCGAGAACCGCAGGAAGGTGGCGATGAGCGTGATGCCCGTGGCGATGGCGGCCGCCACCGAGCCGATGAGGATGTCGCGGTTGCCGACGTGGCTGATCTCGTGGGCCAGCACGCCCCGCAGCTCGTTCCAGTCGAGGATGCGCAGGATGCCCTGGGTCACGGCCACGGCCGCGTGCTCGGGGTTGCGCCCGGTGGCGAAGGCGTTGGGCTGCTGGTCGGGCGTCACGTACAGCTTGGGCATCGGCATGCCGGCCTGCTGGGTGAGCTCGCGCACGATGGCGTAGTACTCGGGCATCTGCTGCTCGGTCACGGGCTCGGCCCGGGCGGCGCGGATGGCCAGCTTGTCGCTGTTCCAGTACGAGAAGCCGACGATCGCGATGCCGAGCGCGAAGCCGATGACGGCGCCCTGGGCACCCCCGATGAGCTGGCCGATGATCACCAGCAGCCCGCCGAGCCCGGCGAGCAGGACGAACGTCTTGAAGGTGTTCTTCACGGGCCCCAACGTACCGCCCGCCCCTGGGAAAACGCTGAGAGCCCGCTGCACGCTCGGGGGGCGCGGTCAGTCGTAGTACCCGGAGTGGATGTACACGCAGGGGATGCCCTCGCGGTGGAACATGTCCACGTTGCGGCGGTCGTCCTCGAACGCCAGCCGCAGGTCGAACCCGTAGTCGCGCAGGTCGTCCACTGCCTGGCGCTTGAACGAGCGCGACGCCGAGTAGTCGCCGTAGTCGCGCATGATCAGCAGGTCCCACCGCAGCTTGTAGCGGTCGAGCCAGGCCAGCGTCTGGGGCCGCACCCGCAGCGGCCTGGCCGTCAGCAGGATCACGTGGTGGGCCGCGTCGAGCACCTCGAGCAGGCGGGCCACCTCGTCGATCAGCTCGTCGTCGCCGCAGGCGGCGAAGAAGGCGTCCCAGTCGCGCCGGGGCGAGTCGAGGAAGTGCTGGCGGCTCGACGCGTCCGACAGCACGCCGTCCATGTCGAACACCACCGCCTGGCCCGGCTCGACGGGCGCGTCGCGCCAGGACCAGTGGTCGGGTGTCACACGGTGAGCCTGTGCAGCCACCCGACGAACCTACCGCCGCGGCACCCCGGCCACGCCGGACCGCTCACAACATGCGCAGGTAGCAGACCTCGGTGACGCCCGGGTAGTCGGTCTGCCGGCCGGGCGTGGCCCGCCACCCCCACCGCTCGTACATGGTCCGGGCCCGGACGTTGCGCTCGAGGACCCACAGCACCACCACCCGGTAGCCGGCGTCGCGCAGGTGCCCCAGCGCGCTGTCGTGCAGCCGGCGCCCGATCCCCCGCCCCCAGTGGCCCGGGTCGACGTACAGGCGCAGCAGTTGGGCGCGGCTGGTCTCGTCGGAGTCGGGCACCGCCGCCACCGTGCCCACAACCTGGCCCTCCGGGCCGGTGAGGCATGCGACCAGCACCAGCGTGTTGTAGCCCTGGGCGGCGATCGCCTGGCGCGACCGCTCGGTGAGCAGCTCGATCGAGGGGGTCGGGGCGCCGGGCGGGAAGATCCCCTCGTAGCCCACGAGCGCGGCCCGCTGCCACACGGTGCCGATCGCGGGGGCGTCGTGCCACTCGGCGGCACGGATCAGGACGTCCAGCGCAACCTCCCCCGGGCCCTGACCCCGAGCCCCGCGCCCACCGAGCCCGCCGCCGCCACGTCAGTCCTCCTGGGGTTGGGACTGCGCCCGCTTGCGGATCTCGTCGACGACCCCGGGGTCGGCCAGCGTGGTGGTGTCGCCCAGCGCCCGGCCCTCGGCCACGTCGCGCAGCAGGCGGCGCATGATCTTGCCCGAGCGGGTCTTGGGCAGCTCGTCGGTGAAGATGATCATCTTCGGCCGGGCGGTGGGGCCGATCTTGCCGGCGACGTGGGCCCGCAGCTCGTCGCCCAGGTCGGACGTGGCGTCGACGCCGCCCCGCACCGTGACGAACGCGACGATCGCCTGGCCGGTCACCGGGTCGGTGGCGCCGCACACCGCCGACTCGGCCACGGCGTCGTGGTCGACGAGGGCGGACTCGACCTCGGTCGTCGAGATGCGGTGGCCCGACACGTTCATGACGTCGTCGACCCGGCCGAGCAGCCACAGGTAGCCGTCCTCGTCGACCTTGCAGCCGTCGCCCGCGAAGTAGCGGTCGCGGAAGCGGGACCAGTACGTGTCGCGGTAGCGCTCGGGGTCGCCGTAGATGCCCCTCAGCATCGAAGGCCACGGGCGGGTCAGCGTGAGGTACCCGCCGCCCTTCTCGACCCGGTTGCCCTCGTCGTCGACCACCTCGGCGCCGATGCCCGGCAGCGGGAAGGTGGCCGACCCCGGCTTGAGGGTGGTGGCGCCGGGCAGCGGGGCGATCATGATGGCGCCGGTCTCGGTCTGCCACCAGGTGTCGACCACCGGGCACCGCCCGCCGCCGATGTGCTGCCAGTACCACATCCACGCCTCGGGGTTGATGGGCTCGCCGACCGAGCCCAGCAGGCGCAGCTTGGACAGGTCGTGGCGCTCGGGCTCTTGCGTGCCCCACTTCATGAAGGTGCGGATGGCGGTGGGGGCCGTGTAGAGGATGGTGACGCCGTAGCTCTCGGCGATCGACCAGAGCCGGTCGCGGCCGGGCGTGTCGGGCGTGCCCTCGTAGATGACGCTGGTGGCCCCGTTGGTGAGGGGCCCGTAGACGATGTAGCTGTGGCCCGTCACCCAGCCGATGTCGGCCGCGCACCAGTAGACGTCACGGTCGGGGTCGAGGTCGAAGACGTACTTGTGCGTGAAGGCGACCTGGGTCAGGTAGCCGCCCGTGGTGTGCATGATGCCCTTGGGCTTGGCCGTGGTGCCCGAGGTGTAGAGCAGGTAGAGCAGGTCTTCGCTGTCCATGCGCTCGGGTTCGCACACGGGCGCGGCCTCGTCCATCAGGTCGTGGTACCAGTGGTCGCGGCCCTCGGTCATGGCCACCTCGACGCCGGCCGCCTCGGAGTGGCCGGAGACACGGTCGACCACCACGACGTGCTCGATCGAGGGCGTCGAGGCGATCGCCACGTCTGCGATCGGCTTGAGCAGGTGGGCCTGCCCCCGCCGGAAGCCGCCGTCGGCGGTGACCAGCACCTTGCACTCGGCGTCGTTGATGCGGTCGGCGAGCGAGTCGGCGGAGAACCCGCCGAACACCACCGAGTGGGGGGCGCCGATGCGGGCGCAGGCCAGCATGGCCACCGGCAGCTCGGGGATCATAGGCATGTAGATGGCCACCCGGTCGCCCCTGCTCACGCCCAGGCCCTTGAGCACGTTGGCGAACCGCTGCACCTCGGCGAGCAGGTCGGCGTAGGTGATGGTGCGGGTGTCGCCGGGCTCGCCCTCCCAGTGGTAGGCGACCCGCTGGCCCTGGCCGGCTTCGACGTGGCGGTCGAGGCAGTTGTACGACACGTTGAGGGTGCCGCCCACGAACCACTTGGCGAAGGGCTGGTCCCACTCGAGCACGGTGTGCCACTCGTCGTACCACGACACCAGGTCGGCGGCCTGCCGGGCCCAGAAGCCCTGCCAGTCGGCCTCGGCCTCGTCGTAGATCTCGGCCCCCGTGACCAGGGCGTCGGCCTTGAAGCCGTCGGGCGGGGGGAACGTGCGATCCTCGACGAAGTAGTCCTCGATCGCGGCCCCCTGCGGCACGTCGCTCCCTGTCGCCGTCTGCGGCTCGGGCGCCATGGCACTTCCCCCTCGTGGATGCGGTCGAACCGGATGCGAGCCTACCGGCAGCGCCCTCCGGCGACCGTACGGACGCCACCGCACCCGGTGCGCCACGTCGGGTCCTGGAACGGTGGCCGCCACGCGACGTGACGTGCCATCGTGTGCCATGGCCGCCCGCCGCACCCCGCTGTCGCGCGATCGCGTGCTGCGCGCGGCGCTCGACCTGGTCGACCGCGAGGGCGTCGCGGCGCTGACCATGCGCCGGCTCGGCCGCGAGCTGGGCGTCGAGGCGATGTCGCTCTACAGCTACGTCGAGAGCAAGGAGGACCTGATCGACGGCGTGGTCGAGCAGGTCTTCCGGCAGATGCCGCTGATCGTGCCCGGCCCGGGACGGTGGCAGGACCGCCTCCGGCGCCACGTGGCCGCCTACCGGGGGGTGCTGCTCGACCACCCCAACGTCGTGCGGCTCGTGGGCCGGCGGCCGCTGTCCACCGAGGGCATCGCCGCCTTCGTCGACTCGGCGCTCGCCGAGCTGCGCTCGGTCGGGCTCGACCTGGCCACCGCCGACCGGGTGCTCGGCGTCATCGCCGGGTTCACCCTCGGCCACGTGTCCGAGCAGGTGGGCGACGAGGTGCGGGCCGGCACCCCACCGGTGCCGCTGAGCGGCGCGGTCGATCCCCAGCGGTTCCCCCACCTGGCCGCCGTGGGCGAGATGAAGCCGACCGACTTCGACCAGGAGTTCGAGCTGGGCGTCGACTTCATCATCGGCGGCATCGAGCGGCTGCTCGCCGCCGAGGCTGCCGAGCAAGACGATCGGTAGGGCGAGTCAGCCGACGTGCGGATCGTGTTCCAGCCGGTCGCCGGCGCGGGCGCTGACCAGCCCGAGCCGGGCGAGGCCGTCACGTGGGGCCCGGGGTGGTGGGGTCGGCGGCGGGTGCTCGCGGAGGCGGTAGTGGAAGCCGCAGTGGGCTAGGACCCCTCGCTGGCGATCTCGACCAGCTCGAACACGGGATGACGGTCCGCCTCGGCGACGAAGTCCTCCACGGGAGCGTCTGGCGTCGCCTCGAATCGCGTCTTCGTCTTGGTGGCGACGGCGACATAGCGCTTGAGAACGGGTCCAGCCTCGTCCGCAGCGACTTCACGGGTCGCGTACTCCCGCGTTGTGCGGCCGTACCGCATCCTCACCCGGCCCGCGGCGCGGACGTTGTGCACCCACGCGACCGCTCCGTAGGGGGCGACGAGCCACCGCTTCCCGTCGTGGTCGACCGGGACCACGGGGACCGTGTGCGGCTGCCCGCTCTTGGCGCCGCGTGTGGTCAGTAGATGGATGGGCCCCACGCCGGCCCGTGCGAGCGCGCTCACGAACGTGTTGGCTGCGCGCCAACCGAGGCTGCGGAAGTCGGGCGCCGGCGGCCGGGTGCGTTCAGGCGTGTCGTCGCCATCCATCCCCACCCACCATGCCCGCCACCGGGTCGCACAGCAAGGCCGCCGACCCAACGGCCCCCCGACGGCGCTCGCTGCCGACGCCCGCGCTCGACCCGACAGCGACCAGGCAGCTGCGCGCCGCCCCTACAGTGCGAGGTCGCCGCAGGGACCGGCCACCGGGGCGCCTGAGCTCCACGCCGACCGCCTGCACCGTGCTGCCGCCACATGGAGACGACGTGACCGATACGACCGACTGGAGTGATCGCTTCGATCAGGAGCTCGCGCACATGATGCTGCGCGGGTCGCTCGCGCCGGAGGGTTCCGACACCGGCGTGCCCGGCTACCTCGACATCCGGTTCACCGAGGTCGAGCCGGGCCGGTGCGTGGCCGAGCTCGACGTCGGCGAACACCTGCTCAACCCGTTCGGCGCGGCCCACGGTGCGGTGCTCGCCTCGCTCGTCGACCACGTGCTCGGCTCGGCCGTCTTCCCGATCGTCCCGCGCGGCACCTGGCCGGCCACGCTCGAGTTCAAGATCAACTACCTGGCACCGACCCGCCCCGGCGTCCTGCGGGCCAGCAGCCGGGTGCTGTCGCTGTCGAAGAAGACGGCGGTCGTCTCGGTCGACTGCGAGAACGACGGTCGCCTGGTGGGCACCGCCCTCGGCACGATCGCCCTGAGTCCACCGAGGCCGGCCGGCTAGCCGGGCGACCCGCAACCCGGGGCCGAGCGAGGCTCATCGTCCGTGGTGGTCGAGCGCGGCTACCTGCCAAGGCCGCCGGTGCGGGCGAGGACGAAGGCCTGCGGCGTCGACTCGTGGGCGAGCTCCGGTTCGCGCACGGCTCGGGCCCGCACCTCGAACCCGGCCTCGGTGAGGCACCGGACGACCTCGTCTGGAGCGTGCCTGTAGCTGGTCAGCGACACCTCGGTGCCGTAGACCTCGGTTCGATGCACCTGCTCGCCGCTGCCTGCCTGGAAGGCCATGAGGAGATGACCTCCGGGAGCCAGGACGCGCCCCAGCTCGGCGCACACACCCTGAAGCTGCTCGGGAGGCGTGTGGATGACGGAGTACCAGCAGACGGCGCCCGCGAGGGACCGGTCGGGCACCGGCAGCGCGGTGAGCCGTCCCTCCGCGAACTGGATGCCCGGATGGGCGTCGCGGGCCACGGCGAGCATCGCCGGTGACACGTCGACGCCGACCATCTCGATGCCGTGCCCGGCCAGGAACGCCGCCACCCGGCCCGGCCCGCAGCCCACGTCGGCGACACGACGCGCAGGGCCCCGTCCGACGACCTCGACGAAGGCCGCCAGCAAGGCCCTGTCGAGCGGTGCCTCGGTGGCGGCGGAGACCTCGGTGCCGACCAGCTGCGCATACACCTCGGCTGTTGCGTCGTAGGACGCCCGGGTCGTCGCCACATGGTCCGCCTGCGTCACCTGCAGGATGGTACGGCTCGTCCGACGCCCGGGGCCCCTCGCCGGGTCAGCGCACCCACTCGACGACCCGGAACGCGCCCAGCCCGGCCGGGTCGAGCAGGGCCTCGGCCTCGCCGATGCGGCTGCGGGCCGCGAGCGCGGGCAGGTCGCCGACGTGGGCCCGCTCGGCCCACGTCCGCCGGCCCTCGGCCACCAGGTCGTCGATGCCGTGGGCGCGCAGCCAGTCTGCCTGGCTGGTGTCCGACGTCGGCGGCCGCACCAGTGCGAGCTGGTCGAGCGCCACCTCGCAGGTGACGTCCTGCTCGCCCAGGCCGTCGAGGAGGTCGCCACCCCGGGCGTGGCCCCGGTAGGTGCGCAGCCACTCGGCCTGCGGGCGGGCGGCGAGCGCCGCGGTGGTGGCCGCGTAGTCGACCACGACCACGCGGCCGCCGGCGCCGGCCACCGCCAGGGCGTCGCGCAGCCAGGTGCGGGCCGCCTCCTGCAGCGGGACGCGGGCGCCGTCGGCGGCGCCGGGGGCGAGCGGGTCGATCACGGCGACCCGGTCCGGGGCGAGCGGCACCAGCCGCTCGACCAGCCGGCCGCCGGCACCACCGGGCTCGGCCGCCGGGTCGAGGTCGACGCGCACCTCGTGCCAGGCGCCGCCCCGCCGCTCGGCCAGGCCGAAGGGCAGGTTGTCGAGCAGCTCGTTGGCCAGCACGACGGCAGGCCCCGCGACCCGGGGCAGCTCGGCCAGGCTGACGCAGATGGGGCCGGTGGGCGAGCCGGTGACCGGCGCCTCGGTGTCGGGGTCGACCGGGGCGAAGGCCAGCGCCGGGTCCTCGAGCCGCAGCCGCTCCGCGTGCGCCCGTCGCTGCGCCGCCGAGCGCTCGACCAGCACGTAGCGCAGCGCCCGCCCGCACGCCGGCCCGGCCGCCAGCACGGTGCGGCACAGCGTGCCGGTCCCGGCGCCGGCCTCGACGACCACGTAGGGGTCGGGCTCGCCCATCGCCCGCCACCAGGTGTCGAGCGCCCGGGCCACGACCGCGCCGAACAGCGGCCCGACCTCGGGGCTGGTGAGGAAGTCGCCGTGGCGTCCGCCCGCCCGGCCCCCCGCCTCGTAGAACCCGCCGTCCGAGTCGTAGAGCGCCTGCTCGAGGACCCGGTCGAGCGGCAGCGGGCCGTGCCGGCGGATCTGGTCGGCGACGGCGGCGGCCACGCCCCGGTCGGGTGTCAGGGGACGGACGACGCGACGAAGGTGGCCACGTCGCCCAGCTCGGTCGCCCACTGGGTCACGCCGAAGGCCAGCGTCATGACGCCCGTGATCGCCAGCGCCGCGCTCAGCGACACGGGCACCCGGATCGGGGCCTCGTCGCCGTCGGGCGCGGGGTTCATCCACATCTCGCGGGCGACGTTGGCGTAGTACGCCAACGAGATGACCGTGTTGACCGCCATCACCACGGCGAGCACGTACGCCCAGGTGGTGTCGGCGTCGACGACGGCCCGGAAGACCACCAGCTTGGCCAGCCAGCCGCCCAGCGGCGGGATGCCCGCCAGTGCGAACATGAAGATCGTCATCAGCACCGCCAGCGACGGCGCGTAGTTGATCAGCCCCCCGAAGCTGGTGATGTCGGCGCTGCCGGTCTTGCGGGCCACCGCCATCACCACGGTGAAGGCGCCGAGGTTCATCGCCGCGTAGATCAGCAGGTAGGTGACGACCGCGGTCAGCGTGTCGCCGCCGATCTGACCGACCACCGCCAGGGGCACCAGCATGAACCCGGCCTGCGACACGCCCGAGTAGGCCAGCATGCGCACGAGGTTGGTCTGGCGCAGCGCCACGACGTTGCCGATGGTCATCGACAGCGCCGCCAGCATCCACATGAGCGGGCGCACGACCTCGGCCTGCCCGGCGAAGCCGATGACGACGAGCTGCAGCAGCGCCACGAACCCGGCGGCCTTGGACGACACCGACAGGAACGCCGTGATGGGCGTGGGCGCGCCCTCGTAGGTGTCCGGCGCCCACGTGTGGAACGGCACCGCCGAGACCTTGAAGGCGAACCCGGCGATCACCAGCACGACCGCCAGCGTGACGACCGGGATCGAGTCGCCGGTCGTGAGCGCCTCGCTGATGCCGGCGAGCTGGGTGGTGCCCGTCACCCCGTAGAGGAGCGACATGCCGTACAGCAGGATGCCCGAGGCGAAGACGCCCATCAGGTAGTACTTCACGCCCGCCTCGTTGCCCTTGCGGTCGCGCTTGCGCCAGCCGGCCAGCAGGTAGGCGGGGATCGACAGCAGCTCGAGCGCCACGAAGATGGTGACGAGGTCGCGGGCCGACCCCATGATCGTCATGCCGAGGATCGAGGCCAGCAGCAGGAAGTAGTACTCGCCCTCGGCGTAGTCGCCCTCCGCGATGTAGTTGGTCGACAGCAGCACCGTGACGTAGCCGGCGACCAGGAACAGCGCCTTGACCACCAGCGCGAAGTTGTCGACCGCGTACGCCCCGCCGAACATCGTGCGGTCGGTGCCGTCGACGGCCAGCGTCAGCACCGGCACGAGCGCGCCGAGCAGGCCGAGGCCGGCCAGCGAGGGCAGCACGCCCTTGCGGTCGTCGGGCAGGAACAGGTCGGCCACCAGCACCAGGCACAGCACGCCCACCACCACCAGGTCGGGGGCCAGCGCGTGCCAGTCGACCTCGGGGCTGGCGAACGGGTCCTGGGGGACCTGCGCGAGCGAGGCGAGCAGCGACACGGCGACTCAGCCGCCCACCGCGGCGGCGATCGACTGGGCCACCGAGCTGAGCTGGTCGTCGGTCACCCGGAACACCAGGTTGGGGTAGATGCCGATGACCAGGATCAGCGCCAGCATCGGCAGCCAGGCGATCCACTCGGGGGCGGTCACGTCGGGGATGTCCTCCTCCGCGAACTCCTCGGTCGGCGTGCCGAAGGCGGTGCGCTGGTAGAGCCAGAGCAGGTACCCGGCGGCGAACACCGTGCCGACCGCGGCGACCACCATGTAGACCCGGAACGTGACCTCGCTGAGGCCGGCGCCCGGCTGGTAGGCCGACAGGATGGCGGGGAACTCGCCCCAGAACCCGGCCAGGCCCGGCAGGCCGAGCGAGGCCATGGCGGTGAAGCCCAGGATCCAGCCCATGCGGGGCGCGGAGACGAGGATGCCGCCCAGCCGGCGGATCTCGAGCGTGTGGTAGCGGTCCTTCACCGAACCCGCCAGGAAGAAGAGCATGCCGGTGATGAGGCCGTGGGCGACCATGCCCATGACTGCGGCGTTGAGGCCGAAGTCGGTCAGCGTCGAGATGCCCAGCATGGTGAAGCCCATGTGGGCCACCGACGAGAAGGCGATCAGCCGCTTCATGTCGGTCTGGGCCAGGCAGGCGAGCGCGCCGTAGATGATGCCGACCACCGCCAGCGCGCCGATCCACGGCGCCCACTCGACGGCCGCCTCGGGCAGGATCGGCAGCGCCACCCGCACGAACCCGTAGGTGCCCAGCTTCAGCAGCACGGCCGCCAGGATGACCGAGCCGACGGTCGGGGCCTGGGTGTGGGCGTCGGGCAGCCAGGTGTGGAACGGGAAGATCGGCACCTTGATGCCGAAGCCCATGAACATGCCGCCGAAGATCAGCAGGCCGGTCAGCCGCGACACGTCGGACGTGGCCACGAGCTCGGCCAGGTCGCTCATCACGAACGTCTCGCCGCCCGTGACGAAGAACAGCGCGAGGAAGCTGACGATCATCAGCGCCGACCCGAACAGCGTGAACAGGAAGAACTTGATCGACGCGTACTGCCGCTGCTCGCCGCCCCACACGCCGATGAGGAAGTACATCGGCAGCAGCACGACCTCGAAGAACACGAAGAACAGGATGAGGTCCTGGGCCACGAACGTGCCCAGCATGCCGGTGTGCAGCACCAGCAGCAGGATCAGGAGGGCCTTGGGGTTGCGGGGCTCGGGGAAGTGGTTCCAGCTGTAGATGATGCACACCGGCGTCACCAGCAGCGTGAGCGCCACGAGCGGGATCGACAGGCCGTCGATGCCGATGGCGTAGCGGCTGTTGATCACGTCGATCCACCGCTCGTTGACCGCGAACTGCAGGGTCTGGGTGGCCCCGTAGTCGAAGTCGGCGATGACGGCGGCGCCGATGCCGGCGGTGGCCAGCGACACCGCCAGTGCCACCCACTTGTGGGCGGACTCCTCGGTCCGGGGGATGACCATCATGACGAGGGCGCCTGCCAACGGCAGGAACACCATGAGCGTCAAGCCCCAATCGGTCAGGAACTGGTTGTTGTCCATCGTGAACCTTGGCGGTAGCCGTCAGACGAAGAGGATGATGGCGCCGGCGAACACGGCGGCCGCCCCGAACAGGAGCGCCCCGTACTGCTGCACCTTGCCGGACGTGAGTTGGCGGAGGACCTGGCCGCTGCTGTTGGCGGCCGTGGCGGACCGGTTGACCGCCCCGTCGACCACCTGCTGGTCGACGTGGGTGTAGACGAAGCGGCCGAGGGCGGTCGAGAGCCGGCCGGCCCCGTCGACGACGCCGTCGATGACGTTCTGGTTGATCCAGTAGGCGGCACGGGCGATCGGGCCCTTGACGCCACCGGCGATGACGTCGGTGTAGAGGTGGTCGAAGTAGTACTTGTTCACCAGCACCCGGTAGCCGGTGCCGGCCACCGCGCTGCGCTCGGTGACGCCGTGGGGACCGAGGCCCCGCCAGTACCAGAGGTAGGCGGCGCCGATGCCCAACAGCCCGATGGCGGTGGCACCGAGGGCGATGCCGAGCGAGAACTCGGGGTGCGTGAAGTTCTCGACCGGGAAGTAGTCGGCCCTGGGCTCGTAGAAGTGCTCGAAGCGCAGCGCCACCGAGTCGGGGGCGAGCGCCGAGGGGATGTTGGCGAACCCGGCCGTGACGCCCAGCACCGCCAGGATCCACAGCGGCACGGTGATGCGGGGCCCCGACTCGTGGGGGTGGCCGTGGCCGCGGAACTCGCCGAAGAACGTGAGGTAGATGGTGCGGGTCATGTAGGCGGCGGTCATCAGCGCGCCGACGATGCCCACGATCATGAACGCGGTGTAGTTGCCTTCGCCCCCCAGCTGCGAGGCGCCGGCCAGGATCTCGTCCTTCGACCAGAACCCGGCGAACGGGAAGATGCCGATGAGCGCCGCCGTGGCGATGACGAAGGTCTTGTAGGTGTGCGGCATCCACTTGCGCAGGCCACCCATGTCGCGCATGTCGAAGCTGTGCACCGCGTGGCTGACCGAGCCCGAGCCGAGGAAGAGGCAGGCCTTGAAGAAGGCGTGGGTGAACAGGTGGAAGAAGGCGGCGGTCCACGCGCCGATGCCCAGTGCCATCACCATGTAGCCGAGCTGGGACACCGTCGAGTAGGCGAGCACCTTCTTGATGTCGTTCTGGACGAAGGCCAGCCCGGCCCCCCCGATGACGGTCACGCCGCCGACCAGGGCCAGCAGGTTGACGCTGGAGATGCCGATGCTCAGGCCCTCGAAGAACACGCCGTACAGCCGACCGACCATGAAGATGCCGGCCACGACCATCGTGGCGGCGTGGATGAGCGCCGAGACGGGCGTGGGGCCGGCCATGGCGTCGGGCAGCCAGGTGTGCAGGATGAACTGGCCCGACTTGGACATGACCGCGGCGATGAGCGAGCACGCCGCGACCAGCAGCGCGGTCTGGCTGATGCTGCCGTTCAGCGCCAGCGTGTTGATCTCGACGATGTCGAAGGTCTGCCCGGCGGCGAAGTAGAGGGTGATCATCCCGACCAGCAGGCCGATGTCACCCACCCGGTTGGTGATGAACGCCTTGAGCGCGGCGTCGCTGTTGGCCTTCTCCTCCCACCAGTGGCCGATCAGCACGAACGAGCAGACGCCCACCAGCTCCCAGCACACGATGAGCTGCAGGGTCGTCTTGGACATGACCAGGCCGAGCATCGACGCGGTGAACAGCGACAGGAACGCGAAGAAGTGGGTGTAGCGCCGGTCGCCGGCTACGTAGTCGGTCGAGTACACGTGCACGAGCAGCGACACCAGGGTGACGACGAAGAGCATCATCACCGCCGGGCCGTCGAGCAGCATCCCCACCTCGATGTCGACGCCGCCGTTCTGGAACCAGGTCCAGCCCTTCTCGATCGGCTCGACGCTGTGAACCTCTTCCTCGGCGGCCGGCGCGGCGGCGGCAGCCGGCGCCGCCGACTCGCCGCCGACGGACACCGTGCCGAGGCCGTGCTCCTCGCCGCCGTCGACGACCTCCTCGGCGTGGGGCTCGGTCTCGTGGCCGCCGTCGTCGACGTGGTCGAACCACTGGACGTTGGTGGCCAGCGCGAGCACGAAGGCGATGCCGACGGCGGCGACGCCGAGCTCGCTGCCCTTGCGGGGCAGGCGCTTGCCGAAGAGCAGGATCAGGAAGAACGACGCCGCGGGGATGAGCGGGATGATCCAGGCGTTCTCGAGCACGACTCAGCCCCTCATGGTGTCGACGTCGTCGAGATCGACGCTCGACCGGTTGCGGTAGATGATCAGCACCATGGCGAGGCCCACGCCGACCTCGGCCGCGGCCACCGCGATGACGAACAGGGCGAAGACGGCGCCCGCGACGTCGCCGTGCATGGCCCCGAAGGCGATCAGGTTGATGTTGACCGCGTTCAGGATGAGCTCGATCGACATCAGCACGAGCACCGTGTTCTTGCGGGCGATGACCCCGTAGACGCCGATCCCGAAGAGGATCGCCCCGAGCAGCAGGAACTGGTTGAGGAGCAGGTCGTCCACCGTCAGCGGTCCTTCCTGGCGATGACGATGGCGCCGATCAGCGCGGCCAGCAGCAGCACCGAGATCAGCTCGAACGGCACGAGGTACTGGGCGAACATCGAGTCGCTGACCGTGGCCGTGTTGCTGCCGTTGACCGCCTCGACCCGGCGGTCGCCGGGCAGCGGGTCGTCGCCGAAGTAGTCGATGAGGGCGTAGCCCATGACGCCGACCAGCAGCAGCGCCGGGATCGCCCCCACCCACCAGCGCTCGTGCGACATCTCGGGGTCCTGGCCGATCTTGGCCCGGGTGAGCATGATGCCGAACAGGATCAGCACCATGATCGCCCCCACGTAGATGAGCACCTGGGTGACGGCCACGAACTCGGCGGCCAGGATGACGAACTGCGCCGCCACGCCGCCGAACACGACGATCAGCCCGAGCGCGGCGCGCACGATGTTGCGGCTGGTGACGACCACCAGGCCGGCGCCCACCATCGTCGCGGCGATGGCGTAGAAGAAGATGTTCTGAGCGACCATCAGCTCACTCTCACCGAGGGACCTTGCGCACCTTCTGCTCCGACCCGGCCTCGTAGGGCTCGAAGTCGGGCACGGCCTGCATCCACTCGCCGAGGCGCTCCTTGTCGTGGAGCAGGTCGGCGAGCCGCAGCTCGGAGTACTCGTACTCGGGGCTCCAGAACAGGGCGTCGAACGGGCACACCTCGACGCAGATGCCGCAGTACATGCAGAGGGCGTAGTCGATGTCGAACCGGTCGAGCTTGTTGACCGTGCGGGGCTTGCCGCCCGGTCGCCGGGGCGGGGCGGTCTCCTTGTGGCCCTCGATGTAGATGCACCAGTCGGGGCAGCTGCGGGCGCACAGCATGCAGACCGTGCAGTTCTCCTCCTTGAGGGCGATGACGCCGCGGGCCCGGGGGGCCGGCGTCTCCTTCTCGTGGGGGTACTGCACGGTGGCCGCGCCCTTGGAGGGGGCGGGGATCAGCGTCTTGACCCCCCGGGCGGGGAACATCGTGCGGCCCATCGTCTTGAGCGTGACGCCCAGGCCCTTGACCAGGCCCGGCACCTTGGGAGCGGCAGGCATCAGAACGCCACCTTGAGTGCCATCGTCGCCAGGATGTTGACCAGCGACAGCGGGATGAGGACCTTCCACGCGAGCTGCTGGAGCTGGTCCTCACGGAAGCGGGGGTACGTGAACCGCACCCAGAAGACCAGGAACGATACGAGCATGATCTTCACCAGCACCACGATGGGCCCGACCACGTTCATGTAGCCCGCATCGAGCGGCAGGCCGGGCACCGCCCACCCACCGAGGAACAGCGTGGCCGCCACCGCGGCGAAGGCGCCGGCGGTGGCGAACTCGGCAATGAAGAACAGCAGGAACCGCATGCCCGAGTACTCGGTCATGTAGCCCGAGACCAGCTCGGACTCGGCGATCGGCATGTCGAAGGGCGCCTGGGCCAGCTCGGCCTGCATGGCCACGACGAAGATGAAGAAGCCGATGAGCTGGGTGAAGATGAACGGGTTCCCGATGCCGCCGAACCCGAAGATCTCGCCCTCGTGCTGGGCGGCGACGATCTGCTGCAGGTTGAGCGTGCCCGCCTGGATGACCACGCCGACCACCGCCAGCACCATCGGCAGCTCGTAGGCGATGAGCTGGCCCGCCGCCCGCAGGCCGCCTAGCAGCGAGTACTTGTTGGCCGAGCTCCAGCCGGCGATGAGGATGCCGATCACCGAGATCGAGGCCACCGCCAGGACGTAGAAGATGCCGACGTCGAGGTCGGTGAACCAGGCGTCGGGGCCGAACGGCACGGCGGCGAGCACCAGGAACACCGACGCCACCACGATGTAGGGCGCCATGGCGAACAGCTTGCGGTCGGCCCGCCAGGGGACGATGTCCTCCTTCTGGATCCACTTGCCGACCTCGGCGAGCAGCTGCATCGAGCCGTAGGGGCCGGCCTCCATCGGGCCGAGCCGGCTCTGCATGAAGCTCATCATCTTGAACAGGAAGACGTAGACGAGCGTGCCGGCGGGGATCAGCACCGCCACCAGCATCCCGACGGAGCGCAGGACGGTCTGCTGCCACCAGGCCAGCTCGATGGCCAGGGTCATCGCGCTCACCGGTCGATGTCTCCCAGGATGAAGTACAGGCTGGCCAGGATCGTGATGATGTCGGGCACGTACACGCCCTTCAGCAGCCACGGCACGACCGAGATGTTCGAGAAGCTGGCCGAGCGGATCTTCACCCGGAACGGGCCGAGGTCGCCCTTGCTGACGATGTAGTAGCCCATCGCCCCCAGCGGGTTCTCGGTCTCGACGTAGGCCTCGCCCGCCGGCACCTTGATGATGCGGGGCACCTTGGCCATGATCGGGCCGCCCGGCAGGCCGTCGCAGAGCTGGTCGATCATCAGCGTGGCCTCGCGGGTCTCCTGCAGGCGCACCCAGCAGCGGGCGAAGCTGTCGCCGTCGGGGTGGGTCCACACCTTCCAGTCGACCTGGTCGTGCAGCAGGCCGGTGCCCCCGTCGCGGCGCAGGTCCCAGTCGACCCCCGAGGCGCGCAGGTTTGCGCCCGACAACCCGTAGGACAGCGCGACCTCGGCCGGGATGACCCCGACGCCCCGGGTGCGGGCCTCGAAGATCTCGTTGCCGAACAGCAGCGTCTCGATCTCGTCGCAGAAGCCGCGGATGCGGGACATGACGGCCTTGGTGTCGGCCAGCCAACCCTTGGGCAGGTCGTCCTTCAGGCCGCCGATGCGGTCGAAGTTGGGGTGGAAGCGGCCGCCGGTGACCGACTCGATCTGGTCGAGCACGTGCTCGCGGTCGCGGAAGGCGAAGAACGCCGGGGTGACGGCGCCGAGCTGCACGCCGAGGTCGCCGAGGAACAGCACGATGTTGGCCAGTCGGGCCATCTCGAACAGGATCGTGCGGATGGCCTGGGCGCGGGGCGGCGCCTCGATCTCCATCAGCTGCTCGGCCGCCAGGATGAAGGGCACCTCGTTGGCGAAGCTGCCCAACCAGTCGATGCGGTTGATCAGCGTCGTCACCTGCGGGTAGGTGCGCACCTCGGTGAGCTTCTCGTAGCCCCGGTGCATGTAGCCGGGCACGACGTCGGCCCACACCACCTGCTCGCCGTCGAGCTTGGCCGTGATGCGCAGCGTGCCGTGCGTCGCCGGGTGCTGCGGGCCGATGTTGAGGACCATGCCCTCGTCGGTCTCGACCTCGACGTTGACCCGGGCGTCGGCCGCCTGGGCATCGACGTAGGCGAGCTGCTGGCGCTCGGTGATCGCCGTCATGCTTCCCGCTCCTGGCCTTCGGCCGGGCCGCTCGGGCCACGCTCGCTGCACTGCGGGCGCTCGCTCATGTGTCGCCTCCCTCGGCGTCGCCGGCGCCGTCGCCGTTGTCGCCGGTGTCGCCGCTCGCCGCCTCGCCGGGCATGGGCTCGACGTCGACGATGCCGGGCCACGGCTTGACCAGGCGGGCCAGCAGCGGGAAGTCCTTGCGCAGGGGATGGCCCTCGAACTCGCCCGGCAGGTACAGGTGGCGCAGGCCGGGGTGGCCGTCGAAGGTGATGCCGAACATCTCCCAGCACTCGCGCTCGTGCCAGTTGGCGCCGCCGTAGAGCCGGACGAGGCTGTCGAGGCGCAGGTCGTCGTCGGGCACGTCGACCTTGAGCACCACGTTGAGGTGGGGCGCCGGGTGGGGGCGCACGCTGGCCAGGCGGCACATGACCTGGAACCGCGTGTCGCCGCCGGCGAGGCCCGTCTCGACGAGAGCGGTCGGGTCGAACGGCGTGACCCCGTCGTCGACCGTGCTGTCCTCGTAGCGGCCCCACGGTGACGGCATCCAGTCGATGCCCGACAGGAAGTCGAAGAAGGTGAAGCCCAGGCGGAGCTTGGCCACCTCTGCCGCCGTCACCCAGGCGTCACGGGTGACGCGCACCCACAGCCCGCGCCCGGGCACGATGTGGCTGCCCACCACGGCGTCGCCCAGCGCACCGGTGAGGTCGTCGAGCACGTGCTGGCGGGCCTCGTCGGTCTCGGCCTCGGCGACCGTGCCCTCGGCGGTGTCGCTGGCGTCGGCCATCACTGGACCACCAGCGGGTCGCCCCGCCACCGGTCGGCCATGTCCTCGCGGCCGATGCGCTGCTGGAGCAGCACGATGCCCTCGAGCAGCGCCTCGGGTCGCGGCGGGCACCCGGGGATGTAGACGTCGACCGGCACGACCTGGTCGACGCCCTTGGTGACCGAGTAGCTGTCCCAGTACGGGCCGCCGCAGTTGGTGCACGACCCCATCGAGATGACGTACTTGGGGTCGGCCATCTGCTCGTAGAGGCGCTTGATGGCCGGGACCATCTTGTCGGTCACCGTGCCCGAGATGACCACGACGTCGGCCTGCCGGGGGCTGGCCGGCAGGGGGATGACGCCGAGGCGCATCACGTCGTAGCGAGGCGAGGCGAAGGCGGCGCCCATCTCGATGGCGCAACAGGCGAGGCCCCACTGGTAGGCCCAGAGGCTGTACTTGCGGGCGGTGTTCAGCAGCGATGTCAGTGGCTTGGGCAGCTTGCCGCTCTCGACGAGACCCATCAGACGACGTCCTGTGTCAGATCCAGCGGAGGACCTTCTTCTTCCAGGCGTACAGCAGCCCGAGGGCGAGGATGGTGATGAACACCCCCATCTCGACGAACCCGAACCAGCCGTAGGCCTCGGCCCGGGTCGCGACGGGGAAGATGAACACCGCCTCGACGTCGAACAGCACGAACAGCAGGGCGAACAGGTAGTAGCGGACCTGTGTCTGCCCCCACATCGACCCCGCGGGGTCGACGCCGGACTCGTAGTTCACGTACTTCTCGGGCTGCGGCCGGGTCGGACGGACGAGGCTGCCGAGGCCCATGATGGCGGCCACCAGAGCGATGGCCACACCCAGGAAGACGCCGATCGTGAGGTACGAGCGGAGAAGGTCCGACACGTGGCGGGAGCCTAGTGATCGTTTGCACGAGGGGCCAAAGCCACCGATGACCAGGTCAGAAGCACTGGTTGATGAACCGGACGGAGCTCATCTCGCCCACCGCGATGCGGATCACGCCCAGCCCGTCGGTGAAGAACGCGGCGCCCACGCCATCGCCGGCGTCGGCCCGGAAGATGCGCCCGCCGGCGACGAACGGGTGGGGCCACTCGTCGAGGTTGCCGGCGTAGGCAGCCAGCACCTGGTCCTGGGGGGACCCGAGCGCCAAGCCGGTTTCGGTGCCGCGCATCGTCGGCAGGCCCGACTCGATGGCGATCGAGGTCAGCACCCCCTCGACGGGGTCGTCGGTCCCCCGCTGCCCGTCCGGGGCACGGAAGCGCAGCTCGAGGTCGAGCGCGCCCGGCACCTTGCCCTTGTAGCAGCTGCCGCCGGAGCTGTCGTACATCTGCTGGTCGACCTGGACCAGCACGCCGAGGGCCTGGAGGTCCTCCAGCGTGGCGCCGATGGTCAGCGGGCCGACGCCGGTGGGCGTGAGCGGGGCCGCGGGGTCGATCGTGCCCGGGGGTGCGGTGGTCTCCGGCGCCTCGTCGGGCGGCGGCGTGGCCGCCTCCTCGCTGGTGGGCGTGCGCCCGTCGGTGGACTCGGTCCTGCCGTCGGTCGTCGTGGTGTCGTCGGGGTCCTGCAGGGCGGCCACGACCACCAGCACCGCCAGCACCGCCACCACCACGAGGACGGCCGTCCGGCGAGAGCCCCGGCGCCGCGGGGGCGGGCTGCCCTTGAGCGTGGACGCCAGGTTGCGGTCGTCGATGACCGGGGGCGGCTGCGTGATCGGCCGGATGGCCGAGCGAGGCGCGAGCCGCAGCTGGGGCTCGTCGGCGAGGCGGGCGTCGAGGTCGGACCAGAACGTGCGGCCGTGACGGGGCGGCGCCAGCTCACGGAGGGCGGCGGTGACCGGCGAGGCGCCGGTGGCGGACCCACCCGCCCCGCCGTCCGGGCCGTCGCCGGCGGCCTCGGTCGGTCCCCCGGCCGCGGGGATGTCGTCGCTCACTGCCCGTCGTCCCGGGGATCGTCGGCCGTCCCGGACCGCCCCTCCCCCGCCCGCTGGGCGGCCGCGTGCCTGGCCCGCCGGCGCGCTCGGCGCCCCCGGCCACGGTTGGCGTCGCGGGCGGCGACGGCGTCCTCGTCCGGCTCGGCGTCGTGGCCGTTGGCGCGGGGGCCGTCGCCGTCGCCGGCTGCGGCCTCGGCGCCGTTGCCCGTGGGCGGCCCGTCGGTGGCGACCCCGGCCGGCATGTCCGCGGCCGCGACCGCCGGCTCGGCGGCCTCGTCCGTCCGGTCCGGCGCCGGGACCTCGGTCTCGGTGTGGGACTCGGGTTGGACCACCGTGACCGACTCCGCGTCGGCCGCCGGCTCAGCCGTGGGCTCGGCCGCTGGCTCGGGCTCGACGACCGTGACCGGCTCGGCCCCGGCCGCCGGCTCCGGGGCGGGCTCGGCGTCGGCCGGCTCGGGCTCGACCGCCGCGGGCTCACCTGCCTGAGGCTCGGGCACCGCTTCGGGCTGCGGCTCGGGCGCGGGCGCCGGCTCGGGCTCGCGCTCCGGCTCGGGCTCGGCCGCGGGCTTCGGCTCGGCCTCGGGCGCGGGCTCGACCGCCTCGGGCTCCGGCACCGGCTCCGGCTCGGCCTCGGGCTCCGGCGCGGGCGCGGGCTCGACCGCCTCGGGCTCGGCGGCCGGAGGCACCGCCGCCTCGGCTACCGCCTCGGGCTCGGGTGCCGGCGGGGGCAGGTGCTCGGCCACCTGCTCGCGCACGGCGGCCAGCCGGTCGGTGAGCTCGGCGGGCGACATGCCCAGGATGCGGGCGGCCGACTCGGGGGTGAAGCCCTCGCGGTCGACCAGGACGACGGCGAGGCGGTCGGACGCGGGCAGCGCCGCCAGGCCCGTGACGACACCGGTCGGCGCGTCGGCCACGACCCGGTCGCCCCTCCGGCGGAGCGTGTCGATGCAGGCGTTGTACGTCAGCCGGTACAGCCAGGCGCCGACGTCGTCCTTGGCGCCGAGGCGCACGATGTCGCGCCACGCCCGCAGGTAGGCGACCGCGACCACCGAGTCCATGGCGTCGCGGTCGAGCAGCAGGGCGTACGCCAGCCCGCGCAGGCGCCAGTCGTAGCGGCCGGCAAGGATCGCGAAGGCCCGGCGGTCGCCTTGCTGCGACCGGCGCACCAAAGTCGCATCGGGCAGTCGTCTGGTTCGCGGCACGGTGGATCGGCTGTCGTCGACGGCACTGGACAGTCTGGGGGAGCAGCGCAGCGCCGTGGGGGATTTCACCACACCACGCCCCCCGGCGCCCACCGGCCGGGCGACATTTCGGTTCCAGCCGGCAAACGTTCCGGTGTCAGCCGGGCGGCCCGTCGCCCGATGCGGTCAGCACCGGGACGGCGTCGCGGGCGGGCTCGGTGACCGAGCCGGGCCACACGCCCACCACCAGCGTGACGATCGCGCACGCCGCCAGGGCGATGCCCGCCGCGGCCGGCACGGCGGTGCTGGGGACGGGCTCGGCCGCGTCGGCATCGCCCATGTACAGGCTCACGGTGATCCGCAGGTACAGGTAGGCCGAGATGACCGACGAGAGCATGGCGATGGCGGCCAGGCTGGTGGAGCCGCCGTCGACCGCCGCGACGATGACGTAGAACTTGGCGAAGAACCCCGACGTGAGCGGCACGCCGGCCTGGGCGAACAGGAAGATGGTGAGCACCAGGGCCAGCCCGGGGCGCGACCGGCCGAGGCCGCGGTAGTCGTCGAGGTGGTGGTGGCCGTCGCCGGTGCGGCCGACGAGCGTGATGACCCCGAACGTGCCGGCGATGAGGAACGTGTAGGTGGCCAGGTAGAACAGCGCGGCCTCGACGCCCTGGTCGGTCGCCACCTGCACGCCCACCAGCACGAACCCTGCGTGGTTGATCGAGCTGTAGGCCATCATCCGCTTGACGTTGGTCTGGACGACCGCGAGCACGGCGCCCACCACCAGCGTCAGCACCGCCAGCAGGTACACGATCGGCTGCCAGTCGACGGCGTAGGCGTCGAAGGCCAGCACCAGCACGCGGATCAGGCCGGCGAAGCCGGCGACCTTCACGCCCGAGGCCATCCACGTCACCATCGCCGACGGCGCACCCTGGTAGACGTCGGGCGTCCAGAAGTGGAACGGCACGGCGGCCACCTTGAACCCCAGCCCGACCAGCATCAGCGCGAGCCCGGCGAGCACCAGCCCGTCCTCGGTGATCACGGTGGTGCTGAACAGCTCGAGGATCTCGACGAGATTGGTCGTGCCGGTGCCGCCGTAGACCATGGCGATGCCGTAGAGGAAGAACGCGGACGAGAAGGCGCCGAGCACGAAGTACTTGATCCCCGCCTCCTGCGACGTCACCCGGCGCCGGTGCATGGCGGCCAGGACGTACACCGCGATCGACAGCACCTCGAGGCCGAGGAACAGCACGATCAGGTCGTTGGCGTGGGCCATGACGATGCCGCCGGCGGCCGACAGCAGCAGCAGCACGTAGGGCTCGACGCCCTCGAGGCGCTCTCGCCGCAGGTAGTCGTGGGCGAACAGCGCGGCCAGCACGACCGCCAGGGCGATGACGACGGTCATGAACAGCGAGAACCCGTCGACGCCGACCGCGCCGGCGAGCGTCGAGAACGGTCCGCGGTCGGCGTCCTGCACCTCGCGCCACAAGGGCACGACGGCCACGATGGCGCCGGCGGCCACCAGGCAGGTGACGACCGTGTAGACGGTGGTCGACCGCAGCCGCGCCACCAGCGCGGGCACCAGCAGCAGCACGAGCGCACCGCTCACCAGCACCAGCAGGGGGGCGACGGCGCCCCAGTCGACGGTCGGCGTCTCGATCGGCGACGGGTCGTCGGGCAGCGGCTGCCCGAGGGAAGCGAGGACCGTGATCACTTGCCTGCCTCCGCGTGCTCGTCCGCGTCGGCCCCGGGCGGGGGCTCGGCCTCCTCGGTCGTGGCGTCGGGCCGCTCGACCGAGGGCGACACGAAGTCGCTGTTCTCGTCGACGTGGGCGATGAGCCGGTCGACCGCGGGCTCCATCCGCTCGAGCACCGGCTTGGGGTAGATGCCGAGGAACACGATCAGGGCCAGCAGCGGCGCCAGCACGGCGCCCTCACGCCAGGTCATCTCGGGGAAGGCCCGGTTGTCGTCGTCGACCTCGCCGTGGAACACCCGCTGGTAGGCCCAGAGCAGGTAGAGCGCGGCCAGGATCACCCCGGTGGCGGCGACGACCGCCCACCAGCGGCGGGTGAGGAACGAGCCGACGAGGATGAGGAACTCACCGACGAAGCCGTTCAGGCCCGGTAGGCCGATCGACGACAGCATCACCACCGTGAACACGGCGGCGAACACCGGCGCCACCCGTTGCAGCCCCCGGAGGGCGGCGATCTCGCGGGTGTGCCGGCGGTCGGAGATCATGCCGACGAGCAGGAAGAGCGCACCGGTCGACAGGCCGTGGTTGACGTTCTGCAGCAGCCCGCCCTGCAGCCCCTCGGTGGTGATGGCGAACGTGCCCAGCACGATGAAGCCCAGGTGGGCGACCGACGAGTAGGCCACCAGCCGCTTGAGGTCGCGTTGCATCGTGGCGACGATCGCGCCGTAGATGATGCCGACCACCCCGAGCGTCACGAGCGCCGGCGCGAAGAAGTTGGCGGCGTCGGGGAACAGGTACAGCCCGAAGCGCAGCAAGCCGTAGGTGCCCAGCTTGAGCAGGACGCCGGCCAGGATGACCGACCCGGCGGTGGGTGCCTCGGTGTGGGCGTCGGGCAGCCAGGTGTGCACGGGGAAGAGCGGTACCTTGACCGCGAACGCCAGGGCGAACGCCAGGAAGATCCAGCGGGCTGCCGCCCAGTCGAGCGGGTTGGCGCTCGACGAGTCGTCGACGACCGTGCGGGCCTCGGCGATGGCGACGAGGTCGAAGCTGAGCGGCTCGCCGGCCCGGAGCGCGTCGATGCGCTCGGACTCGGCCGGGGTCGGATCGCCCTCGGCCTCGGCGACGATCTCGGTCGCCGCCGCCCGGTTCTGGTCCTCGACGGCGTCGCGGTGCAGGAAGGCAAGACTGACGATGCCGACGAGCATCAGGGCCGAGCCGAACATCGTGAACAGGAAGAACTTGAGCGCGGCGTAGACGCGGTCGCCGTAGCCCCACCCGCCGATGAGGAAGTACATCGGCACGAGCACGACCTCGAACATGACGAAGAACATGAAGAGGTCGAGGGCGACGAACACGCCCAGGCAGCCCGCCTCGAGCAGCAGCAGCCAGGCGTAGTAGCGCTTGGCGTCGTGGTGCGGCGTGGCGCCCAGGATGGCGACGGGGAACAGCAGGGCGGTCAGCACCACGAGGAACAGCGAGATGCCGTCGATGCCGACGTGCCACGAGATGCCGAGGTCGGACACCCACGAGCGTTTGACCTCGAACTGGTACCCGGCGTCGCCGGGTTCGAACGCGGCCAGCAGGTAGACGGCCAGCGCCACCGTGCCCCCGGTGAACAGCACGGCGACGCCCCGCAGCAGCTCGCTGCGGGCGCGGGGCACGAGGACGACCGCCAGGGCACCGACCGCCGGCAGGACGACCAGGGCGGTGAGGATGTCGAACGCCGGGGCGGCGTGGCCACCTGCCTCGCTCGCGAACAGTGCCGGGATCATCAGATGTAGAGCCTCGTGAGGAAGTAGGCGAGGACGACGACCACGCCCGCCGAGATGCCCAGGGCGTACGAGCGGACGAACCCGGACTGCACCGTGCGCAGCCCCCGGCCCGAGGTGCGGACCACCGTGGCCACGCCGTTGACCGCGCCGTCGACCACGTTGCGGTCGAACCAGGCGACCGCCTCGAACCCCTTGGTGCCCGGGCCGCCGACGAACCGCGTGATGGCCTCGTCGTAGTACCAGGCGTGGGCCAGCACGGCCGGCTCGACGGCCCTGACCCGGCGGCGGAGGTAGACCAGCGACGCGATGGCGATGCCGGTGAGGGCGGCGACGACGGCGGTGACCGCCAGCCCGACCTTGGTGGCGGTGGCGACGTCGATGTGGGCCTCGTTGGCCCCGATGACGGGCTCGAGCCAGTGCTCGAGCACCTTGAGGTCGGGGGTGAAGGGCAGGTTGATGACCTCAGCCACCGCGGCGAGCACCGCCAGCACCACCAGGGGCAGCGTCATGAGCCACGGCGACTCGTGCGGCTCGACGTGCACGCCGGGGTGGGCGGGAGCCGGCTCGGGAGCGGCGACCGTGGCCGCCTCTCCGGTCTCGACCTCGGGATCGGCGGCCCCGGCGGCGACCGGGGCGGGCTCGCCGACCGGCTCGGTCCAGCGGGGCTGACCGAAGAAGACCATGAACACGAGGCGGCTCATGTAGAAGGCGGTCACCAGGGCGGTCACCAGGCCGATGGCCCACAGCGCCCGGCCCTGGGCGCCGCCGCTGCCCCAGGCGAAGAGCAGGATCTCGTCCTTGGAGAAGAAGCCCGAGAACGGCGGCACGCCGGAGATGGCCAGCCAGCCGACGATGAACGTCGCCGCGGTGATCGGCATGAACCTGCGCAGGCCGCCCATGCGCCGCATGTCCTGCTCGTCGTGCATGCCGTGGATGACCGAGCCGGCCCCGAGGAACAGCAGGGCCTTGAAGAAGGCGTGGGTGATCATGTGGAAGATGGCCGCCACGTAGGCACCGACGCCGACCGCCAGGAACATGTACCCGAGCTGGCTGATCGTCGAGTAGGCGAGCACCTTCTTGATGTCCTTCTGGGCCACGGCGATGGTGGCGGCCACGAAGGCGGTGATCACGCCGACCCAGGCGATGACGTCGGGCACCCAGTCGTAGCCGGCGGCCAGGATCGGATTGACCCGGGTCATCAGGAACACGCCGCCGGTCACCATGGTGGCGGCGTGGATGAGCGCCGAGACCGGCGTCGGACCGACCATCGCGTCGGGCAGCCACACGTACAGCGGGATCTGGGCCGACTTGCCGACGGCACCGACGAACAGCAGCAGGCCGATGGCGGTGGCGGTGACCGCCGGCAGCCCCTCGGCTCCCGCGTTCACCCCGGCGTAGTCGATCGTCCCCAACGAGGCGAAGGCCAGGAAGATGGCGACGAGGAAGCCCCAGTCGCCGATGCGGTTGGTGACGAACGCCTTCTTGCCCGCCGACGCGTTGGCCTCGTCGGTGAACCAGAACGCGATCAGGAAGTACGAGCAGGCGCCTACGCCCTCCCAGCCGATGAAGGTGACCAGCATGTTGCTGCCGAGCACCAGCATCAGCATCGAGAAGACGAACAGGTTCATGTAGACGAAGAACTTCGAGAAGTCCCGGTCGCCGTGCATGTACCCGATCGAGTAGAGGTGGATCAGCGTGCCCACGCCGGTGACGAACAGCGCCATCGTGATCGACAGCGGGTCGGCCAGGAACCCGATGTCGACCTGCAGGTCGCCCACGGGCATCCACTCGAAGAGCGTCTGCACGAAGCTGCGGCCCTCGCCCTCCTCACCGAGCAGGCCGGCGTAGACGACGACCGAGGCCACGAAGCTGCCGCCGCAGGCCGCGGTGGCCAGCCAGCCGGAAGCGGGCTCGCCGATGCGGCGTCCGGCAGCGAGCAGGACCAGGAAGCCGGCCAGGGGCAGCGCGGGGATCAACCAGACGATGTCGAGCACGGGTCCCTCTCAGCCTTCGAGCAGCGCGACGTCGTCGGCCGTGGCGTGCGGGCGCTTGCGGAGCAGGGCGACGATGATGGCCAGTCCCACCACGACCTCGGCGGCCGCCACCACCAGCACGAACACGACGACCGACTGGCCGCCGGTGTCCTCGAGCATCCGCGAGAACGTCACGAAGGTCAGGGTCACCGCGTTGAGCATCAGCTCGACGCACATGAACATCACCAGGGGGTTGCGCCGCACCAGCAGCCCGAACGCCCCGATCGAGAACAGCAGCGCCCCCAGGACCAGGTACCAGGCCGGGGTCACCTCGAGGGCGGCGATCACTGGTCGACCTCCTCGCTCGCGGGGACGTCGCCGGCCGTCCGAGCCGCCATCCCGGCACCCGCGCCGCCGTCACGGTCCTCGCCGCCGGACTGGTCGCCGTCGGCTCGGGCCTCGGCCGCCGCCATGCGGGCGGTGACCTGCTCGGCCCGCTCCTCCTGGCCCGGGTCGACGATCTCGCCGCCGCGGGCCGGCCGCGCCAGCAGGATGGCGGCCACGACGGCGATGACCAGCAGCACGGACGTGATCTCCAGGGCGTACACGTAGTCGGTGAACAGCGATTCGCCCAGGCGGTAGACGTCGGGCACCGCCTCGTCGATCTCGCCGGCCACGCCGGTCACCTCGTAGCCGGTGCTGGCCAGCGCTCCGGCGGTGAGGGCCAGGATGCCGAGCGCCAGCACGGCGGCCGCCACCCGCTGCCCGACGAGGGGCTCGACCCGCAGGTCCTCGACCCGGTCGACGCCGAGCAGCATGAGCACGAACAGGAACAGCACCACGATGGCGCCGGCGTAGACGATGACCTGCACGGCCGCCAGGAAGTGGGCCTCCTGCGCCACGAACAGGACCGCGATGCCGAACAGGGTGCCCACGAGCGACAGGGCGGCGTGCACCGGGTTCTCGCTGAGCACCACGCCGACCGCCCCGGCCAGGCAGGCGGCCGCGGCGACGACGAAGACGACCAGCTCGACCTGGATCACGCGTGCCCCCCGTGGTCGTCGTCGCCCTCGCTGCCGGCCGGCCGGTCGCCCTCGGCGTGGCCGCCGGGCTCGCCCGCATGGCTGAAGATGGCGTCGGCCTCGCCGGTGTCGACCTCGCTCGCGGGCACCGACTGGCCCTGTTCGGGCGGGCGCACGCCGAAGCCCAGCTCGGCCGACCACTGCACCCGGCCCTCGTAGTCTGCCGCGCCCGAGGGTGCGGTGGCCCGCACCCACGCCGAGGTGTGGGCGGCGACGGCGTCGATGTCGGACCAGTCCTCCCAGGGGAGCTGACGGGGCAGACCATCGTCGTCGACCACCAGCTCGGCCTTGGTGTAGATGGCGTCGTCGCGGTTGGTGAAGCTGAACTCGAACAGCTTGGACTCGGTGATCGCCTCGGTGGGGCACGCCTCGACGCACAGGTCGCAGTGGATGCAGCGCAGGTAGTTGATCTCGTAGATGTAGCCGTACCGCTCGCCGGGCGAGACGGGCTCGTCGGCCGGGTTGTCGGCGCCCCGCACGTAGATACAGCGGGCCGGGCACACGCCGGCGCACAGCTCGCACCCGATGCACTTCTCCATGCCGTCCTCGTAGCGGTTGAGGACGTGGCGACCGTGGAGGCGCACCGGCTTGACCCGCTTGCCGCCGCCCTCGGCCTGGTTGTGCTTGGAGTAGTCGCGGGTCAGCCGCTGCTCGAACAGCTTGCGGAACGTGACCCGGAACCCGTCGAGGTAGCCCATCAGACGAGAGCCTCTTCCTCTGCTTCTTCGGACAGGCGCCGCTCGCGGGAGACGTCGACGGCGGCCGTGAGCGCCACCCAGCCCGCGACGAGCACCGCCAGCGACCCGCCGACGACCACCGCCATGTTCCACCCCTCGTCGCGCCCGATGTTGATGGCGGCGAGCACGAGCACCCAGCCGAGGGCGAGGGGGATGAGCGCCCGCCAGCCGATGGTCATGAGCTGGTCGTAGCGGAAGCGGGGCAGTGTCGCCCGGATCCACACGAACACGAACAGGAACACGAACAGCTTGAGCGAGAACCAGACGATGCCCCAGAGCCAGCCGGGCAGACCCAACAGGACGGGGCCGGCCGGGCCGCCGAAGAACAGCGTCACGATGATCGCCGACATGGTGATCGTGTTCATGAACTCGGCCAGGTAGAAGAGCGCGAACCGGAACGACGAGTACTCGGTGTGGAAGCCGCCCACCAGCTCCTGCTCGGCCTCGACCAGGTCGAACGGCGGCCGGTTTAGCTCGGCGGTCGCGGCCACCAGGAAGATCACGAAGGGCACCACGCCCGTGGCGATGATGTTCCACCGCGGGATGCCGAGCGAGCCGAACAGGTCGTACCCGCTGCCGGCCTGGGTGGCCACGATGTCGTGCGTCGACAGCGAGCCCGCCAGCAGCACGACCGACACGACCGCCAGCGACAGGGCGGCCTCGTAGCTGACCATCTGGGCGGTGCCGCGGACGGCGCCGACCAGCGGCCACTTCGATCCCGACGACCAGCCGGCCAGCATGACGCCGTAGACCGCGATCGACGACATCGCCAGCACGAGCAGCACGCCGATCGGCGGGTCCGCGAGCTGCAGGTAGGTGTCGTGGCCGAACAGGCTGATCACGCCGCTCTTGTCGCCGTCGAAGCCGCCGCCGATCGGCACCACCGCGAACGTGACGAACGCCGGCACCGCCGAGAGGAACGGGGCCAGCACGAACACCCGGCGGTCGGCCCTGGCCGGGATCAGGTCCTCCTTCATGATCAGCTTCAGGCCGTCGGCGAGGGTCTGCAGCAGGCCCCACGGCCCCGCCTTGTTGGGCCCGACACGGTTCTGCAGGTCGCCGATGACCTTGCGCTCGAACCAGATCATGAGGATCACCGAGACGAGCAGCAGCCCGAACGCGACCAGCGTCTTCAGCAGGACGATGAGGACCTCGGCCAGTCCGATCCCCCCGCTGAGCAGCGGGTCGGCCGCCAGCACCTGCGCGATGGTCATGGGCGTTCCACCCGGACGTCGGTGATCGGGGCGTTGCCGTCGATCAGCATGTTGGCCCGGCCGCCGGCCTTGTTGGCGTACACGTGGGCGGTGCCGCGGGGCACACCGTCGTCGGGCACCGTGGGCACGGTGATGCTGCCCCGGCTCGAGGTGATGCGCACGTCGTCGCCCGGCGCGACGCCGAGGCGGTCGAAGTCGTGGGGGTGCAGCCGCAGGATGGCGGTCTCGGCCAGGTCGGCGAGCGACGGCGAGCTGCGCACCAGCGTGCCCCGGTCGTACAGCTTGCGGGTGACGACGAGCCGCAGCGAGTAGGCGTCGGGCGACGGTGGCTCGATGATCGTCCACACCGGCAGCGGCACCCCGGTGGTCGGCGACAGCAGCTTGGTGGGGGTCAGCTCGGGCGAGGCGCCCTCGCTGCTCTCGGCGGCGACGGCGGCCTCGCCGGTGGCGGCGGCCTGGTCCACGGCCCGGGCCTCGCGGCCCGCCCCGTCCCCGTTGCGGTCGCCGTCGGCGGTGCGGCGCGTCGGCAGGGTGACCACCACGCCGTCGCGGCCCGCCGGGCCGGTGAGCACCTCGAGGCTGAGCCCCGCGAACGCCGGGGCGACCTGCTCGATCTCGGCGGCGATCTGGCGGGTCGACTCGAGGCCGAGGTCGAGATCGAGCCGGTCGGCCAGCTCGGCGGCGACCGTCCAGTCGGACTGCGCCGTGCCGGGTGCCGTCACCTTGCGGCCGAGCACGCTGACCCGGCCCTCGATGTTGGTGGTGGTGCCGTCGACCTCGGCGAACCCGGCGACCGGCAGGACCACGTCGGCCTGCTTGACCGACTCCGTGAGGAACTGGTCGAGGGCGATGACCGTGCGGGCGCCGGCCATCCCCCGCTCGGCCAGGTCGCGGTCGGGGAAGTCGGCCAGCGGGTCGGCGCCCAGTAGCACCAGCGTGTCGATCTTGCCGTCGGCGGCGGCCCGCAGGATGCCGGACGTGTCGAGCCCCTTGCCCCCCGGCAGCGTGGGCCAGCGTTCGGCGAACCAGTCACGGCCCCCGTCGAGCGTGACCCGGCCGGGCAGCAGCCCGGGCGCCATGCCGAGCTCGAGCGCGCCGTGCACGTTGGCTCGCCGCAGGGCGCTGAGGAACCGCACGTCGGCCCGCGTGTGGTGGACGGCAGCCGCGGCGGCGGCGATCGAGCGGCCCGACTCGGCCAGGTTGGCGCGACCGACGATCACCGTCAGCGGACCGTCGCCGAGCACCTCGGCGGCAGCGCGGATGGCCTCGGGGCTGACGCCGCCGACATCGTCGTCGGGCACCTTGCCGGCGAGCAGCGCCCGCACGACGGCGAGGGCGTGGCCCGGCCGGTAGCGCAGCGACACCGCGGCCAGCTCGCCGGTCAGGCTCGTGCGGGTCGACGCCAGTTCGACGAGCTTCACCCCGTCGTCGAGCACGGCGTGGCGCAGCCGCAGGAAGAGGACGGGCAGCTCCTCCTTGACGTCCGGGCCGATCACCAGCACGGCCCCGCCCGGGCGGCAGGCGTCGTCGATCGTGGCCCGGGGCAGGCCCAGGACGGCCTCGGCGGGCAGGCCGTCACCGACCTGGGCGTCGATGTTGTCGGAGCCGATCAGGCCCTTGGTGAGCTTCGACCAGGCGTACTGGTCCTCGTTGGTGAGGCGGGCGCCGCCGACCACCGCGAAGCCCGCGGGCCCGGTGCGCTCGAGGCCGTCGCGGATGGCCGCCGCCGCCCGCCGCAGCGCGTCGTTCCAGGCCGCCGGCTTGAGCGTCAGGCCCTGGTCGCGCACCAGCGGCTCGCGGAGGCGGTCGTCGCTGTTCACGGCCTCGAAGTCGAAGCGACCCTTGTCGCACATCCAGCCCCAGTTGACCGCGTCGCTGTCGACGCCCACGTAGCGCAGCACCTGGTTGCGGCTGGACTGCACCACGATGCGGCACCCGACGGAGCACGACGTGCAGGTCGACTCGACCTCGTCGAGGTCCCACGGGCGGGCCTTGAACCGGTACGGCACCGCCGTGAGCGCCCCCACGGGGCAGATCTGCACGGTGTTGCCGCTGAAGTAGCTGGCGAAGGGGTGGTCGGGGAACGTGTTGACCTGCGTCTCGTTGCCCCGGTCCATGAAGTGGATGAGCGGGTCGCCCGCCACCTCCTTGGCGAACCGGGTGCAGCGGTCGCACAGGATGCAGCGCTCGCGGTCGAGCAGCACCAGGTCGCTGATCGGGATGGGCTTCTCGAAGTGGCGCTTCTCCTCGACGAAGCGGCTCTCGCCCGGGCCGTACGACATCGTCTGGTCCTGCAGGGGGCACTCGCCGCCCTTGTCGCACACCGGGCAGTCGAGCGGGTGGTTGACCAGCAGGAACTCGAGGACGCCCTCCTGGGCCTTGGTGGTGACGGGCGAGTCGGTGGCGACGGTCATGCCGTCGGCGCACTCGATCATGCAGGACGGCTGCAGTGCGGGACCGCGGCCCGTGTCGATCTCGACGATGCACATGCGGCACATGCCGACCGGCTTCATCCGCGAGTGGTAGCAGAAGCGCGGGATGTAGATGCCGTTGCGCTCGGCGGCGGCGATGACCAGCTCGCCCTTGGCGGCCTCGATGGTCCTGCCGTCGACGGTGATGCTGACCGTCGGCGGCGCGGAGGTCTCGGACGTGTCGGTCACTACAGCGCTCCGACGGTCGGTGGTGTCGAGAGGTAGGCCTTGCCGTTGACGAGGACGGTGATCTCACCGCCACCGCAGTAGCGGAAGAACTCGTCGCGGAACCGCAGCACCGCCGACGCGATGGGCGACACGGCGGACGGCCCCAGCGGGCAGATGGTGGTCTGCCGGGGCGGCCAGGTGATGGCCGGGCTGATGTTGTCGCAGATGTCGAGGAGCTTGTCGACGTCGCTGGGGCGGCCGTGGCCGTCGAGGATGCGGCGCAGGATCTTCTCGAGCCACGACGTGCCCTCGCGGCAGGGCGTGCACTTGCCGCACGACTCGCGGGCGAAGAAGCGCACGATCCGCCAGGCGGCCTTGACCGCGTCGGTGGTCTCGTCCATGACGACGATGGCGCCCGAGCCGAGCATCGAGCCCGCGGCGCCGACCGCGCCCGCCTCGAGCGGCAGGTCGAGGTGCTCGTCGAAGAACCAGGGGGCCGAGGCGCCGCCGGGGATGAAGGCCTTGAGCCGGTTGCCGTTGACGATGCCGTCGGCGTACTGCTCGCCGTAGATGATGTCGCGGAACGTGGTGACGCCGAACTCGACCTCGAAAACGCCGGGGTTGCGGACGTGCCCGGACACGGCGAACAGCCGGGTGCCCTTCGAGCTCTCGGCACCCAGGTCGGCGAACCCTGCCCCGCCGTTGGCGACGATCCACGGCAGGTTCGACAGCGTCTCGACGTTGTTCACGACGGTCGGCTGCATGTACAGGCCCTTGGCCGCCGGGAAGTACGGGGGCTTCAGCCGGGGCATGCCCCGGTTGCCCTCGAGCGACTCGATGAGCGCGGTCTCCTCGCCGACGATGTAGGCGCCCGCGCCCCAGTGGAGCACGATGTCGACCGAGAAGTCGGTGCCGAGGATCCGGTGGCCGATCAGGCCGGCCTCGTAGGCGTCGTTGAGCGCCTCGGCCAGCCGCTCCTGGGCCAGCGCCATCTCACCCCGCACGTAGAGGAAGGCCTGGCTGGCGCCGATGGCGTAGCAGGCGATGAGCACCCCCTCGATGAGCAGGTGCGGATCGCGCTCCATGATGATGCGGTCCTTGTACGTGCCGGGCTCGGACTCGTCGCCGTTCACCACGACGTAGCGGGGGTACACGCCCGGCGGGCAGAAGCCCCACTTCACGCCCGCGGGGAACCCGGCGCCACCGCGCCCCAGCAGGCTGGCGGCCTTGACCTGCTCGGACACCTCGGCCGGGGCCATGGTGGTGACGGCCTTGCGCAGGGCGTCGTAGCCGCCGCTCTCGCGGTAGCGGTCGAGGGTGAAGCCGTCGGCCAGGTCCCAGCGGGACGTGAGGATGCGCGGCACCTCGCGCCCGGCCCCGTCGTCGGGAGGCGTGGTGTCGACGTCGGTCACGATCCCTCCGTGGCGGTCTCGTCGCTGCGCATCCAGGCGGGCTCGACGTTGCGGTCGGGGCGGGCCACCCCGGCGCGGGTGTCGGGGAGCTGCTGGCGCACCCGGCTGAGCGTGCCGTGGCGGGGCACCTCGTGGGCCAACTTGCCGGCGCGCAGGTCGTCGAGCAGATCGTCGACCCGGTCGTGGGTGACCTTGTGGAAGTAGCGGTAGTTGACCTGCAGGCACGGGGCCTCGGTGCAGGCGGCGATGCACTCGACGTCGTCGAGCGTGAACTTGCCGTCGGGCGTGGTGCTGCCGGCCCTGATGCCCAGCCGGCGCTCGAGGTGGTGCAGCAGCTCCTCGCCGCCGAGCAGCATGCACGAGATGTTGGTGCACACGTTGACGACGTAGTCGCCCACCGGCTCGAGCTTGAACATCTCGTAGAACGAGGCGGTGCCCAGCACCTCGGCCGGGGTGATGCCGACCAGCTCGGCGATGTGGGCCATCGCCTCTTCGGTGACGTGGCCCTCCTGCTCCTGCGCCAGGTGCAGCAAGGGGATGAGGGCCGAGCGCTTCACCGGGTAGCGGGCGATGATCTCGTCGGCGACGGCGGTGTTCTCCGCGGTGAACCGGCTCACCTGTCGACCTCGCCCAGGATGGGGTCGACCGACGAGATGACGGCCACGGCGTCGGCGATCAGGCCGCCCCGCAGCATGTGGGGCATCGCCTGCAGGTTCACGAACGACGGCGCCCGGATGTGCATGCGGTACGGCCGGGCGCTGCCGTCCGACACCATGTAGCAGCCCAGCTCGCCGCGGGGGCTCTCGACCGCCCGGTAGACCTCGCCCTCGGGCACCTTGAAGCCCTCGGTGAAGATCTTGAAGTGGTGGATCAGCGCCTCCATCGACTCGTCGATGCGGCCACGGGGCGGCGGCGTGACCTTGCGGTCCTGGATGCGGTAGTCGCCTGGCGGCAGCGCGTCGAGGATCTGGCGCACGATCGACATCGACTCGCGGACCTCGTTCAGCCGGATGGCGTAGCGGTCGAAGCAGTCGCCGTAGGTGCCGACGATCACGTCGAAGTCGACCTGGTCGTAGAACAGGTAGGGCTCGTCGCGGCGCAGGTCCCACGGGATGCCGGTCGACCGCAGGATCGGGCCCGTGGCACCCAGGGCGATCGCCTCGTCGCCGGTGATGACGCCCACGCCCTGCAGCCGCTCGCGCCAGATCGGCTGGCCGGTCATGAGCACCTCGTACTCGGCCAGCCGCGGCTCGACCAGGTCGAGCACCCGCAGGGTGGCGTCGCGCCAGCCGTCGGGCAGGTCGGCGGCCACGCCGCCGGGGCGGATGAAGTTGTGGTTCATCCGCAGGCCCGTGATCATCTCGAGCAGGCGCAGCGTCTCCTCCCGCTCGCGCCAGCCGTAGATCATCATCGACACGGCGCCCAGGTCCAAGCCGTTGGTGGCGAGGAACAGCAGGTGCGACGACATGCGGTTCAGCTCGCACAGCAGCATGCGGATCCACTGGGCGCGCTCGGGGATGTCGTCTTCGATCCCGAGCAGCGACTCGGTGGCGAGCGAGAACACCAGCTCGTTGAAGAGCGGCGACGCGTAGTCCATGCGCGTGGTGTTCGTCGGCCCCTGCAGATACGTGAGCGTCTCGGCCGTCTTCTCCATGCCGGTGTGCAGGTAGCCGATGATCGGCTTGGTGCGCAGCACCGTCTCGCCCCGGAGCTCGAGCATGAGCCGCAGCACCCCGTGCGTCGACGGGTGCTGGGGGCCCATGTTGAGGATCATGGTCTGCTCGGCCTCGGCGGGCTGCTGGTCGGCGAGCGCGGCCGCGTCGGCTTCGGACATGCGCAGCACCGAGCCCAGCTCGCGGAGCAGCTCGCCGGCGGTGGCGCCCTTG
>DASTFE010000048.1:0-8351 GCA_035708905.1 Acidimicrobiales bacterium | reverse complement strand
TCGTGCTGGGGCAGAGCCACAACACCGGGTGGACCGCCACGGTCGACGGCGCCTCGCTCGGCGCGCCGGTGCTGGTCGACGGCTTCGCCAACGGCTGGCTGGTCACGCCCACCGACGCCGCGTTCGAGGTCGAGCTGCGGTTCGCGCCCCAGCAGCGGGTGAACCTCGCCATCGTGCTCTCGGCCGTCACCGCGGTGGTGTGCCTGGCCCTGCTCGTGCGCCGGCCCCGCCCGGTCGTCGACGCGCCCTCGTCGCTGGCCGAGCCGTACTCGTCGGTGCTCGCCCACCGCTACGACGGCGCCCTGCCCACCCGGCGGACCGCCGTGTGGACCGGTGTCGGCGTCGGCCTGGTGGGCCTGGTGCTCGCCGGGCCGGGCGTGGGCCTGGCGGTGGGGCTCGCCGCCGGCATCGGCGCCCGCCACGAGACCTTCCGGCGCTACCTGCTGCTGGCCAGCCCGGCGGCGCTCGCCCTGTGTGCCATGTACGTGCTGTACATCCAGACGCGGTGGGCGCCGCAACCCAGCTTCGACTGGCCGATCGAGATGCGCCGTCCCCACCCCCTCGGGTGGCTGGCCGTGCTGCTGCTGCTGGCCGACGTGATCGTCGACCGCATGTGGCAGGCTCGACGGACCGACACCGACTGACCGGGAGGCGCAGGGCGTGACGGGCGTGACGGAGGGGGTGTGACCGCGGACGGGTTCATCCTCGGCGTCGACCTCGACGGCGTGTGCGGCGACTACACCGCCGCACTGCGCGAGGTGGTGGTCGAGCGCACGGGCGTCAGCCCGGACGCCCTGCCGCTCGAGCGGTCGTGGGACTTCCGCGAGTGGGGCCTGTCGGTCGGCCAGTTCGAGCAGCTCCACCAGGCCGCGGTGCTCGAGCACCGCATCTTCCGCACGATGCCGGCCATGCCGGGCACGGCCGAGACCCTGTGGCGCCTGTCCGACGCCGGGGTGTGGATCCGCATCATCACCCACCGCCTGTACGTCAACTGGGGGCACGCCACGGCGGTGGCCGACACCGTCGACTGGCTCGACGCGACGGGCATCCCCTACCGCGACCTGTGCTTCCTCGGCGCCAAGCCCCAGGTCGAGGCCGACTGCTACGTCGAGGACGCCCCCCACAACGTCGCCGCGCTGCGCAGCACGGGGGCCCACGTGATCGTGTACGACCAGCCGTACAATCGCGAGGTCGACGGGCCGCGGGCGGCCGACTGGCACGAGGTCGAGAACCTGGTGGGCGAGCGGGTCACCGACCTCGGCCTGTCGCTGCAGGCGCCCCTGCCCGGGCTCGAGGACGCCGCCAACCGGCTGCGCCGGGTCCGGCCCGGCGAGGCCGCCGAGCCGCCGCTGTGACCGGGCCCGCTACGCCGCTTCGAAGAGGTCGGCGGGCGGCGGGCCGTACCGGCCCCGCAGGTGGTGGGCCAGGGCCAGGACGCGGGCCCGCGGCGCCCAGTACGGGCCCCGGCGGCCGGGGGCCACGCTGCCGGCCGCCAGGTCCCACAGGGCGATCGCCAGCCGGATGGTGGCGTGGTAGCGGCCGGAGTGCTCGCGCACCATCAGCAGTGTGTTGCGCAGCTGGAGGTAGTCGACGACCGCGGCCCGCGACCCCACGTCGGTGTTGCGCACCTCGGCGCCCCGCACCACGCCCACCTGCCAACCGGCCGCCTTGGCCCGGATGGCCAGCTCGGCCTCCTCGCAGTAGGCGAAGTATCGCTCGTCGAACAGCCCGACCGCGGCCAGGCACTCGCGCCGGGCCAGCATCAGCGTGCCGTGGGGGTAACCCGACGGCTCCCACCCGTCGGCCACCGTGGCCGGCGCCGGGATCGCCCCGAAGTAGCGGTCGACGACCGGCGTGAGCCCGTCGCCCACGTCGGCTGAGGCCAGGCCGGCCATGGGCTGGTCGGCGGCCACGGTGACCAGCCGCTCGAGGCAGCCGGGCAGCGGGTCGGCATCATGGGGGCACACCGCCAGCCACGGCGCCGGGTCGTGCGCCAGCAGCCACCGCAGCCCGATGTTGGCCCCCGGCCCGAACCCGGTGTTGTCCTCGGCCTCGACCAGCGTGACGCCGGCGGGCAGCCCGTCCCGCACGCGGTCGAGCGCCGCCGGCGCCGACCCGTTGTCGACCACCACGATGCGGGGGACCACGCTCTGGTCGAGGAAGCGCCCGACGGTGCGCAGCAGCGGCGCCGGCTTGTCGCGGTGCACGATGACGAGGTCGACGGCGGGGGGCGCCACCTGCACGATCCTGGCGGGCGGCGCCGGAGCGCGCCAACCCGGGCTGGGGCGCCCGCGGACGCCTGAGTAGCATCGACCCTCCGTGACCGCGCCCGCCATCGACCTCGACGCCGCCCGCCGGCTGCTGGCGTTCTGCGACGCGTCACCCTCGCCGTACCACGCGTGCGCCACGGCCGCCGCGCTGCTGGGGGAAGCCGGGTTCACCCGCCTGGCCGAGGACGCGGCGTGGCCCGACGAGCCCGGGCGGTGGTACGTCGTGCGGGGCGGCAGCCTGGTGGCCTGGGCCACGTCGGCCGACCACGAGCCCCACGACGGCTTCCGCATCGTCGGCGCCCACACCGACAGCCCGAACCTGCGGATCAAGCCGCAGCCCGACGTCGTGCGGGCCGGCGTGCGCCAGCTCGGGGTCGAGGCCTACGGGGGCGTGCTCCTCGCCAGCTGGCTCGGCCGCGATCTCGGCCTGTCCGGTCGGGTGGCCGTGCGGCGCAACGGCACCGGCGCGCTCATGCGCCTGCTGCGGGTCGACCGGCCGGTGTGCGCCATCCCCCAGCTCGCCATCCACCTCGACCGCGACGTCAACACCAGCGGCCTTGTGGTCGACGCCCAGCACCACCTGACGCCGCTGTGGGGCGTCGAGCCGCCCGCCGGCGGGACAGCCGCCGCCTCGGGCGGGCCCGCTGGTCTGGTCGGCTTCGTGGCCGGCGAGCTGGGCGTCGAGGCCACCGACGTGCTGGGGTGGGACCTGATGCTGCACGACCTGGTGCCGGGCGCCCTCGTGGGCCGCGACGACGAGTTGATCGGCTCGGCCCGGCTCGACAACCTGGCGTCGTGCTGGGCGGCGGTCGAGGCCCTGGCCGACGTCGCAGCCGCAGCGGGCGACGGGCCGGTGCCCGTCGTCTGCCTGTTCGACCACGAGGAGGTGGGGTCGACCTCAGACCGCGGCGCCGCCTCGTCGCTGCTACCCAGCCTGCTCGAGCGGTCGGTGCTGGCCCGGGGCGGCGACCGCGAGGCGCTGCACCGGGCGCTGGCCCGCTCGGCCTGCCTGTCCGCCGACATGGCCCACGCCACCCACCCCAACTACGCCGACCGCCACGACCCCGAGCACCGCGTGGCGCTCAACGGCGGCCCGGTGCTCAAGGTCAACGCCAACGTCCGCTACGCCACCGACGCCCCGGGCGCCGCCCTGGTGGCGCTGGCGGCCGAGCAGGCGGGGGTGCCGCTGCAGCGGTTCGCCATGCGCAGCGACCTGCCGTGCGGGTCGACCATCGGCCCGGTCACCGCCGCCCGCCTCGGCATCACCACGGTCGACGTGGGCATGCCCCAGCTCGCCATGCACGCTGCCCGCGAGCACGCGGGCAGCCACGACCCCGGCCGCTACCGCGCCCTGCTCGCGGCGTTCCTGGCCCCGGCCTGAGGCTCCTGCCGTGGACGTGGCCGAGGCGCGGGCCGTCCTGGGGGTGGCCGAGGGCGACGGGTGGGAGGTCGTCCGCGTCGCCTACCGCCGCCGCATCCGGGCCGCCCACCCCGACACGCTGGGCGTGGCCACGAACCCGGCTGCGGTGCGGTTGAACGAGGCCTACGCGGTGCTCAGCCGGGCCAAGCGGGCCGGCACGCTCGACGCCGGCGCGGCCGGCCCCCGGCGTGCGCCTCGCCGCCCGGCTGCCGGGCCACCTCCGCCGCCCGCGCCGCCGCCGGTCGGGATCACCGTGGTCGGCCCCGACACGCTGCTGCTGGCGGCGCCGCCCGACGAGGCCTTCGCACTGTTGGTCGAGGCCGGCCACCGGGTGGGCAACGTCAGCTACGTCGACCGCAGCTGCGCCATCTTCGAGGTGGTCGTGCGCCAGGACGGCGAGACGTGCTCGCTGGTGGTCACGCTGCAGGGCCGGGCGCACGGCACCGAGGCGTTCCTCACGCTCGAGGCGCTCGAGCGGCCGGCCACCCTGGCACCCGACCGGGTCGTGCAGCGAATGGTGGCCGCCCTGGCCTGAGGCAGGCATCCTGGGGCCATGACCGACCCGAAGGAAGTCCCCGAGGACGAGCTCCCCACCACCGACGAGGGGTGGCGGACGCGGCTCGACCCCCTGCAGTTCGACGTGGCGCGCCGGGGCGGCACGGAGCGGGCCTTCACCGGCATCTACTGGGACACCAAGGACGCGGGCACCTACCGGTGCGTCGCCTGCGGCCTGGCACTGTTCTCGTCGGACACCAAGTACGACTCGGGCAGCGGGTGGCCGAGCTTCTGGGAGCCGCTGCGAGGCGAAGTCGTCACCCTGGTCACCGACACCAGCCACGGCATGGTGCGCACCGAGGTGCGCTGCGCGCGCTGCGACTCGCACCTCGGGCACGTGTTCGACGACGGCCCCCAGCCGACGGGCCTGCGCTACTGCATGAACTCGGCCAGCCTCGACCTCGACCGCGACGAGGCGCCGGACTGACCGCGAGAACCCCTTCGGTCAGAGCGCGAGGCGCTCGCGCAGCTCGGCCCACAGGTTGGCGTAGGCGCGGGCGCCCCGGCTGCGGGGAGCGTGCACCACCACCGGCGATCGCTCGACCCCCATCAGCTCGACCTCGGTGGCTGCCGGGATCGAGGTGCGGGCGATGTCGCTGCGGCCGTCGGGCAGCGACTGGACGACCTCGCGGTGCAGCCGCTTGCGCCAGTCGACCATCGAGAAGAAGGCGACGATGTCGGGCCGGCGGTCGACCTCGGCGTCGACGAACTCGCCCAGCTGCTCGAACGTGCGCAGCGTCAGGATCGACGGGATGAGGGGCACCAGCAGGGCGTCGGCGGCCTCGAACACGCTCTCGGACACCAGCGAGATCGACGGCGGGCAGTCGAGCACCGCCAGGTCGTAGTGGTCGGCCAGCGGTGCCAGCACCTTGCCCAGGCGCCGGGTGGGCTTGCCCGCCTCGTCGAGCACCAGGTCCATGTGGCGGTACGAGAAGTCGGCCGGCAGCAGGTCGAGCCCCTCGACGTCGGTGCCCCGCAGCAGCTCGGCGACGTCGCTGCGGCCGCGCACCAGCTTGCGGCCGCCGCCGCGCACCTTGGGCCGCACCCGGAACAGGTACGAGGCCGCGCCCTGGGGGTCGAGGTCCCACAGCAGGGTGCGCAGCCCGCAGGCGGCGGCCAGCGCCGCCAGGTTGACCGCGGCCGAGGTCTTCCCCACCCCGCCCTTGATGTTGTAGGTGGCGACGACCTTCACGACCGGAAGGTCCCGGTCACGAGCTTGCGCTGGTCGCGGGCCGCGAACGCCCCGAACCGCTCGGCGAAGCCGGCGCGGGCGGCACGCTGCTCGGCGTCGAGCTGGTCGACGAGCACGCCGAGGGCCAGCAGGGCGTCGGGGCCGCCGGCCTGCCCCGCCAGCTCGCCGGCGAGGGCCCGCAGGTGGTCGGCCTGCACCTCGCGGTCCTGGTGGGTGCCGAGCACGTCCTGGAGGCCCTTCAGCGTCCGTACCATCGGCTTGACCACGTCGCTGGGCCACAGGGCCCCGAACAGCTCGAGCAGGTAGCGCAGCTCCTTGCCCCGCTTGCGCAGGTCGTGCAGCGCGGCGGCCGGGCTGGCCTCGTCGATGGCCGAGCCCATGTCGACCATGCGGGCGTAGACCTTGCGGACGCGGCGGCCGGCGACCTCGACGATGGGCCGCTTGGCGTCGGGCCGGTCGCGGGCGGGCCCGAGGCCGCCGCGGAGGAACCCCCGGTAGCTGCGCCACGCGTCGCGGTAGGCGGCGCTGCGCAGGTCGCGCCGCAGAGCCCGCAGGGCGGCGGCCCGGTGGCGGTCGAGCAGCGTGCGGACCGGCGTCAACGCCCCGTGCCGCGCCGCCGGGACCTCGGCGAGCAGGTGGTCCCAGTCGAGGAGCTGCACGTCGAGGTCGCGGGTGGGCCCCGTAGCGGTCTGGACCCATTTGAGGGCGTCGCGCTGCACCTTCAGCTCGTCGGGCGGGAAGGCGCCCGCCAGCTCACGCAGCACGGACCGGCTGCGCCGCACGGCCACCCGCAGGTCGTGCAGGAACTCGGTGTCGAGGTCGTCGAGGGTGCCCGGCAGGTTGGCCTCGACCATGCCGGCCAGGTCGCGCAGCACCGCCAGCGCCGCCTTGTCGGTGCGCTGGTCGGGTCGCAGGGCGACGCGCACCTTGGTGCGGATGCCCTCGGGGTCGCCGCCCGACGCGGCGATGGCCTCGTCGGCCATGCTGCCCGGCGCATCCACGAGACCGACCTCGGTGCTCAGCACACCCAGCAGCCGGGCCAGCGGCTTGGGGTAGCCCAGCACGCCGGTGACCTCGAGCCGGGGAGACAGCGGGACGGGGTCGGCCCCGGTGACCAGCGCCGCGTGGGTGGCGAGGCGCAGGCGGACCACCGTCTTGGCGTCGCGGTTGCGCACGCTCAGCGCCTGGACGTCGGCCTGCACCCGGGCCAGCGGCAGCAGGGCGCGCATCTCGACGATCGGGGCGAGCCGGTCGCGCAGCGCTCCCTCGGGGAGGTCGCCGATCAGCCACCGCTTGCGGCGGCCGGCGTCGGCCGACAGCGGCGCCGCGCCGACCTGCTCGCGCAGCACCAGCGTGGGACCGGACCGGCCGCCGTCGACCGTCAGGTCGGCGCCGGCGCCCCGCAGCCTCCGGTCGGCGGTGTCGACCACCGTGTAGCTGACCGACGTGACCGGCTCGACCACGACGTCGAAGCGGTCGCCCAGGAACGACACCAGGGCCTGGGGGTCGACGCCGTCGGGCAGGGCGAGCGAGTGGGAGGGCACGTCGAGGGGCATGACCTGCCGAGTCTGCCATGCTCGCGGCGGGCAGACGGATGGCGGGGGCAGCGGACGAGAACCGGGGGACGCGGTGGCAGCGAGGGACGACGAGCCGAGAGCCGGAGCCGACGATCCCGCGGCGGGCGGGCGTGCGGCCGGCGAGGGTGCGAGCCGTCGCCGGCGCGGGTGGCGACTGGCGCTCGCCGGCGGGGCCGCGCTCGCCGTCGCGGTCGTCGCCGTGGCCGCGTTGCGCCAGCCACCGCCCCAGCCCGACGGGCTGGTGATCCTCTACGGCGACTCGCTCTCGGTCGAGGCGGCAGGCGACTTCGTGCGCGAGCTCGAGCGCACCACCGAGGCCGAGGTGGTGACCCGGCCCGTGCCCGGCCTGTCGCCGTGCGACGCGCTCGACGCCATGCGCGCCGACCTCGCCCTCGACCCCGCTGTGGTCGTCATCCAGTACGTGGGCAACAACGCGTCGCCGTGCATGCTCGACGACCAGGGCCAGCCGCTCACCGGCCAAGCGCTGACCGACCGCATCGAGGCCGACGTGCGCACAGCCGCCGAGCTGTTCGCCACGTCCGGCACCCGCGTCGTGCTGGTGGGCGGGCCGCACGCGCCGGGCCTGCCGGCAGGCGACGCCACCCTGGACATCGCAGAGGCCTACCTCCGCATCGTGAACGAGTGGCCCGGCGAGCTGGGGCGCATCCGCTACGCCGACGCGGCCGCCACGGTGACCGGCCCCGACCACCGCTACGCCGACCGGCTGCCCTGTCGCGACGGCGAGGGCCCGGACGAGGGCTGTACCGACGGCGAGGTGGTGGTCCGCTCCCCGGACCGCATCCACTTCTGCCCGACCGAGCACGACGGGCTGCGGTGCCCCGTGCCTTCGCCGGGGGCACGGCGCTTCGGCCACGAGATGGCGCGTGTCACCCGCATGGCCCTCGACCCCGACTACTGATCGGCCGCCCCCGGAGGTCAGGCGAAGCGGTCGAGCACGGCCAGGGCGCGCTCGCCGTAGCCCCCGCCGAACATGGCGGCGTGCACGAGCAGGGGCTCGAGCTGCCAGAGCGGCAGCCGGTCGCGCCAGCCCGGGGCCAGTGGGAGCGCCTCGTCGTAGGCGCGCACGACCCCCGGGCCCGGTGAGCCGAACAGGTGCAGCATGGCCAGGTCGACCTCCCGGTGGCCGCCGTAGGGGGCGGGGTCGATCAACCACGGGCGGCCCCGATGGTCGACGTGCACGTTGCCCGACCACAGGTCGCCGTGCACCCGGGCCGGCGCCTCGGGCGGACCGGCCAGGTCGTCGAGCCGGCCGGCGAGCCGCTCGACGAGCGCGCGAGCGCGGGGCGCCAGCGCGCCCCGCGCCACGGCCCGCCCGG
>DASTFE010000047.1:0-3917 GCA_035708905.1 Acidimicrobiales bacterium | reverse complement strand
GCGCGCAGCCGGGCCTCGACCGCCGCGGTCGGCGCGCCGTCGTCGGCGTCGACCGGCAGCACGTCGACCAGCACACGACCCCGAGCCGAGGCGAGCGCCCTGGCGCCCGCCGACCGGGGCGCCGGCATGTCGGTGGCCATCACCAGCACGCGGTGCCGGCCGAAGTCGGACAGGCGGGCGGCGCGACCGAGGGCGCGCTCGAGCACATCGTTGCGGCGCAGGCCGGGTCGACCGATCGTGAAGCCGCCGACCACGTCGACGAGCCACTCGTGACCGCCCGGGTCGGTGGCGACGAGGGCGACGTCGACACCGCCCGACTTGCGGGTGCTGCGGCTGTCGACCGCGAAGCCCGACCGGCCCAGCAGGGCCGCGGCCCGGTCGACCGCCTTGTCGCCGACGGGTGGTCGGGGGCCACCGGCCGCCAGCACCTGCTCGTGCTCGTCGGCCACCCGGGCGCGGGCCGCGTCGACGTAGACAGGGTCGGTGTCGTAGCCCAGGTAGTGGCGCCCGGTGCGCAGCGCAGCCACGGCCGTCGACCCCGAGCCCATGAACGGGTCGAGCACGAGGTCGCCGGCGTACGTGTAGAGCTCGATGAAGCGCTGGGGCAGCTCGACCGGGAACGGCGCCGGGTGGCCCACTCGGGTGGCGCGCTCGGGTGCCAGCTCCCACACGTCGAGCGTGGCCTCCATGAACTCGTCGGCGGTGGTGGTGGCCAGGTGGGGCAGGCCCCGCCGCTCGCGCTCGGGCCGGGCGACGGCCCGGTCGAACCGGCCCTTGGACGCGACGACCACGCGCTCGGTCAGGTCGCGCAGCACCGGGTTGGCCGGGCTGCGGAACGACCCCCAGGCGCAGTTGCCGCCCGCGCCCCGGGCCTTGCGCCACACCACCTCGCCCCGCAGCAGCAGACCGAGGCGGTCCTGCAGGATGCCGACGACGTCGGCCGACAGCGAGCGGTACGGCTTGCGCCCCAGGTTGGCCACGTTGACCGCGATGCGCCCCCCGGGCTCGAGCTTGCGCACGCACTCGGCGAACACGCCCTCGAGCAGCGCCACGTACTCGGTGTAGGAGGCGGGGATGCCGTCGCGCCCGAGCTCTTCCTCGTACTGCTTGCCGGCGAAGTAGGGCGGCGACGTGACCACCAGCGCCACCGATGCGGGCTGCACCCTGTCCATGGTGCGGGCGTCGCCGAGGTAGATCTCGTCGACGATGCCCGGGGGGTGGACCGCGTCGTCGTCGGACAGCGCCGGCGGGGCGAAGCGCTTGTAGAACCCCGCCGAGTCGTGGTTCTCGCGGCGGCCGACACCGAACGACGACGTCGCGGTCGCCGCTCGCCTGCGCCCGTTGCCGTCTGCCACTCGCAACCCTCTCGCTGCCATGCCGGACACGCTAGAGACGGGGTGTGACACCCGAGGCCGGCGCAGCCGAGGCTAGCCAGCGCCACGCACCTGCCGGTGCACCCGACCGGGCCCGCGCGACGCCCGGATCAGCTGTCTCGGAAGGGCCGCAGGCCCAGGTCGTCGATGATCCGCACCACCGACGTCGAGCGGTTCAGCGCGTAGAGGTGCAGGCCCGGGGCGCCGGCGTCGAGCAGCCGGCGGCACAGGTCGCTGGCCACCTCGACGCCGATGTCGCGCAGCGCGGCCGCGTCGTCGGCGACCGCGTCGAGCCGGTCGAGCAGCGCCGCCGGGACGACCGAGCCGTTCATGGTGGCCATGCGCTTGAGCCCGCTGAGCGGCCCCGCCCCCGGCGGCATGATGCCGGGCAGCACCGGCGTGGTCGACCCGAGGTCGGCCAGCTCGTCGACCATGCGCAGGTAGTCGTCGATGTCGAAGAAGAACTGCGTGATGGCGAAGTCGGCCATCGCCAGCTTGCGGGCCAGGTGGCGGCGGTCGGCGCCGCGGTCGCCGGCCGAGCGGGGATGCAGCTCGGGGTGGGCGGCCACCCCGACGGAGAAGTCGCCCGGGTGGGCACGCACGAGCTCGACCAGGTCGGTGGCGTAGGTGAAGTCGCCGCCCGGGTCGCTGCCGTCGGCGGGCGGGTCGCCCGCCAGCGCCAGGATGTTGCGGACGCCCGCGGTCGCGTACTCGTCGAGCAGCTCGGTGATCTCGCCACGGGTGTGCCCCGAGCAGGTCAGGTGGGCCATGGCGGGGAACGGCTGCTCGCTGTTGACCTGCACGACGATGTCGCGCGTGCGGTCACGGGTGGAACCGCCGGCGCCGTAGGTGACCGACACGAACGACGGGCGCAGGGGCGCCAGCTCGTGGATGGTCTTCTCGAGCTGGCGCTCGGCCTCGTCGGTCTTGGGCGGGAAGAACTCGAAGCTGAGCGTGCGGCCGGCCGCCAGCAGGTCGGCGATCTTGTCGACGCGGGAGGGCGCGGAGGTCATGGGTCATTCCTCGATGACTCGACGTGTGGGACGTGTTGTCACCAGGCCGAGTGCACCAGCACCACCCATGTCGGCCCGAGTGGCGTCGAGGTTAGTCCTTGGCCGCCCGCTCGGCAGCCTCGACCGTGTTGCGCAGCAGCAGCGCCACGGTGGTGGGCCCGACCCCGCCCAGGCGCGGCGTGATCCACGACGCCACCTCGCCGACCGACTCGTCGACGTCGGGCAGCAGCCGGCGGCCCTCCCAGCTGACGCCGCCGCTGACCACCACCGCGCCCGGTCGGACCATGTCGGGGGTGACGATCGACGGCGAGCCGACCGCGGCGATGACGATGTCGGCGGCACGGGTGTGGTGCACCATGTCGGGCACGCCGGTGTGCACCACGGTCACGGCGGCGTTGGCGCCCGGCCGCTTGAGCGTGAGCAGCAGCGACAGCGGCCGCCCCAGGGTCGGCCCCCGGCCGACGATCACGACGTGCTTTCCGGCGACGTCGATGCCGTAGTGGACGAACAGCTCGCGGATGCCGGCCGGGGTGGCCGGCACCGGGCCGTCCTGTTGGAGGACCAGCTTGCCGAGGCTGACAGGGTGGAGCCCGTCGCCGTCCTTGGCCGGGTCCATGGCTTCGAGCGCGGCGTTGAAGTCGAACTGCGGCGGCACGGGGTGCTGGATCAGGAAGGCATCGACGCCCGGATCGGCGTTGAAGCGGTCGACGGCGGCCAGCAGGTCGGCCTGCGTGCCGTCGCCCGGGACGTCGACGTGGTGGCTGGCGATGCCCACCCGCTCGCACGTCTCGTGCTTCTTGCGGACGTAACCGGCCGAGGCGGCGTCGTCGCCGACCAGGATCGTGCCCAGCCCGACGGCCTTGCCCCGGGCGCGCAGCGCCGCGACCCGCGCGGCGACGTCGTCCAGCACGGCCTCGGCGACGGGGGCTCCGGCGAGCAGTTGGGCGGTCATCCCGGCCATTCTGCCCCGTGCGCCCCCGGTACCCGGCGCACGGCGCCGACGTCCGCCCGCGGCGGTAGCGTCGGGCACCATGACGATCGACGGCGACGACGACCTCGACGGGCTGCGCCGGGCGGGGCGGGCGGTCGCCGAGGCGCGCGATGCCATGCTGGCCGCGGCAGAGCCCGGGGCGACCACCGCGGACCTCGACGCCGTCGGCCGTGCCGCGCTGCGGTCGCACGGCGCCCGCTCGGCGCCCCAGCTCGCCGTCGGCTTCCCGGCCGCCACCTGCGTCAGCGTCAACGACGAGGCGGCCCACGGCGTGCCGTCGCCTGCCCGGGTGCTGCGGGCCGGCGACCTGGTCAACGTCGACGTGTCAGCCGAGCTCGACGGCTACTGGGCCGACACCGGGGCCAGCGCGCCGGTGGGCCCGCCCGCCGCGGTCGACCCGGTGGCCAGACGGCTCGTGGACGCCACCCGCGAGGCGCAGGCCGCCGCCATGGCCGCGGCCCCGGCCGGACGGCCGCTGGGGCACATCGGCAGAGCGGTCGAGCGTTGCGCCCGGCGCCGGGGGTCCGGGTCATCGCCAAC
>DASTFE010000046.1:0-3031 GCA_035708905.1 Acidimicrobiales bacterium | reverse complement strand
CGATCGCCTCGCGCACCGCCGCCACGATCTCGAGCAGCAGCCGGGCCCGGTTTTCGAGCGGGCCGCCGTAGCGGTCGCTGCGGTGGTTCACCGCGGGCGACAGGAAGCCCCGCACGATCGAGCTGTGCGAGCACTGCAGCTCGATGCCGTCGAACCCGCCCGCCTTGCAGTGCCCGGCCACCAACGCGTACCCGGCCACGATCTCGGCGATCTCGCGCTCGTCGATCTCGTGGGCCACCTCGCGGAACAGCGGGTCGGCGACGGCCGACGCCGCCCACACCGGCAGGCGGCTGTACATCGAGCCCGCCTGGCCGCCGTTGTGGTTGATCTGGGCGAAGATCGGGGTGCCGTGGCGGTGGACGGCATCGGTGATGCGCCGGTACCCCGGGACGACCTCGGGGTGGAAGCCGTGGATCAGCTTCTCGTAGGGCCAGTCGGTCGGGTGGGTCGAGTGCTCCTCGGTGACGATCAGGCCCGCGCCCCCGGCGGCACGGGCCGCGTAGTAGGCGGCGTGCTGCTCGGTGGGCAGCCCGTCCTCGGCGTAGTTGGTGAGGTGGGCCGAGAAGACGATGCGGTTGGGCAGCACGACCGGGCCGACGCGCAGGGGGGTGAACAGGTGGCGGAACCTGGTCGACCTCACGGCGCGCCCTCCCCCGCCTCGAGCGCCCGGCGCCGCCCCTCGAGGATCGCCTCGTGGATGGTGCGGGGCGCCACGGCGTCGCCCGCGGCGGGCACGCGCCCCGCGCTCGCCCGCCACAGCCGGTCGTCCGGCAGCCGGTGGCCGGCGTCGACGACCACGGCCGCCGCCAGCGTGCGCCGCTCGCCCGTCACCCGGTCCTCGACCTCGGCCTCGCCGGCCCGCACGGCCCGCAGCAGCGTGCGGCGCTCGATCGCCACGCCGGCCGCCTGCAGCCGCACGTTGGCCGGCGCCAGGTCGCCGGTGCGGGCCAGCTCGTTGCCGGCGATCAGGTCCGGCGTGAGCAATGCGACCTCGTGACCCTCGCCCCGGAGGCGCTCGGCGACCGAGATGCCGATCGGCCCGCCGATCGGGTCCCACACCAGCGCCGGCCCGTCGGGTGGCGGCGCCGCACCACCGCCCAGCGCCTCGGCGGCGGTCAGGACGGTGGCGCCGGCGGCGACCTCGTAGTCGCGGCGGCCGGGGGACGATCCGGTGCACAGCACGACGTGCGTGCCGGCGGTGGTCGCAGCGGTGACGTCGTCGACCGTGACCTCGCGGCCGGTCTCGACCTTGACGCCCAGCCGGTCGCACTCGGCGGCCAGCCAGTCGGTGAGGGCCACCAGCCGCTCACGCCCGGCGCCGGCCGCCGCCACGGGGACCGCGCCGCCGAGCCGGTCGCCCCGCTCGGCCAGCGTGACCCGGTGGCCGCGCTCGGCCGCCACCCGGGCGGCCTCGAGCCCGGCGGGGCCGCCGCCCACCACCAGCACGTCGACGGGGCGGGCCGCGGGGTCGGGCCTGTCGGCGTCGGCGTCGGTGGTCTCGTGGCCCGTGCGGGGATCGGCGACGCACGACACGATCGGGTTGCGGGCGTCGCGCACCTGGCAGGCCTGGTTGCACAGGATGCACGGCCGGATGCGGTCGGCCTCGCCGGCCGCCAGCTTGGCCACGAGCCGGGCGTCGGCGAGCTGGGCCCGGGTCATCTCGACGGCGTCGCAGGCGCCGCCGGCCACGGCGTCGGCCGCCATGGCGGGGTCGACGATCGATCCCTGTGCCACGACCACGACCTCGGGCGGCAGCGCGGCGCGCACGCGGCGGGTCAGGTCGAGGTTGAAGCCCGGCCCGGTGTGACCGTCGGGGCGGGTCGCCGCCACCGAGTAGATCGAGCCCCGCACGACGGCGACGTGGTGGACGAGTGGTGCGAGCGCGGCAGCGACCTCGACCCCGGCCTCGGGCGTGATGCCGGCCCAGGGGGCGAGCTCGTCGCACGACAGCCGCAGCCCCACGACGGCGTCGCCGCCCACGGCGGCCCGCACCGCGCCGAGGACCTCGCGGGCGAAGCGCAAGCGGTCGCCACCCCAGTCGTCGTCGCGCTGGTTGGTCAGGCCCGACAGGAACTGGCGCACCAGGCTGTGCTGGCCGGCGTTCACCTCGACGCCGTCACACCCCGCCTCGACCGCCCGCCGGGCCGCGGCGGCGAAGCCGTCGACCACGGCGGCGATGTCGGCGGCCTCCATCCACTTGGGCACCTCGCGGGTGTTGACCTCGGGCACCCGCGACGGCGCCAGCAGCGGGGCCTGGCTGTGGGCGCTCGACCCCTGCCCGCCCGCGTGGCCGAGGGCGGCCAGCACCAGCGCCCCCTCGGCGTGGCAGGCGGCCGCGATGGCCGCCCAGCCGTCCCCGCTGTCGGCGGCGAGCGGGCAGCGCTCGTAGGGCCAGTCGCTCGGGTGGACCGATGCCTCCTCGACCACGATCACGCCGGCCCCGCCGGCCGCCCGCCGCCGGTAGTAGGCGACGTGCCGGTCGGACAGCGCCCGGCGGCGCGCCAGGTTCGTCTCGTGCGGCCCGAACACGACCCGGTTGCGGGCGGTCCGCGGGCCCCACGGCAGGGGCTCGAGCAGGGTCATCTGGGGACCGAGTGTCGCAGCCGGGCAGGGTCCGGGGTCAATCGCGGCGGGTCGGCCCCAGCCGGACGAGGACGCCCCCGGGCCGCGCCCCGGGGTCGGGGCCACGGGGCGTCGAGTACCCCGCCGCCACGCCGGCCAGCGCCCGCTCGCCGTGGCCGTGCACGCACTCGGGGTCGGGGGCGTCGAGGGGCAGGCCCGTGAAGAACTTGGCGGCCATGCACCCGCCCTGGCAGGCGTCGTAGCTGCCGCACGAGGCGCAGGCGCCGGGCGACTGGGGCTCGCGGAGCGAGCGGAACAGCTCGGAGCCCCGCCAGACGCCCGTGAACCCGCCGGGGTCGAGCACCGAGCCGGCCCGGAACTCGGGGTGCAGCACGAACGGGCAGGCGTAGACGTCGCCGAGCGGGTCGACGAGGCAGACGATCCGCCCGGCCCCGCACAGGTTCATTCC
>DASTFE010000045.1:0-6046 GCA_035708905.1 Acidimicrobiales bacterium | reverse complement strand
GTCATCGACATGTTCGTCAACCCGCCGGCCGAGTCGGCCCTCGAGTCCCTGTCGTCCGACACGGTCATGGACGCCACGGTCAAGCAGTCGATCCTCGACCGCCAGACAGACAGCGACGTCGCCGAGCTCGACGAGTACCTGGCGCTGCAGGAGCAGCTCGAGGCCGAGGAGGCCGAGCGCCAGCAGGCGGCCGACGCGGCTGCGGCGGCCGAGGCCGAGGCGGCGGCGGCGCTCGCCGACGTCGAGGCGGCGGTGGGCCAGCAGGCGGCGTTCGCCGCCGAGGTCGAGCGACGGCTCGAGCAGCGTCTGGCCGAGGCCGACGCCCTCCAGGACGTCGATCCGGCCCGGGCCGAGGAGATCCGGGCGCGCGAGGCCGAGATCGCCGCGGCGCTGCGCGAGCTCGACGCCGAGGTCCAGGCCGAGCGGGCCCAGCAGCGCGCCGCCGAGCTGGCCGAGATCGCCGATGCCAACAAGGGCGGCACCGGCATCAAGCCTGTGCCCGGCGGCGTGACCGACGTGGCCTGCCCGGCGGGCGGCACGGTGCAGGTGGCCGGCGACATCGCCGGGGCGGTCGAGCGGCTGCTCGCCGACGCCCACGAGGCGGGCATCTCGATGTGCGGTTACGGGTACCGCGATCCGGCCGACCAGATCGCCGTGCGGCGGGCCAACTGCGGCACGTCGAACTACGCCATCTACCAGGCGCCGTCGTCGTATTGCTCACCGCCGACGGCCCGCCCGGGCACCTCCTTGCACGAGCAGGGCCTGGCCATCGACTTCACGGTCGGTGGCGGCACGATCGGATCGGGCACCAGCGCATACAGCTGGTTGCAGTCGAACGCGGTCAACTACGGCCTCTACAACCTGCCCGGCGAGCCCTGGCATTGGTCGGTCGACGGCAACTGAGCAACCCCGTGGGCGGCGGCCGATAGGTCCCTCCGGTGCGGGTGGCGTGCGCGCGCCGGGCGCGCCGCAACCACGCGCGATTCCGCTCTGCGTGGCGTCCACATGCCCGATGACCTGGACCTTCGCCACTTTCCGCAGTTTGGTGGTGACATTCCACGGTCGGGTCGTTACATTCCCGGGCACTTTGTCGACCGATAGGGCGTGAACCCCGGTTCTGCGCCCCTTCACGGAGGTGGGGACGACGCCGTCCGCAGCCCGCCGCAGGCACGTGCTCATACGGCTCACCGCGATCATCGGGGTGTCGTGCGCGTTGCTGACCCCCGATGCCACGGGCGCCGAGGAGCCGGACGAGCCGCGCCCGGAGGAGACCCGACGGCAGCTCGACGAGGTCCGCGAGCAGCGGGGCCGGGCCGCTCTCGACGTCGACGCCCTCGCTGCCGAGGACGCCGAGGTGCAGGCCGCCATCGCGACGCTCGAGGAGAACGTCGCCACCCAGCGCGCCGAGCTCGACGAGGCCGAGCGGGCGCTCGCCGCCGCCGAGGCCGAGGTCGACACGGCGGCGGCGAACGTGGCCGCCGAGCAGCAACGCATCGACAGCCTGAACGAGCTGACCGACGACCTGGTCGTCGAGGCGTTCATGAACCCGCCGTCCGACGACGTGCTCGACCCGTTCAAGGCGGATTCGCTCTCCGACACGACCGTCAAACAGGCGCTCGTCGGGCTGCAGTCCAGTGCCGATGCCGACCTGCTCGACCAGCTCGAACAGGCACACGAGGATCTCGAGGTCGAGCAGGCCGACAAAGAGGTGCTCGCCGCCGAGGCCGAGGACAAGCGCGCCGCCGCGGCGGCGGCCCTGTCCGACGTCGAGAACGCCCTCGCGCAGCAAGAGGAGTTCGCCGCCGACGTCGAGGCACGGCTCGATGCCAAGCTGGCCGAGGTCGAATCGCTGCGCACGCTCGACGCCGAGCTGGCCGAGCGGCTCGAGCGCGAGCAGGCCGAGGTCGCGGCCCGGCTCCTCGCCGCGCAGCAGGCCGCCGAAGCCCAGCGAGCGGCCGAGCAGCGCGCCGCCGAGCAGCGGGCCGCCGAGCAACGCGCCGCCGAGCAGCGGGCGGCCCAGGCGTCGGCGCCGGCACCGAGCCCCGCGCCGACGTCGAGCGGCGGTGGCGGCGGTGGTGGTGGCGCGCCCCGGTCGGCGGTCCAGCCGGTGGCCGGCGGGCTGGCCACGGTGAGCTGCCCCTACGGCGGATCGATCACCGTGGCGGGGTCGATCGCCGGGAACGTGCAGGCGCTGCTCGACGCGTCGGCCGCCCAGGGCGTGTCGCTGTGCGGCAGCGGCTACCGCGACCCCCAGCGCCAGATCGAGCTGCGGCGCCAGCACTGCGGCACCTCGTACTACGCCATCTACCAGATGTCGCCGTCGCTCTGCAGCCCGCCCACCGCCCGTCCCGGCACGTCGTTGCACGAGCGGGGCCTGGCGATCGACTTCAGCTGCAACGGCGGCGGCGCCATCCGCCACGGCAACTCGTGCTGGAACTTCCTGGCCGCCAACGCGGCCTCGTACGGCCTCTACAACCTGCCCAGCGAACCCTGGCACTGGTCGACCACGGGCCGCTGACGCCATCCCGCCGCGACCGCGGCCGGCCCCGGTCCGCGGCGGCCCGGGCTCAGCTCGGCTGGTCGCGGACGACGGCCGGGGAGTGCCGGAAGAACTGCTCGACGTCGCGCTCGTAGCGGTAGGGCGGCGGCTCGCCGACGGTGCGCCGCAGGCGGGCCACCTCGGCGAAGGCCCGCACGGCGCCCGCCGAGGTGTAGCGGTACTCGAACCCCTCGGCCTTGAGCCGCCGGTTGTCGATGCCGCGCCCGTAGGTGAGCAGGTCGATCAGCTCGGGCGGCATGTCGACCCCCAGCCGGGTGAGCAGCGCACCGGCCAGCCCGCGGCCGACCGGGGGCAACGGGACGAGCCGCTTGTCGCACATGGCGACCACCTCGCTCCAGGGGAGCAGGCCGTCGCCGGCGACGTTGTAGGTGCCGGCGACCTCGTTGTCGAGCACGAACAGGATGGCCCTGATCACATCGGACTCGTGGACGAACTGCAGCCGCGGGTCGAAGCCGAAGACGCAGGGCACGACCGGGCGCTCGAGCAACCGCGTGATGGGCGTGACGATGTCCTCGCCGAGCACGTTCGAGAACCGCAGCAGGCTGACCGCCACCTCGGGACGGTCGTTCGCGTAGTCGCGCACGTAGCCCTCGACCTCGAGGAGCGAGCGCTCGACCGGGTGGCGCGGCAGCGCCGAGCGGCGGCTGTCCTCGGTGAACCAGACCGGGTCGGAGTACGTCGAGCCGTAGACGAGCGTCGACGACTTGACCACGACGTTGCACACCCGGCTCTCGGGCTGGCTGGCCGCGGCGAACAGGTTCATCGTGCCGATGACGTTGATCTCGTGGATGTGGCGGGCCGAGACCTGCGACGAATCGACCACCAGGAAGGTGTGGACGATCGTGTCGACCTGGGTGGCCCGCACGATGCGCGACAGGATCGAGTAGCCCTCGTCGGTGCGGACGTACTCGGTGCGCTCGAGCTCGACCGTCGGCTCGCTGGTGTCGAGCCCGATGATCACGTCGACCGACGGGTCGCGCTCGAGCACCTGGGCGACCCTGCCGCCCCAGAACGACCCCAGGCCGGTGACGAGGACCCGCCGGCCCATCAGCCGAACCACACGCTGCGCCGATGCCGGAGCATGTCGTACAGCTCCTGCTGGATGGCATTGCGGATCGCCTCGGACGTGTCCATGATGCGGCTGCGCGAGTAGCGGGGCTGGTCGGGCGGCACGTCGAGGTGGACGGGGTCGAGCACCCGGATGCGCATCTTGGCGGGGAACGGCACCAGGGCGACCAGCGGGCCCAGCAGCATGTTGGCCGTGATGGGCACGTAGGGCACGCCGAGCAGCTTGGCCACCGCCGGCACCTTGGCCAGGATCGGCATGGTCTCCTCGCCGCCGACGACCGCCAGCGGGATGATGGGCACGCCCGCCCGCATGGCGATCTGCACGAATCCGCCGCGGCCGAAGCGGCGCAGCTGGTAGCGCTCGGAGTACAGCTTGCCGGGGCCCTTGGACCCCTCGGGGAAGACGGTCACGAGGTGCTGCTGCTCGCGCAGCAGCCGGTAGGCGTTGTCGGGGTGGGCCTGCACCCCGCCGAGGCGCGACCAGCCCAGGTTGACGAACGGCACCCGCTTGAACATGTCGTCGGCCAGCCCGTACACCGGCCGGTGGAGCTCGCGCTCGATGCCGTGCATGATCGAGGGCGCGTCCGAGGGGATGGCGCCGGCGTGGTTGGCCACCAGCAGGGCACCGCCCTCGCGCGGGATCTTGTCGAACCCTTCCCACTCGACCCGGAACCACTTCTCGTAGATCGGGTCGTAGAGCGTGGCCAGGATGTCGCGCAGGTGCTGGGAGCGGCCCCACTCGTCGACGTCGGACAGGCGCTCGGCGTCGATCATGCCGGGCCCGCCCGCGGGCGCCGCGGCGTCAGCAACGGCGTCGGCGCCGGCGCCGGCATCCGGGCCGGCAGCGCGGTCGGCGCCAGGGGCGGGGTCGGGCTCGGGGGCGGCTCGCCGGCGTCGCGTGGGCCCGTCGCCGGGCTGGCCCTCGCCGGGGAGCGCGACCAGCGACGGTCGTGCCCGTCGTGCCCCGGAAGACCCCTCGGCCGCCATCGCGGTCATGCTACGCCCCGCGATGGCCGCCCGTAACCGGGCCGTCGCGGCGGGCTTGACTGTCACAGGTCGTCGCCATGATGGGGTCGATGGAACCGACGTCCCTGCGCTTCGCCCGCCTCGCCCGCTCCCTCGGGCAGGCGGCGCTGGCCCAGGGCCTGCGGGCGCCCACGTTCCGCAGCCCGCCCCGCATCCCCGACGTGTCGCGCTCGATCGTGCGGCGCGGCCCGGCGGTCACGGTGGCCGTCGCCCTGCGCGACCGGCCGTGGCCCGCGGTGGTGGCCGACATGGTCGAGGGGGTGGTCGCGGCCAACCACCTCACGGGCGTGCGGGCCGATCACGTGCGGGCGGGCCTGTGGCGGGTGGCCACCGAGGTCACCGACCTGGCGGCCTGAGCGCCGCCGGGGCGCCGTGGGTACCCTGCGCCCGGTGAGGTCGACACGCCTGCTCGTCGGCCGGCTGTCGGCCGAGGTCGTCGGCGGAGCCGAGGACGGCACCCGGGTCAGCATCGACGCCGACGCCATCTCCTACGCCGACGTGTTCGTGGTGGTGCGCGAGGGCGAGACGCTGCCGGGCCCCAACGACTGGGAGGTCACGCTGCAGACCAAGCGCGACCAGCACCTGCGCCCCGGCGAGCACGACCTGCGCATCGAGGCCCGCGACGGCTCGGTGCTGTCTGGCCGGGCCCTGCTGCGCTACAGCGACGGCACCCGCCACCTGTTCCGCGGCGACGGCCGGCTCACGGGCTTCGTCGACGCGTCGTAGCCTGCGGGTCACCGGCCCGGGTGGCGGAACTGGCAGACGCGGAGGGCTTAAACCTCTCCGGCCGCAAGGCCGTGCGGGTTCGATCCCCGCCCCGGGCACCCTCATCGCGCCGGCGCGTGGTCTAAGGTCTCGCCGCAGTTGGCTGGGTCGCGACGAGGGTCCCTCGTCGCGCGGAGCGGTCCGGGTCATCCGCCACAGCGAAACCGATGCACCTGACACATCCGGGAGACCGCTCGAGTGTCGACCACAGATCTACCGACGTCCCGGCGCGCGCGCCGGGCGACCGCCGTGCTGGGCCTCGTCCTCGTCGCGCTGATCGCGAGCGTCATCCCGACGAGCGGCAGCATGGCCGGCACGGGCAGCCTCGCCGCGGCCGCCGACGGGTTCAGCGACGTGCCGGCGAGCCACGAGTTCTACGACGAGATCACGTGGCTGGCCCAGACGGGGATCACGACGGGCTATCCCGATGGCACGTTCCGTCCGGCAGCGCCGATCACGCGCCAGGCCATGGCGGCGTTCTTCCACCGTCTCGAGGGCGAGCCCGTGCCGCCGGTGGGTGGGTGGCCGGATCCGGGCTTCAGCGATGTGCCGGCGAGCCACGAGTTCTACGAGGAGATCGCGTGGCTGGCTCAGACGGGGATCACGACGGGTTATCCGGATGGGACG
>DASTFE010000044.1:0-6293 GCA_035708905.1 Acidimicrobiales bacterium | reverse complement strand
GGCCGCGGGCGTCGACCGGTTCTTCGAGCCCCGCCGGGCGACGTGCCCGGCGTGCGGCGACCACCGGCTGGCGCTGCGGGTGCGAACGGGCGACATGCTGCAGGGCAAGCCCGGCGAGTTCACGCTCGACGAGTGCGGCGGGTGCGGCCTCGTGTTCCAGAACCCGCGGCTCACGGTCGAGGGCCTCGACTTCTACTACGGCGACTTCTACGACGGGGTCGGCGAGGAGGAGATGGAGCTGCTGGGCGCGACCGCCCGCGACCAGTACCTGGCCCGGGCCCGGCTGGTCGCCGGGCACGTCGAGCCGCGCCGCTGGCTCGACGTCGGCGGCGGCCACGGGCACTTCAGCCTGGTCGCCCGCGGCGTGTGGCCGACGGCCGCGTTCGACGCCGTCGACCTGGCGGCCAGCATCGAGGTGGCCGAGCGGCGGGGGTGGGTCGACCGGGCGCACCGGGCCCTGTTCGCCGACGTCGCCCCGTCGGTGGCGGGGGAGTACGACGTCGTCAGCATGCACCACTACCTCGAGCACACCCGCGACCCGGGCGCCGAGATCGACGCGGCGGCCGTCGCGCTGGCGCCGGGCGGCCTGCTGTCGATCGAGATGCCCGACCCGGCGTCGTCGCTGGCCCGGTTGCTGGGCCGGTGGTGGGGTCCGTACCTGCAGCCCCAGCACATCAACATGGTCCCGATCGCCAACCTCGAGGCCATGCTCGCCGCGCGGGGCTTCTCGGTGCTGGTGCGGCACCGGGCAGCGGCGCACCAGGCCTGCGACCTCGGCTTCGCCGCGTACCTCGTCGCCAACCGGCTGGGGCCGCCGTGCGACGTGCCGTGGCGCCCGCCACCGACCCGGTGGTCGCAGCTCCGGCGCAGCGTCGGCTTCGGTGCCGGCATGCCGCTGATCGGGCTGGGTCTCGTGATCGATCACCTGATCGATCCGCTGGTGCCGATGCTGGGCGCGTCGAACGCCTACCGGGTGCTGGCCCGTCTCGACGGGCGCCGGGCGCCCGGACCCTGACGTGCGTCGGCGGTGGGATTCGGGGTCCTGGGCTCCCCGTTCCCACCGCCGTACGACGTCACTATAGACGTCGTATCGGCGCCTGTAGCACCCTATTGACCCCGACGTACCGAACGACGGCCGCGATCCTCAGGTCGCACCGGCGGGGGCGCGCAGGGCCAGCCCGGTGGCGAGCTTGTCGAACGCGGCGTCGATCACCTCGGCGAGCGGGCCGGGCCGTCCCCGTTCCTGCCACACGGTGACGCCGACCTTGAGCGCTCCGATCGTCGCGGCGACGACCAGGGCCGGGTAGACGTCGCGGTCGACGTCCAGTCCGGTGCGGTGGGCGATGACCTCGGCGAGGTGGCGCTCGACCTCGGCGAAGCGGGCCGATCGGCGGGCGGCCAGGGCCGGGTGGTCCTGCACGAGCAGCTGCCGGGCCCACATCTCGTCGGCCACCTGCTCGAAGCGGGCGGCCGCTGCGAGGCCCATCGCCCGCAGCGCGTCGAGCGGGCTCTCGTCCGCCGGGCGGGCCACCAGGTCGGCCAGCAGCTCGGACGACTCGGACGGCACCACGCCAGCGATGGCGTCGTCCTTGGAGGGGAAGTAGTTGAAGAACGTGCGGGGCGACACCCCCGCGGCGTGGGCGATGTCGTCGACCGTGACGTGCTCGGGGCCGTGCTCGCGGGCGAGCCGCAGCGCTGCGGACGACAAGGCCCGGCGGGTCTCGGCCTTCTTGCGCTCGCGCAGTCCCTCGCCCATCCCTCAGTCCCCCGTCGCGATCGAACTCCCCGCATAGTCCATCACGTCGGCGCTGGGGGCGGTGCGGCCGCCGGCGGGGAGGTCGCCGGCCGCACCGGCCCCGTTGCCCGCCACGGCGGTCGCCGGGTCGCCCTCGGCGTGCGCCACCGCCGGCGCGGTCCGCAGGGCGACGTCCCGCAGCAGCCAGGTCAGCGCGAAGCCGATCAGCAGGAGGGGCACCGCGGCGCGGAACACGAGCGTGATCGCCTCGGCGAAGGCGGCCGCCACCTGCGCCTGCTCGGCGGCGGGCAGGCCGGCGATCTGCTCGGGCGTCATGCCGGTCGGCCCGGTGCCGCCCAGCAGGTGGGTCACCCGGGTGCTGAACACGGCCCCGAACAGGGCGACCCCGACCGAGCCGCCCACGGACCGGAAGAACGTGACCGTCGAGGTGACGACGCCCAGGTCGGCGACGGGCGCCTCGTTCTGGGCGGCGAGCACGAGGATCTGCATGACCATGCCCAGCCCGGCGCCGAGCACGACCATGTAGAGGCCGGACTCCCACCGGCTCGAGCCGGTGTCGAGGGTCGACAGCAGGAAGATCCCCACGCTGGTGATGGCCATGCCGGCGATGGGGAAGCGGCGGTAGCGGCCGGTGCGGGTGATGACCTGGCCGGACACGATCGACGAGACCAGCAGGCCGCCCATGATCGGCACGAGGAGCAGCCCGGAGTTGCTGGCCGACACGCCGTTGGCGACCTGCAGGAAGGTCGGGATGTAGGTGATGGCGCCGAACATCGCCAGCCCGACGACGAAGCTCACCGCCGCCGCGAGGTCGAAGGTGCGGATGCGGAACAGCCGCAGGGGCATCGCGGGCTCGGGGGCCCGCCTCTCGACCAGCACGAAGAGGGTGCCGAGCCCCACGGTCGCGACCCCGAGGCCGATCACGACGGGCGAGCCCCACGGGTGCTCGGTGCCGCCCCAGGTCGTCAGCAGCACGAGGCTCACGATCGCGACGGTCAGCAGGGCCGTGCCCGCCCAGTCGATGCGCACCAGCCGGCGGCGGGCCGCAGCGGGCAGCACCGCGCTGGTGACGAACAGGGCGAGCACGCCGAGCGGCACGTTCACGTAGAACACCCAGCGCCACGACAGGTGGTCGGTGAGGAAGCCGCCGATCAGGGGGCCGGCCACACTGGCGGCGCCGAACACGGCACCGAAGACGCCCTGGTAGCGGCCTCGCTCGCGGGGGCTGACCACGTCGGCGATGATGGCCATGGCCAGCACGATCAGACCGCCGGCGCCCAGGCCCTGGACGGCGCGGAAGGCGATGAGCTGCCCCATCGATCCGGCGAGACCGGACAGGACGCTGCCGGCGACGAAGATCACGATGGCGGACTGGAACAGGCGCTTGCGGCCGTAGAGGTCGCCCAGCTTGCCGTAGAGCGGCGTCGAAGACCGTGACGGCCAGCAGGTAGGCCGTGACCACCCCCGACAGGTGGGTGAGCCCACCCAGGTCGCCGACGATGGTCGGCAGGGCCGTGGCCACGATCGTCTGGTCGATGGCGGCCAGCAGCATCCCGAGCATCAGCCCGGAGAAGACGACCAGCACCTGGCGGTGGGAGAGGTGGCTGGCGGCTGGGGCGGACGGGTGCATCGACGAACCTCGCTGGCGGCGCCGGGGACGGCCTCCGCAGGCTACCCAAAGTTGCAGTAAACGCAACTTTGCGAGGAGTGCACGTTTGTCGGCGCCGTCAGGGGCCGGCGTCCTCGCCCACCTCGCGCAGCGCGGCGGCGAGCGCGGCCCGCACCCGCCGGGCGGTGGCCGGGGCCAGGTGCGCGGTCACCCCGGTGCCCGACGCGCCCTCGTCCTCGAAGGTGACCTCGACGCGTAGGTCCGCGCAGCCATCGCAGTCGTCGACGGCGGCCACGGCCCACGCCACCCGGGGCTTCTCGTCGTCGTCTGCCGGGTGGTCGTCGAAGGCGAAGTCGATCGATCTCTTCACGGCCGCCAGTCAACCAGCCGCGTCGGGCGGGCCACAGGGCAGCAGCACCCGGAAGGTCGAGCCGGCGCCCGGCTCGCTCTCGACCTCGACCGTCCCGCCGTGGGCCCGGGTGATGGCGTCGACGATCGACAGGCCCAGGCCGGTGCCGCCCTGGGCCCGGCTGCGAGCGGCGTCCGTGCGGTAGAACCGCTCGAACACCCGCTCGGCCTGCTCGGGCGTCAGCCCCTGCCCGCGGTCGACCACCTCGAGCGACGCCAGGGCGTGACCGTCCCGCTGCGTGCGGGCGACCCGCACCGACACCGGCGAGCCGGCGGGCGAGTAGGCGACCGCGTTGTCCAGCAGGTTGGTGACCACCTGGCGGAGGCGGTCCTCGTCGCCGGGCACGACCAGATCGCCGTCGTCGCCGTGGCCGTGGCCGTCGGCGTCGCCGGTGTCGTGGTCGCCGGCGACGAGGGCGATCTCCCGGCCGGGGGCCGCCGCCCGGGTCGTCTCGACTGCCGACCGCGCCACGGCCGCCAGGTCGACGGGGGCGTGCGCCAGAGGCCGCTGCTGGTCGAGGCGGGCGAGCAGCAGCAGGTCGTCGACCAGCCGGGCCATGCGCGTGGCCTCGTCCTCGATGCGGCCGAGCAGATGGGTGACCTGCTCGGGCTCGGTGGCCGCGCCCTGGCGGTGCAGCTCGGCGAAGCCGCGGATCGAGGTGAGGGGGGTGCGCAGCTCGTGGCTGGCGTCGGCGACGAACCGGCGCATCCGCTGCTCCGAGCGGCGGGCACGCGACTCCGAGGCCTCGCGGGCGCGGAAGGCCCGCTCGATCTGCTCGAGCATGGCGTTCAGCGCCCGGCTGAGCCGGCCCATCTCGGTGCCGGGGTGGTGGTCGGGCACGCGGCGCCCCAGGTCGCCGCGGCCGATGGCGGCCGCCGTGACCTCGATCTCGTCCAGGGGGCGCAGCGCGGTGCGCACCATCGACACGCCGACCAGCGCCAGGCCGCCGAGCACGGCCAGGCCGACGAGCAGGTCGATCTGTGCGAGCCGGCTCACCGTGGCGTCGACCTCGGTGAGGCTGGTGGCGATGACGACCGAGGTCGAGCCGTCGCGGGCGGCGAGGGCGACCACCCGCCACGAGCCGCGGCCACGCTGGGCGTCGACGGTGAACGGCTCGCCGCCGCGCTCGACCACCGCCGCGGGAGTCAGGCGGGGGACGTCCGGCCCGGGCTCCGCCATCACCGACCGCGCGACCCCCAGTGTCTCGCCCCGGCGGTCGAGGACCGTCAGGTGGAACTGGCTGAGCTCGTCGGGCTCCTCCACCAGGCTGGACAGGTCGCCGCCGCTGCTCCGCAGGCGCTCGACCGCCACCGCGAGCTGCTCGTCGACCCGGTCGACCAGGTAGCCCCGCAGCAGGCGGACGCCGACCGCGCCGGTCAACGCGGTGCCGAGGGCGACGAGGGCCAGGGTGAGGGAGATGAGCCGCACCCACAGGGGTGTCCGTCGCCAGGCGCGCACCGGGCCCGTCGCGGCCACGTCAGCCCTGCGGTCGGGGAGGGCGCAGCACGTAGCCCACGCCCCGCACGGTGTGGATGAGGCGGTCGTCGCGCTCGTCGAGCTTGCGTCGCAGGTAGGAGATGTACGACTCGACGATGTTGGCGTCGCCGTCGAAGTCGTAGCTCCACACGTGATCGAGGATCTGGGCCTTGGAGAGCACCCGCCCGCTGTTCAGCATCAGGTAGCGGAGCAGGTTGAACTCGGTGGGGGAGAGCTGCACCTCGCGGTCGCCCCGCCAGACCTGGTGGCTCTCCTCGTCGAGCACCAGGTCGGCGACGGTCAACCGGGTCGGGGCGTCCGCCGCGCCCGCGCCTGCCCGGGTGCGCCGCAGCACGGCCCGGATGCGGGCCACGACCTCCTCGAGGCTGAACGGCTTGGTCACGTAGTCGTCGCCGCCGAGCGTCAGCCCGGTGACCTTGTCGTCGTTCGCGTCGCGGGCGGTGAGGAACAGCACCGGCAGGTGGTCACGGCGCTCGCGCAGGCGGCGCAGGACCACGAACCCGTCGACGTCGGGCAGCATGACGTCGAGCAGCACCAGGTCGGGGTCGTGGCGCTCGACGGCGCGCACCGCGTCGGCCCCCGTCATCGCCGTGGCCACGGCGAACCCGGCGAAGCGCAGGCTGGTCGCCAGCAGCTCGACGATGTTGGGCTCGTCGTCGACGACGAGGAGGCGGGCCTCGGGCACGCGCCCGTTGGTCGGGGCAAGGAGATCGCTCATCGCTTCGGCCTCGACGGTACCGCTGGTCCGGCTGCTCACCGCACGAGTCTGGCGGCCCGACCTGGGAGTCGGCTGGGTGCCACCTGAGAGCTGCCGGGGAGGTGCCGCCAATGCACCGGACGCTCAGGCGCCTCACAGGTGGCGTCCAGGCCTCCCGCAGGGTGGCCCGTCATCGTGGGGCCATGAGCGACGAGACCTCCCCCCTCACCTCGCCCCGGTCTCCCGGCGCCGAGACGGCCGAGCCCCCGTCGGCCGCGGCGTCGCCGGCACCGCCCCTCCCGCCGGGCGGTGCCGGCCATCCTCC
>DASTFE010000043.1:0-7627 GCA_035708905.1 Acidimicrobiales bacterium | reverse complement strand
CGCCGTTGGCCACCACCAGGTCCAGGTCAGTGTCGAGGTCGAGGTCGGCCCACGACGCCCCCCATCCGGTGGCCGCTCCGAGATCGGGGCCGGCGTCCCGGCGCACGTCGGCGAACGCCGGGTTCACCTCGGGTGTGGGCTGGGCGTGGAACAGCCCGTGCACCTGACCGCGGGCGTTGGTCACGAACAGGTCGACCGCCCCGTCGCCGTCGTAGTCGCCCCCGGCCACCCCCATCCCCGCGTTGGGATCGGCGACGCCGGCCCGCGCCGCCGCCTCCTCGAAGCGGAAGCCGAGCCCCGCCGGGTCGGCCTCGGGCCCGCCCGGCCAGGGCACGTTCTCGTACAGGCGGTTGGGCTTGGTGTCGTTGGCGACGTACACGTCGAGGTCGCCGTCGCCGTCGAGGTCCGACAGCAGGGCCCCCAGGCCGTACTCGAAGTACACGACCTCGAGCCCGGCCTCCCGCCCCACCTCCCGGAAGCTGGGACGCGCCGATCCCGAGCCGGCCTCGCTGAGGTAGAGCAGGTCGCGCACGCCGGCGTGCGTGTTCGGGAACCCCTGGGTCACCCCCGACATCCGGCTGCCGACGTTGGCGTAGCCGGCGACGAACAGGTCGGGCCAGCCGTCGCCGTTGACGTCGCCGGCCGCCGCCCCGGCGTACCAGCCCGGTGCGTCCACGCCGGCCGCGGCCGCGCCCTCCTCGAAGGTGCCGTCGCCCCGGTTCCACAGCAGGGCCGCGGTGTCGCCCGTGGTCACGTACAGGTCGGTGCGGCCGTCGAGGTCGAGGTCGGCGGCGACGCAACCCGTGCCCCGCACGGCGATGTCGGCGCCGGAGCCCTGGCTCACGTCGACGAAGCGCCCCTCGTCGTTGCGGAACAGGGCGTTGCGGGGCAGGCCCCCGTGGTCGCGCCACCGCCCGGCCTCGCGCTGCGCATGGGAGTTGACGACGTAGAGGTCGAGCCAGCCGTCGCCGTCGTAGTCGAGCCAGCACAGCCCGCCGCCCATCATGGCCACCGGGTCGCCGATGACCTCCCAGCGGAAGGCGCCGTGACGGAACGCCAGTCCCACGTCCCCGGCCACATCGCGCAGCCGGACCTCGCCCCCCGGCTCCGGCGACGGCTCGCCGGTGGCGGGGAGCGCCACGTGCGCCGCGGCCCCCTCCCCGCCCGGCGACGAGCTGCACGCTGCCGCGACGAGGGCGGCCGCCAGCACCAGCGCGGCGCCCCGCCGGGTTCGCCGCTCCCCCACCGCCGGCGCCCTAGGTCAGTCCCCGGGCCGCCCGCCGGTGCTTCGACACGGCGTCGACCAGCACCGCCGCCAGCAGCACCAGGCCCGTGATCACGAACTGCACGCCCTGCTCGAGGTTGAGCAACCCCATGCCGTTGGCGATCGACGCGATCACGAGCGTTCCCAGCAGTGCCGAGACGACGCGGCCGGTGCCGCCGAACAGGCTGGTACCGCCGATCACCGCTGCGGCGATCACCAGCAGGAGGAGGTTGCCGCCGCCCGTGCCGGTGGCGACCGACCGGAGCCGCGACGCGAACATCACTCCGCCGAGGCCGGCCATGAACCCGCTGATCATGAACACCATGATGCGGATGCGGTCGACGTTGATCCCGGCCCGCCGGGCCGCCTCGGCGTTGCCGCCGACGGCGTAGACGTGACGACCGAAGCGCAGGCGAGCCGCGACGAACGACCAGAACACCAGCAGCAGCAGCAGGATCAGGCTGGAGACCGGAACGCCGCGGTCCTTGTTGGCGTACCAGACCCCCGCGGCGGTGACCGCCGCCAGCCCCAGCACCTGGGCGGCGATCACCACCAGCGGCTTGGCGTCGAGGCCCCGGGCGCGGCGGGACGCAGACGTGCGGACCTGCGTCAGGCCGTAGGCCACGACGACCGCGCCACCCACCACCCAGCCCCAGACGTCGCTGAGGAAGTTGTTGGCGATGCCTCGCACCGTCGGGTCCTGGATCCTGATCGTGCCCGAGGACGAGTAGCGGGTCATGAGGATGAGCACGACGCCGTTCCACACCAGCAGCCCTGCCAGCGTGACCACGAACGACGGGACGCCGGCCTTCGTGACGACCAGCCCCTGGAGCAACCCGATCGCGGTCGTGATCACCAGGGCGACGAGGATCGCCAGCCACCACGGCCATCCGGGGTTGTCGGGGCGCAGCAGCAGGGTCATCGAGACGCCGCCCACCGCGCTGACGTAGGCCACCGACAGATCGATCTCGCCGAGCAGCAGCACGAACACCACGCCGATGGAGATGGCGGCGTACGGCGCCATCTGCAGCAGCAGGTTGGTGAAGTTCCGCTCGGTGAGGAACGTGTCGTCGAGCGTGCCGAACACGAGGACGATCACCAGCAGCCCGACGATGATCGGCAGCGATCCCAGGTCGCCAGCCCGGACCCGTTGCAGCCAGAGGCCGAGGTAGTCGGAGGTCGAGGTCACGCGGGCGACCTCGCTCACGGCGGGCCGCGGCGGGAGGCTCTCGCCGGTCTCGCCGTCCGGCTCGACCGCGCTCGGGGTGTCCTGTCCCGTCGTCATTCGCTCCCTCCTACCTCGGCAGCCGGCTGCATCCCGGGCACCCGGTCGAGCGTGCCCGCGGCGATGGCGTGCACCACCTCCTGCTGCGTGGTCCGGGACCGCTCGAACACGTCGACCCGCTGGCCCAGCCGCAGGACCGTGATCCGGTCGGCGACCTCGAAGACATCGTGCAGGTTGTGGGAGATGATCACCACACCCAGGTTGCGCTCGGCCAGGCGGCGCACCAGGTCCAGCACCTGGCGGGTCTGGGCCACGCCCAGGGCGGCCGTGGGCTCGTCGAGGATCAGCACCCGGGAGTTCCACATCACCGACTTGGCCACGGCGACCGCCTGGCGCTGCCCGCCCGACAGGCCGGTGACTCTCTGCCGCACCGACTGAAGCGTGCTGACCGACAGGCCGTCGAGCGTCTCGCGGGTGGCCCCCTCCATCGTCGACTCGTCGAGCACCAGACCGAAGCGGGTCTTCTCGCGACCGAGGAACATGTTGGCCACCACGTCGAGGTTGTCGGCCAGCGCCAGGTCCTGGTACACGACCTCGATGCCCAGCCCGGCTGCCTCGCGCGGGCTGTGGATGTGGACGACCCTGCCGTCGACCAGCACCTCGCCGTCGTCGAAGGAGTAGATCCCCGCGATCCCCTTGATCAGCGTCGACGTGCCGGCGCCGTTGTCGCCGACGAGGGCCATGACCTCGCCGGCCCGGACCTCGAAGTCCACCCGGTAGAGGGCCTGGACTGCGCCGAACGCCTTCGAGACGCCCCTGCACTCCAGGAGCGGTTCGTCAGCCATGGTTCATCCTCTCACCGTGAGTCACGAACCGCGCCGCCGGCGCCGGTGAGGGAGCCGCGCTCGCCGCGGCTCCCTCACCGTGCGGCGGTATCACGCGTTCTGCTGGCAGAACTCGGTCTCCGCGGCCTCGCCGGTGCAGATCTCCTCGACGGTGCGGAACTCGTCGGCGATGACGGTGTCGGCCATGTTGTCGAGGGTCACGCCGATCGGCACCAGGGCGACGTAGGGCACCGAGCCGTCCGCGCCGGCCTCGGTGGGCTCGCCGGTCTCGGGATCGATCCCGATGATCTCGACCGATGCGCCGCCGGAGGCCAGCTCCGACTCGTAGGACGTGGCCGCGTCCTCGAAGTCCTCGCCGGACCGCAGCGCCAGCGCGACCGCGGCGGCGACGCCGGCCTCGTCCTGGATCGGCTTGTAGACGCTGACGGTCTGCGTGCCGAGCGCGATGTTCTGCATCCCGGCCTGGGTGGCGTCCTGGCCGCTCACGGGGACCGGGCCGATCCCGGCCGCCTCGAGGGCGTTGATGGCCGAGTTGGCCAGACCGTCGTTCGCGGCGAACACGGCGTCGACCTCGTTGTTGGCGCTCACGAGGATCTGCTCCATGATCGTCTGGGCTTCGGCGTTGTCCCACCCGGGGACGTGCTGGTCGGCCGCCAGCCCCCAGTCCCCGGCGTCGACCCGGGCCTCGACGGTCTCGGCGTAACCGGCACGGAACAGGAACGAGTTGTTGTCCTCCTCGCCACCGTTGAGCATCACCACCTGGGGCGAATCCACCCCCAGGGCGTCGATCGCCGGCTCCATCGCCTCGGCCATCGTCGCGCCGACCTGGACGTTGTCGAAGCTGACGTAGGCCGCCCCACCGGGCCCCCCGGTGTTGAACCGGTCGTACTCGACGACCTGGACATCGGCTTCCTCGGCCTGCTCGATGATCGTGGCGCCCGAGCCGGTGTCGATGCTGGTCAGGACGATGACGCTCGCGCCGTCGGCGATGGCCTGCTCGGCCTGCGACTGCTGCGTGGCAGCGTCGCCCTCCGCGTTGACGACGCTGAAGTCGTCGCCCTCCTGCAGGTCGGCCGCCTCGAAGGCTTCGGTGAAGTAGCGCCGGTCGTCGTTCTCCCAGCGGTCCGAGGTGGCGGTGTCAGGCAGGAGCACCCAGATGCTGCCCTCGCCGTCGCCGGCCGCCTCGCCGCCGCCGTCATCGTCGTCGTCGCCACACGCGGCTGCCGTCGCGACCAGCGCGAGCGTCAGGGTGGCGGCGGACAACCGCCAGATGCGACTCCTCAACATGGCCCCCTCCTGCCTGCTGTCGTCGGGTCCGCGTGGGACCCTACGGCAGAGGCCGCGAACAGGGCGCGAACGTTGCGACCCCCTCCGTTAACGAGATGTGAACGGCCCCCGGCCGCGCGGGCGGGTCAGGTGACGTTGAGCCGGTAGCCGGAGCGGGGCTCGGTGATGAACATCGGCGACCCGCCGGGCGACTCGAGCTTGGCCCGCAACCGGGCCATGTAGACCCGCGTGTACTCGGTCTGGGTCTCGTAGCCGGTGCCCCACACCCGGCGCAGCAGGGTGGCGTGCGTGAGCAGCGCGCCGGGGTGCGCGGCGAGCTCACGGAGCAGCGCGAACTCCGTGGGCGTCAGGTGCACCAGCTGCCCGCCCTTGTTGACCTTCTGTGCCCCGAGGTCGATCTCGACGTCGCCGACCGTCACCACGGGGGCCACCTCGGGCCGCTCGTTCGGCCCGTGCCGGCTGCGGCGCAGCGTGGCGTTGATCCGGGCCAGCAGCTCCTCGATGCCGAAGGGCTTGGTCATGTAGTCGTCGGCCCCGAGGTTGAGGGCCCGCACCTTGTCGTTCTCGCCCCGCCGGGCCGACAGCACGATGATGCCCACCGGCGAACGCTCCCGGAGCTCGCGGCACAGCTCGAAGCCGTCGAGACCCGGCAGCATCAGGTCGAGCAGCACGATGTCGGGGCTGTCGACCTCCAGCAGGGCGGCCGCGTCCGCACCGGACTTCGACACGATCACCTCGAAGCCTCGGGCGATCAGGTTGGTGCGGACCAGGTCGACGATGTTCTGGTCGTCCTCCACGAGCAGGACGACCGTGCGGTCAGACCACATGGCCGTCGACCTCGCGCTCACCGCTCTCGTCGAGCAGGTTCCAGGAGCCGTCGAGCGCGTCGGCGGCGTCAGGGGGCTCGGCCGGCAGCGCGACCACGAACGAGGCCCCGCCGTCGACCGGAACGGACGTGAGCGTGCCGCCATGGGCCTCGACGATGGCCCGGGCGATCGGCAGACCCAGCCCGGCGCCGGCCAGGTCGGTCGCCCCCCGCACCCGGGGCTCGAAGATCCGCTCGCCGAGGGCGGGCGGGACGCCGGGCCCGTGGTCGCGGACCTCGACCTCGACCAGAGGACGGTTCGGCGGGTGGCGCAGGGTCACCTCGATCCCCCCGTCGGACGCCCCGTGGGTGGCGGCGTTCTCCAGCAGGTTCACGAAGACCTGCTCGAGACGGTCGTGGTCACCCCAGACGGGCTCCAGCGTGCCGTCCAGGCGCAGCTCCAGCGCCACCCGCTCGCCCATGACGTCCAGGGCCGCCTCGACCACCAGCCGCAGGTCGCACCAGTCGCGCTGCAGCCGTAGCACGCCGGATTCGATGGCGCTCGAGTCGAGCAGGTCGCCCACCAGCCGCCGCAGCCGGGCGGTCTCGCTGGCGATCGAGGCCAGGAAGCGCTCGGTCGACGCGGCGTCCCAGGCGAGGTCCGGTTGGCGCAGGGTCGACACGTAGCCCTGGATGGCGGTCAGCGGGGTGCGGAGCTCGTGGCTGAGCGAGGACAGCAGCTCGCGCTGGATCGCCTGCGACCGGCGGAGCGCCGCGGCCTCGCGGCGGGCCCGCTCCAGCGCCTCGCCCTCCAGCGCCACGGCGAGCGAGCGCGTGGCGTCGTCGAGCAGCTCCAGCGACTCGGCGACGGGCGTGCCGGCACCCACCAGGTGCGCCACCACGGCAGCCCGGCCCTCGGGGTGCCGCAGGGTGACCGCCGCCAGGTCGGGCTCGACCAGCCGGGCCCTCCCCGGGCCCGGGGCCGCGTCGACGGCGGCGGCCGCCACCCGCAGGCGCCAACCCAGCTCGCCGTCGACACCGTGGAACTCGTCGGTGGCGTGGAGCTCCAACCGCCCGCCGCGCTCGACGAACAACCCGACGGCGTCGGCGCCGACGGCCCGGCTGAGGGCCCGCAGCGAGGCGCCCAACCCACCCTCGACCCGGTCCGGCCCCGCCAGCGTCTCCAGCATGGCGCGCAGTGACTCCAGGACCCGGTTGCGGCGCGACACCTCGGACAGCAGGCGCTCGCGCTCGATCGCCGATGCGGCGTAGCCGAGGTACAGCCGGGCCAGCTCGAGCTGTGCCGGTTCGGGCCGGGTGAGCGCGCCGGCGAACCCGGACACGGTGCCGACGACGCCCTGCCCGCCCACGATCGGCGCCGCCCACTCACTGCGGATGCCCGAGCGCGCGGCCGCCCGGCGGTAGGGCGGGGGCGCCGGGGAGGTGGACAGGTCCTCCACCACCACGGCGTCGGCCCTCGCGGCCGCCAGGCCGGCCGCTCCCCCACCGGTGCCGAGCGGCAGCCGGCCGTTCACGTCGAGCAGTGGTGAGGGCAGACCGACGGCCGCGCTGCGCCGCAGCGCGGCCGTGCCGTCGTCGCTGGTCTCGAGCAGGTGCACGCACAGCATCTCCTGGTCGAGCGCGGTGGCCATGGCCGAGACGATCAGCGGCAGGGACGCCTCCGGCTCGACGTCCGACAGCTGGTCCACCAGGCTGCGGAGGCGGTGCAGCTGGCGGCGGGCCATCGAGTCCATCTCGACGCCGGAGATCAGCGCCACCAGGTCGTCGCGGTTGACCGCCCGCGGGGACGTGTCCGCCACCACCCGCCCCTCGCGCAGCACCACGACCCGGTCGGCGAGGCTGAACACCTGCTCGAGGTCGTGCGAGACGAGCAGCACGCCGGTGCCGGCCTCGCGGCACTCGCGGATCAGCGCCTGGATGCGCAGCGTCTCCGCCACCCCGAGCGAGGCCGTCGGCTCGTCGAGCAGCACCAGCCGCGGGCGTGCCAGCAGCGCCCGGGCCACCGCCACGATCTGGCGCTGGCCCCGCGACAGCATGCGGACCGGTCGGTCGAGCGGCAGCGCCGCCGCCCCGAACCGGCGCAGGATGGACAGGGCGCCGTCCCGGGTCCCGCTCTCCGACAGGAACCGGCCGGGCTCGCGCCCGAGGTGGATGTTGGCCACGGCGTCGAGGTCGTCGCA
>DASTFE010000042.1:0-6153 GCA_035708905.1 Acidimicrobiales bacterium | reverse complement strand
CCACGCCTTCTGACCGGGACCGTGGAACACGACTGCACGCATGGGGGAGACCTCCTCGGCCAACGCTCGCCGTGATCGACCGTACGCACGCGCGGCACCGGGCGCCAGGGCCCGAGGTCACATGTGGGCCGGGACGAGCGCGGCCTCAGCCGCCCGCGATGGCGATGCGGTAGCCGCCGTCGCTCTGCATCCGCGCCACCGTGCCACCACCCTCGACCGCAGCGGTCAGGCGGGCAGGGCGGCCAGGTCGGCCTGGTGGCCGTCCAGCCAGACGCTCACGCTGCCCGCTCCCGCGGACCGCCACCTGCCCTCGGGCTCGCGGATGAGCGCCGTGCGCTCGTCGACCTCGACCAGCGGCACCCCCGGCGGCGTGAGCTGCAGCGTGCGGTGCAGCTTGTCCTCCGACCACGTGTCGGCCCGGGCCACGACGGTGACCTGCTGCAACAGCCCCAGGCCCAGGGTGAAGGCACCGCCGCGCGGGTCGACGGCCGGGTCGCACAGCACCATGGCCCCCGCGCCCGAGCCCGCCAGCACGCCACCGCCCTGCCAGGAGGCCACGATCGCCTCCCACAGCGGGCTGTGCATCAGCACCGACCGCAGGTGCATGGGCGAGCCGTCGGACAGGTACACGAAGCGGGCGTCGCGCACCGCGGCCACGTTGGCGTCGTCGTGGGCGCCGGCCCGGTCGACGGCGCGCACGGCCCGGACGCGGGCGTCGAGCGACTCGAACCAGCGCGTGGCCCGGTCGATCGCGTGGTCGGGGTGCTCGTAGGCGGCGGCGGTCGGCAGGACGACCACCTCGTCGTCGCCGCCTGCCGCCAGCAACTCGCGGTCGAAGTCGCAACCCTGCCGCCACTCACCGCCGCCGACCAGGGCCAGGGGTCCAGTCATGGTCGAGGACCGTAGCCAGCGTCCGTGCGCCGGCGCGTGACGCCCGCTTTGGCCGCGCCGGGTTACCGTTCAGTAGCCTCGGCCGATGGCCATCGAACGTCTGGGCATCGTCGGATCGGGGATCATGGGGTCCGGCATCGCGGAGGTCGCCGCCAAGGCCGGGGTCGACGTCGTGCTGCGGTCGCGCAAGCAGGAGTCCGCCGACGCGATGGTCGCCGCCCTCCGCAAGTCGCTGGCCAAGCAGGTCGGCCGGGGCAAGCTCGAGGAGGCCGAGGCCGAGGCGGTGCAGGCCCGCGTGAGCGCCACCTCCGACCTCGACGCGCTGGCCGGCTGCGACCTCGTGCTCGAGTCCGTCGTCGAGGACCTCGACGTCAAGAAGCAGCTCTTCGCCGAGCTCGACCGCGTCGTGCAGGACGGCGCCATCCTCGCCACCAACACGTCGACGCTGCCGGTGGTCGAGATGGCGGTCGAGACCGGGCGGCCCGAACGGGTGGTGGGCCTCCACTTCTTCAACCCGGCACCGGCCATGAACCTGGTCGAGGTCGTCCGCACGCTGGTGTCCAGCGACGAGACGGTGGCCGAGGCGGTCGCCTTCGCCGAGGCCTGCGGCAAGGGCCCCGTCGTCGTCGAGGACCGGGCCGGTTTCATCGTGAACGCGCTGCTGTTCCCCTACCTCAACAACGCGGTGCGCATGCTCGAGAACCGCACCGCCAGCCGCGACGACATCGACGCGGCGATGAAGGGCGGGTGCAACTTCCCCATGGGCCCGCTGGCGCTGCTCGACCTCGTCGGGCTCGACACGTCGGTGGCCATCCTCGACGCCCTCTACGCCGAGTTCCACGACCCCAACTACGCGGCCGTGCCGCTGCTGCGCCGGATGGTCGTGGCAGGGCACCTGGGCCGCAAGTCCGGCCGGGGGTTCTACGACTACTCGAAGTAGCCGCGGCGGCCCGTCCGGGGCGCCGGCGGGCGTGACCTACGATCGCTCGGCGATGCCCGTGGAGCCCCCGCCGTCGGCTTGGGCGTTCCCCCCGGCCGCCGACGCCGACGAGGACGGCCTCGTGGGGGTGGGGGCCGACCTCGAGCCGGGCACGATCCTCGCCGCCTACCGGCGCGGGCTGTTCCCGATGCCGCTCGGCCAGCGCGGCCCGGTGGGGTGGTGGTCGCCCGACCCGCGCGCCGTGATCCCCCTCGGTGGCCTGCACGTCAGCCGGTCGCTGCGCCGCAGCCGGCGCCGGTTCGAGATCCGGGTCGACACGGCCTTCGACGCGGTGATCGACGGCTGCGCCGACCCCCGCCGACCCCACGGCTGGATCTCGCCGCCGATCCGCGCCGCCTACCGGCGCCTGCACCGCCTCGGGTGGGCCCACTCGGTCGAGGCGTGGGCGGCGGCGGGCGACGGCGACGAGCTCGCGGGCGGCCTCTACGGCCTCGCCATCGGCGGCCTGTTCGCCGGCGAGTCGATGTTCCACCGCCGCACCGACGCCTCCAAGGTCGCGCTCGCTGGGCTGGTCGACCTGCTGCGCTCGGCCGGGGCAGACCGGCGCGTGCTCGACGTCCAGTGGCAGACCCCGCACCTCGCCTCCCTCGGCGCGGTCGAGGTGGCACGGGACGACTACCTCGGCATGGTCGCCGACGCGGTCGAGCTGCCGCTGCCCCCGGCCTTCGCGCCCTGAGCCACCGCCTGCGGCCCCGGCGCCGCGCCCGGTTGTGACCGGCCGGTAGCACGGGGGACGATAGGGACATGACCGAGGTGACGCTGCCCGATCCCGATCGTCCGTGGCTGATGCGGACGTACTCGGGGCACTCCACGGCCAAGGCCAGCAACGAGCTGTACCGCACGAACCTCGCCAAGGGACAGACCGGGCTGTCGATCGCCTTCGACCTGCCGACCCAGACGGGCTACGACCCCGACGACCCGCTGGCCAAGGGCGAGGTCGGCAAGGTGGGGGTGCCCGTCGCCCACATCGGCCACATGGCCGAGCTGCTCGACGGCATCCCCCAGGGCGAGATGAACACCTCGATGACCATCAACGCCACCGCCGCCTGGCTGCTGGGCCTGTACGTGGCCAACGCCGAGCGTCACGGGGTGCCGTCGACCGAGCTGCGCGGCACGACGCAGAACGACATCGTCAAGGAGTACCTGTCGCGGGGCACCTACATCTTCCCGCCGCTGCCGTCGCGCCGGCTGATCGTCGACATGGTGGCGTTCTGCGCCGAGTGGATCCCCAAGTGGAACCCCATGAACGTCTGCTCGTACCACCTGCAGGAGGCGGGGGCGACGCCCGTCCAGGAGATCGCCTACAGCCTGGCCACGGCCGTGGGGGTGCTCGACGCGGTGCGCGAGTCGGGCCAGGTCCCCGACGACCGGTTCCCGCAGGTGTTCGCGTCGATCAGCTTCTTCGTCAACTCGGGCATCCGCTTCGTCGAGGAGACGTGCAAGATGCGCGCCTTCGCCGACATGTGGCAGCGCATCGGCCGCGAGCGCTACGGCGTCACCGACCCCCGGGCGCTGCGTTTCCGCTACGGCGTGCAGGTCAACAGCCTGGGCCTCACCGAGGCCCAGCCCGAGAACAACGTGCAGCGCATCGTGCTCGAGATGCTGGGCGTCACGCTCAGCCGCGACGCCCGGGCCCGGTCGATGCAGCTGCCGGCCTGGAACGAGGCCCTCGGCCTGCCGCGCCCGTGGGACCAGCAGTGGGCGCTGCGCATGCAGCAGGTGCTCGCCTACGAGACCGACCTGCTCGAGTACCCCGACCTGTTCGAGGGGTCCAGGGTGGTCGAGGCCCGCACCGCAGAGCTGGTCGAGCAGGCGAGCGCCGAGCTCGACGACGTGCTCGCCCTCGGCGGCGCGTTCGAGGCGATCGACGAGCTCAAGGGCCGGCTGGTGCGCAGCCACGCCGAGCGCATCCGCCGCATCGAGGACGGCGAGCTGACGGTGGTCGGCGTCAACCGGTTCACCGAGACCGAGCCGTCGCCGCTCACCGCCGCCGGCGGCGAGGGGTCGATCCTCAAGGTCGACCCGGCCCACGAGGCGCGCACCATCGCGGCCGTGCAGGCCTGGCGGTCCGAGCGCGACGGCGACGCCGTGAAGCGCTCGCTCGACCAGCTGCGCCAAGCGGCCGAGAGCGGCGAGAACATCATGGCCGCCACCATCGACCTGGCCCATGCCGGCGGCACCACCGGCGAGTGGGCGGGCACGCTGCGCGAGGTGTTCGGCGAGTACCGGGCCCCGACGGGCGTCGGCGCCGCGGTGGGCGCCGCCGGGGGGTCGCCCGGCCTGCGGGCCATCGCCGAGCGGGTCAAGGCGCTGCCCGGCGGGCCGCTGCGGCTGCTGGTGGCCAAGCCGGGGCTCGACGGGCACTCCAACGGCGCCGAGCAGATCGCCGTCGCCGCCCGCGACGCCGGCCTCGAGGTCATCTACCAGGGCATCCGGTTGACACCCGAGCAGATCGCCGCGGTGGCGATCGACGAGGACGTCGACGTGATCGGCCTGTCGATCCTGTCGGGGTCGCACCTCGAGCTGGTCCCCGCCGTCGTCCGGCTGGTGCGCGAGGGCGGCGTCGACGTCCCGATCGTGGCCGGCGGCATCGTGCCCGAGGACGACCGCCAACCCCTCCTCGATGCCGGCGTCGCCGCCGTGTACACGCCCAAGGACTTCGAGCTGGTCCGGATCATGGGCGAGATCGTCGACCTGGCGGTGGCCCACCGCGGCGAGTGACCCGGTGCGTCGCCATGTCGCTCTGACAACGACACAGCGCGTCGCCATGTCGTTGTCTTCGTGACACCTGGCCCGCCCGTCGGCCGACGTCGAGCGGGAGTCGCGGGTCAGTCATCGTCGACGATCGTGCCCGTGGCCACCGGGTTGTCGACGAGGACGCCGCCGGTCGCCAGCGCGTACAGGTCGAACGTCTCGTCGGGCTCGGGGCGCCGGTCGCCCCGCACCGGGATCACCAGGTCGACGGCCGTGTCGCCCGCCGCGATCGTGTCGCAGACGATCGTGACCCGGTAGTCGAGCATCGGCAGCGCCGTGCCGCCCAGGGGCGCCACGCACACGGTGACGTCGCCGGCCGTCGGGCGGCTGAGGGTGGCGGTGAACGTGGCGTCGGTCCACGCCCGGTCGCCCTCGTCGACGGCCACATCGGCGACGGTGAGGCGGGGCCGGCTGGTGAACCGGGCCACCTGCGGGTCGTGGTCGCTCAGCCCCCGGGCGCCGTCGCCGTCGAAGTCGGCCGGCCAGCCCGCGTTGGCGTGCGCGCTGCGCACCTCGACCAGGTCGGCGCGGAGCGGGTCGTTGACGAAGATCTGGTCGAGCGTCTGCGCCTGGCCCTGGAAGGTGTACGAGTAGGCGGAGGACGGCACCTCGTCGACCAGCACGTCCCACAGGTTGTGCAGCCCGGCCTCGTACAGCGGGCCGAGCTGGTCGGTGGGGAAGAGCGGGTCGCCGGGGGCGTACGGGTCGTCGGGCCGCGGGAAGACGTTGAGGTCGCCGCCGATGGCGATGCGGGTGCCCGGATGCCCCTCGGTGATGGCGCCGGCGATGGCCGCCAGGTACGCCGACTGCTCGGTGCGCTGGCCGACCCGGGCGTCGGGACCGGAGGAGAAGTGGTTGCTCACCGCCCACACGTCGAACGTGTCGGCGCTGCCCGGTGCCGCGGCCACCGCGAAGCGCGCCACCTGGGGCGCCCGCGTGTAGACGGCGTCGCCGTCGACCCCGGTCGAGGTGTCGACGTCGGCCGGCAGCTCGGCGTTGAGCGCCTTGGGGTTGGCGACGTCGGCGTTGCCGGGCAGACCCGGCGCCCGGTAGTCGACCGCCGGGTCGGCGCCGAGCACGGGGTCGTCGTCCGCGGGTGCCGGCAGGCTCACCCGGTCGGTGCGGTACAGGAAGGCCGAGACGATGCCGCGGTCGTCGGCACCGTCGCGGTCGTAGGCGGCGTCGTAGTCGCCCCCGCCGGCCGCGGCGATGGCCAGCGCCAGCTCCTGCAGCGTGTCGGGCTTGCCGTCGCCGTCGCCGGCGCCGCCGCAGGTGAGCGCCGCGCCCGTCACCGAGCAGATGTCCTGGTCCTCGCCCTCCTGGGTGAGCAGGATGTCGGGCGAGTGCAGGTCGTCGGTGATCTGGTCGGCCATGTCGACGAGGCGCTGCTCGTAGGCCTGCTGGCTGGCCGGCACGTAGTCGAACGGCGGCGAGACCCCGGGGCAGCCGGGGTTGCCGGCGAAGTCGCACCCGTCGGTGGGATCGTCGCGGAAGTCGTAGAGGTTCTC
>DASTFE010000041.1:0-5303 GCA_035708905.1 Acidimicrobiales bacterium | reverse complement strand
GCCCACGGTCGCCCGGCGGCCCGGCGGGCCGGCGGCCACCGCCACGCCCGCCACCACCCGCACGGCCACCAGCCACACGGCCACCGCCACCCCCGGGTCGGCCGCTCGCGGCACGCCCGCCACCGTCTGGGCGGCCACCATCCGCACGCCGGCCGCCGCGCGGTGGTCGGTCGCGGCCGCCCGGCCCGCCCCGGCGCGGGGTCACGTCGTCCCCGCCAGCAGGGCCACGGCGAAGCACGCCACCCCCTCGGCGCGCCCCAGGGCGCCCAGCCCCTCGGCCCGCTTGCCCTTGACCGCCACCGGGGCGCCCACCGCCTCGGTGAGCCGGTCGTGGATGGCGGCGCGGAAGGGCGCCAGGCGGGGCGCCTCGAGCACGACGGTGCAGTCGACGTTCTGCGGCTCCCACCCCGCGGCCCGCACGTCGGCCACCGCGTGCCGCAGCAGGCCGATCGAGTCGGCGCCCGCCAGCGCGGGGTCGGTGTCGGGGAAGTGCTGGCCGATGTCGCCCAGGCCGGCGGCCCCGAGCAGGGCGTCGGTGACCGCGTGGGCGATCACGTCGGCGTCGCTGTGGCCGGCCAGGCCCTGAGCGCCGGGCACGGTCACGCCCCCGAGCACGAGCGGGCGTGACGGGTCGTCGGAGAACGGGTGCACGTCGAACCCCTGGCCGACCCGCAGCCGGGGCGCCTCAGCGGGCACGGAGCAGCGCCTCGGCGACGGCGAGGTCGCTGGGCCGGGTGATCTTCAGGTTGGTGGGTGAGCCGTCCACGACGACCACCTTGCCACCCGCGGCCTCGACCAGCGACGCGTCGTCGGTCGCCTCGCCGCCGCCCGCGTGGGCCTTCCGCAGCGCGGCCGCCCGGAAGGCCTGGGGGGTCTGCACCGCGACGAGCCCGCTGCGATCGACCACCCCGCCCGCCCGGGCCCGCAGCGTGTCGTCGACGGGCACGCCCGGCACGGCGGCGTCGGCGCCGCCCCGGACGGCGTCGACGACCGCCGTGAACAGGTCCGCGCCGGCGAGCGGGCGGGCGCCGTCGTGCACCACGATCACGGCGGCGTCGTCCGGCACCGCCGCCAGACCGGCACGCACCGACCCCGACCGCGTGCCGGCGCCCGCCACCACCGCGTCCGCGGCGGGCTCGTCGTCACCCACGCGGTCGGGCGCCACGACGACCACGACGCCGTCGGCGACCGCCCGGGCGGCGTCCAGCGACCAGTCGAGCACCCGGCGACCGGCCAGCGCCTGGTACTGCTTGGCGCCGCCGAACCGGCGACCGGCGCCCGCGGCGACCACGACGACCCACACGCGTCCCATCCCGGCCGGAGGCTACCGGTCGGGCCCTCGGCCGGCCCCGGCGGGACGACTCGTGCCCCCCTCGTTATCGTTCAGGCTGATGAGCCCGACCGATCTGCTCGCCGGCGTCGATCTCTTCGCCGATCTGACACCCCAGGAACTGCTGCAGCTGGCCGACGCCAGCACCGTGGTGGACCTCCGGCGCGGCGACGTGCTGTTCCACGAGGACGACGCGCCCGACACGCTCTACGTGGTCGTCGAGGGGCGCATCGCCATCGCCAAGCGGTCGATCGACGGGCGCGAGTCGGTGGTCGCGCTGATGGAGGCCGGCGACCTGTTCGGCGAGATGGGTCTGTTCGAGCCGCTCGGCCGCTCGGCCGAGGCCCGGGCCCTCGAGCAGTCGCAGGTGCTGGCCATCGGGTACGACCCGATCCGCGAGGTCTACGAGCAGCGTCCCGAGCTGCTGTGGGGCGTCGTCGCGCTGCTCGCCGGACGCCTGCGCACCATGGACGTCGCGCTGGCCGACTCGGTGTTCCTCGACGTCACCGGGCGCACCGCCAAGCGGCTGGTCGAGATGGCCGCCGGCGCCGACGAGTTCACCCTGCCGGTCACCCAGGAGGAGCTGGCGGCCATGGTCGGCGCCTCCCGCGAGCGGGTCAACAAGGCCATCGCCAGCTTCGTCCGGCTCGGGTGGATCGAGCAGTCCGACCGCCGCTACCGCATCACCGACCGCGAGCAGCTCGAGCGCCGGGCCCGCTGACGCGTTCCTGCCGCGGGATCGGGGGCCAGGGCCCCGGATCCCGCGGCGAGAACGCGGGTGCGACCGGGTGCGGTGCTCAGCCGCCCAGCAGGGCTCAGCCGCCCAGGTGGGCGATCGCCCGGCGCCAGGCGTCGGCCGCGTCGTCGGGCCGGTGGGTCGGCCGGTCGGGCGCGTGCACGAACCCGTGGTCGGCGCCCTCGTAGCGCACCACCTCGACCCCGACCGCCTCGAGCGCCTCGAGGTCGGCCGGCGGCACCCAGGCGTCCGCGGTGCCGGCGATGTGCATCGTGGGGCACGCCTCGGGCGACGCCAGGGCGTCGAGCGGCTCGCCCTGGGTGGGGCTGCGCCACATCTCGGGGACGCGGGCCATGCCGTAGAACGCCACCGCCCGGGCGAAGCGGCCCGTGCCCGCGGCCTTGAGCGCGTACATCCCGCCCATGCAGAAGCCGACGACGCCGACCGGCTCGACCCCGGTGGCGTCGGCCGCGGCCGCGGCGTCGCCCAGGACCCGCTCGTCGTCGAGCGACCCGCCCGCGGCCAGCCGATCCTCGAGCGTCGGCAGGTCGTCGCGGCCCGGCCACAGCTCGAAGGCGCAGACCACCCACCCGTTCTCGGCGGCCAGCCGGGCGACGTGGTCGTCGAACAGCGGGCGCAGGCCGCCGATGTCGGGGATCACGACAAGACCGCGGGCGGCCGGGCCCTGGGGCCGGGCGATCTCGGCGGGGGTGCCGGACGGCAGGGTGATGCGCATGGCGCCGGTCTAGCGGACCCGCGCCGACGGAGCCACGCGGGCCGGGGGTCAGCTGTAGCGGTCGAGGATGCTGGACTCGGCCAGCCGGGCCAGGCCGTCCTTGATGGCCCGGGCTCGCACCTGCCCGACGCCGGTGACGTCGTCGAGGTCGTCGATCGTGGCCCGCATGATCTTCTGCAGCGATCCGAACTGGCCGACGATCCGCTCGACGACCGACTCGGGCAGGCGGGGGATGCGGGACAGCAGCCGGTAGCCGCGCGGCTGCACGTTGTCGTCGAGGTCGACCGTGGCGCCCGGCAGCTGCAGGGTCGAGCCGACCGCGGTCGAGTCGAGCAGCTCCTCGGTGCTCATGGCACCCAGGGCCGCCATGGCCTGGTCGAGGTGCCACTCGGTCTCGGGGGTGAAGTAGTCGAGCATCACGAGGCGGCGGTCGTCCTCGACGCCGCCCATCAGCTCTTCGAGCTGCAACTTGACCAGCCGGCCGTCGACGCCCAGCTGGACGATGTCGCCGGCGATCTCGTCCGCGATGCGGCGCACCATCTCGGTGCGCTGCAGCACGTTGACCACGTCGCGGACGGTCACCAGGTCTTCCACCTCGAGGGCCGACAGCGACGCCGTCACGCCGTCGAGCCGGTCGCGGTAGCGCTCGAGCGTCTGCAGCGCCTGGTTGGCCCGCACCAGCAGGCGGGGGATGGCCTCGAGCGGGTGCTTCTCGCCGCCCACGTAGACGGCGATGATGGCCATGTCTTCGGACACCGACACCACCGGCACGTTGATCGACCGCGCCACCCGCTCGGCGGTGCGGTGCCGCGTACCCGTCTCGGACGTGGGCACGTTGGGGTTGGGCACGAGGTGGACGTTGGCCCGGGCGATGCGGCTGGCGTCGCTGGCCAGGATGATGGCGCCGTCCATCTTGGCCAGCTCGGACAGGCGCTGGGGGCTGTAGGCCGCGTCGAGCAGGAACCCGCCCGAGCAGATGTTGAGCACCTCCGGCCCGTCGCCCACCACGATGAGGGCACCCTTGCTCGCCTGGAGGATGCGGTCGATGCCCTCGCGCAACGGCGTCCCCGGCGCCACCGCAGCGAGCGCGTCCATGAGCTCGTGGCTGGCTCGGTTCACGGCGCAATGCTAGTGCGGCGACCGCGGCGCCCCCCGCGCACACCGTGCGGACACGACCGCGCCGACGAGTGCGGGCCTGGTCAGGACGCCTCGCGCACCCCGAGGCGCGCCCCGCCCGCCGCCCGGGCTGTCGGGTGGCCGAGCGCCTCGGCGATCGACCCGACGCGGCCCAGCCGCAGCCCGGGCGGCGCGTCGGGCGCCGACCGCGGCACCAGCGCCCGCCCGAAGCCCAGGCGGGCCGCCTCGGCCAGGCGCCGCTCGGTGCGGTGGACCTGGCGCAGCTCGCCCCCGAGCCCGATCTCGCCGCAGGCGACCACGTCGGGCGGCACCGGGAGCGCCGTCGCGGACGACGCCACCGCCAGCGCCACGGCCAGGTCGGCGCCCGGCTCGGCCACCCGCACGCCGCCGGCCACCGCCACGTGCACCTCGGCCCGGCCGAGATCGATCTGCGCGTGGCGGTCGAGCACAGCCAGCACCTGGGCGAGGCGACCGCCGTCGACGCCCTGGGCGGTGCGGCGCGGGGCGGGCACCGTCGTCGGCACCACCAGGGCCTGCACCTCGACCAGCAGCGGGCGCTGGCCGTCGAGCACCGGGGCCACCACCGAGCCCGGAACGCCCGGCTGCCGGTCGGCGAGGAACAACGCGCTGGGATCGGGCACGCCGACCAGCCCCTGCTCGCCCATCTCGAACAGGCCCAGCTCGTGGGTGCTGCCGAACCGGTGCTTGACCGCCCGCAGCATGCGGAGCGCGTGGTGGCGGTCGCCGTCGAACGCCAGCACGGTGTCGACCAGGTGCTCGAGCACCCGGGGACCGGCCAGGCCGCCGTCCTTGGTGACGTGGCCGACCAGCACCACGCTGACGCCACGCGCCTTGGCCTCGCCCACCAGGCGTTGGGCGCACCCCCGCACCTGCCCCACCGAGCCGGGCGCCGACGAGAGATCAGGGTCGTGCACCGTCTGGATCGAGTCGACGACGACCACCTGGGGCCCGAGGGCGTCGAGGTGGCCGATCACGGCGGGCAGCGACGTCTCGGCCACCAGCCACAGCGACGGCGTGCGGACACCGAGCCGCTCGGCCCGCAACGCCACCTGGCGGGCCGACTCCTCGGCCGTGACGTACAGGCACGGCACCGCGGGCCCGGCACCCGATCCCTCGGCGACGGAGGCCAGCGCCTGGAGCAGCAGCGTCGACTTGCCGACCCCCGGCTCGCCGCCCAGCACGGTCACCGAGCCGGGGACGAGCCCGCCGCCCAGCACCCGGTCGAGCTCGGCGTCGCCCGTGGCCACGGGCTCGGTGGCGTCGCCCACCGCCTCGGCGATGGGCACGGGCACCGACCGGGAGACGACCGCCGACGCCGTCGCGCCGGGCCGGGCGGCCGCCTC
>DASTFE010000040.1:0-15958 GCA_035708905.1 Acidimicrobiales bacterium | reverse complement strand
CTCTCACCGACACAGGCCTGGTTCGCCGGCTCGCCGGCACCCGCGACGCCGGTGTTCAATCCCAGGGTCGCCAAGAGCGACATCGACAGTACGAGCAGTACACGCTTCATGTCTTCCTCCTGAAACGGCGAGCAGGGGGCGGTCCGGCACGCGGCCGCCCCCGTTCTCGCTGGCCTCTACTACACCTCGATGAATGTTTCGCTGAAGGTGCCCAACGGCACGGCATGACGTCCACGCCGCCTTGCTGGATGTGCAGCACCACGTTGACGTAGGTGATGCTGAGTCGCTGACCCCTGTGCTGAGGCCGGTGGCACGTGGCGCCGCCGTCGTACGGCCCGTTGGACGAGTTGCCGGGGCCGAAGTCGGGGTTCGGCGGCTGCGGCGCCGGCGCCCAGCACGAGAGCGCGCGACGCGACCACAGCGACAACGATGCGTTTCATGGTGCGTTCCTCGTGCGCGGGTTCGGCGTTTGTCCGCACGCCGGCGTCACCCGCTGTGGCGCCGGCTCGCGAAGAGTAAGACGCGAGACTTAAGGGTGGCTGAAGGTTCCTCTCACGGAGTCACGCACGCCGACTGGCGATGAGACTCCGGGGGCCGAACGTCGCCCGACTCGACATCGGGACGCAGAGGTGGGGCTTTGCGGGCTCCCGGGACCGCGACCCGACGTGCAGGGCGGATGTCAGGGGTTCGCGTCCCTCCGCGCCCACCAGCACCAAGGCACCGTCGTCGCCCCGGTCCCCACCGCGTCGTGCCATGTCTGGGCTGCCCGCCGCCAGTCGAGTGGTACAGCTTGGGGAACCAACCGCCCGAGCGTCGTCGTCCGACCGGGTGCACGCGCTGGTGAAGGAGGCTCACGCATGACCAGGGCAGATCGTCAGCGAGCTGGGGGGTTGAGCGCCGCGGCTGTGGTTCTCGCGTTCCTGCTCCACGGATGTGGCAGCACGGGCGGGGCCGACTCCGTCGAGTCGGATGGGACGGAGTCCGCCGACTCTGGCGGTACGGAATCCGCCGACTATGCGATCGATCTCCTGCGTCAGCGGGCCGAGAGCGGCGACGGTGTCTCCGCCTACGATTCACTGGCCGGTGCGTTGCCCACCGTGACATACCGAAGCGCTGACGGTGTGGTCGGTCGTGCCAGCAGTTCAGTGGTGCTCGGGCAGTTCGAGAGCGCCGATGCAGGGCGCGGATTCACCACCAACGAGGAGGACGAGACCGAGGAAGTTGCGTTCGACGATCCAGCGGCCCAATGGCGCACGATCCACGCCCGATTCAGACAAACCGAGATCGTCGCTGGAGCCGACCTCGCCAGCGACGGCAGCTTGACCCTCGGGTTCGCAGTGGACCCCCGGACCGACGCCGCGAGGTTGGGTGAGTCGCTGCGGGCGCTCGGCGATGTGCTCGTGTTCGTGACAGAGGACTCCCCGGTGTTCGCCTACGAGCCGGGACTGCTATCAGTCGCAGAGGATGGCGTGATGGTCGCCGTCATCGACGAGTCCGGCGATCTGGCCCTGCCTTTCGTGACCCCCCTCCGGGCAGAATCCCTGCTGGCTGAGGTTCCGACTCTCGAACAGCTACGGGTCGCCGCTCGGGCGCCAGAGACCGTGGTCGACCTGGACGCCGCGGGTAGGCCCGTGGCGAGCGGTTGATGGCAGCCTCAGCGAGGACGGCGGACGCCTGACTCTCCTGGCGTCGGTGTTCGCGCCTGTCTGGCCGGCGCGCAGGGCTGATGAGCCATTCCGGTGAGCGGCCGCAGCCGCCGGCCGGGCGATGGGGGGTGGTGCACGGGGACCTTCGACCCTGGTGCCGGTGCCTCCACGGGCGCGAACTGGAAGGGTGCGCCGGGTCGTGTTCGCGGTCGGAGTGGTGCTGCTGGTGGCCGCTGCGCTGTGGCGTCCTGTCGCCGTACCCCAGTTCGTGAGGTTCCCGTCGGACCTCGACGAGACGACGCACTACGGCGGCACGTTCACCCTGCACGTCGACCCGGCGACCGGCGAGCCGCTCTCCGAGCCAGTGAACCTGCCGCTCGAGATCGACCGCCGGGTCCGCACCCTGCCCGGGGGCGGCGCCGACACCGTGGTCGTGGAGGAGGCGGTGACCTACCGCATCGCGGACACGACGCAGCAGGAGCGGCACCACTACGTGATCGACCGCCGCTCGATGCAGCACCGTGACGACGGACGCAGCTGGTCGTTCTCGCCCGAGAACCGGATCCGCCCCGCGGGCACCTACCGGGTCACGCTGCCCCTGGGGATGTCGGCTGACGGCAGGTACCGGATCTGGGAGAACGAGCCGGGCAGGTCCTTCTGGATGGTGCGTGACCCGGCCCGCGCCCGCGTTCGGCAGAACGGGCTCGGTCTCGTCGGGCTCCAGGAGGTCTGGGACGGCGTGCCCGTGGCGCCGTACTACCGCACCGAGATCGAGAAGCAGGGCTTCCTCCTCGAGACGACGTTTGCGCAGCTCGCGACGAGGCTGTCCGCCGGGGGCGTCGACGTCGAGCGTGCGCTGGCGGCTCTGCCGCCGGCGGACGACCCGGTCGTCGCCGCAGCGCGGGACATGTCGTTGCCGCTCCGCTTCTTCCGCGACAACGACGGGCACGCGCTTGTCGAGCCACGCACGGGGATGATCGTCGATCTCGTGTACTCGGAGGAGGCGATCACCGCTGCTCCGGACCTGGAGCCGCTCCGCGAGCTGCGCGACGCGCTCGACCGGGCCGGGGGATCCCCGGAGGCGACCGCGTTGGCCGACGCGCTCGACGCGCTCGATCGAGCCCCGCCGATCCCCGTGTACTCGCTCCGGTACGAGCAGACGGCGGCCTCCGTCGCGGTCGCGGCCCAGCGCGCCAAGCACGAGCTGCGGAACCTCGACCTCGTCGAGCGGTACGTCCCTGCGGGGCTCGCCGCGCTGTCCGTTGCGCTGCTCGCCGTCGTCGGGGTCGGCCGATGGCGAGGTCGCCGGGTGCCGCATCCGGTCGGTGCCGCGCCGCGCGGCGGGGCGGCGTCCGGCGGCGACCAGCGCGGGTCAGGATCCCTTCAGGGCCGGCCGGAGCCGGCCTCTTCGTAGGTCGTGCGCTCCGGAACGAGGAACTCGAACTCGCGGCGCCGCACGGTGCGCTGCCACCACCGGTTGGCGCGCTCGAGCCGCAGCAGCAGCGGCCACAGCCGCCGGTCGCCGTGATACACCCGTGCCGCCTCGTCGCGGGAGATCGGCGGGGCGACACGGGCGTTGACCTCGGTGAGCGCGGCGTCGACCCATGGCTCGAGGCGCTCCTTGAGCAGGTTGGCCACCATGTCGAGCAGAGCACCACGGGCCGTGGTCCACCTGCGGATCATCGAGAGCATCTCGAGCCGCACCAGCGGGCGGATCGCCGCCGGCAGCATCGCCAGGAACGGGGTGAGATCGAACTCGGGGCGGCGGTGCTCGTCGAGCAGGAACGGTGTCGTCAGGTCGAGTTGCCAGGGCTCGCCGTCGAGCCACGCCCAGTTGCTCAGCTGGGCGTCCACGCCGAGGCGCGGGTGGGTGGCGGACGCCACGGCATCGGTGACGGCGGCGACGATGGGATGGCCGCGGGTCGCGTCACCTCGACGAAGGACCTCCGACCCGAGCGTGTGCGCCGGCAGCGCCGGTTGGACGTGGAACCCCACCACCCGGCCGTCGGGACGCACGACGCTGTGCAGCTCGGTCTCGACCACGCGCACGCCGCCGGCCCGCAGTTCACGGATGTAGCGGCGCACGACGGCGGCGTAGCGCTCGAACGCGGCGTCGTCGCGGAAGGGTGGGAGCCGCTTGCAGGCCACCGTGGGATCACCGGGCGGCCAGCCGACCACGAGGCTGATCTCGCCGTGACCGAGCAGCCGGAGCCGGCTCGCGTCCCGCTCGGCGAGCGCGGCCGTCACCTCGGCCTCCAGAGCTCGCAACGGGCCCGGTTCGATCACCGGGTTCGCACCCTCGCCGCGGCGCCGTCGAGCACGTCGACGACCTCGTCGATGTCGTCGGCCTCGATGACCAGGGGTGGCATCACGAGCAGGGTCTCCTGCTTGTTGTTGGCCCACACGACCAGGACGCCTCCGTCGATCGCCTGGAGCATGAGCTCGTAGCAGACCTCGGACGACACCGTGTCGAGGGCCCGCATCAGGCCGAGGCCCCGGTGGCCGACGAGAAGGTCGGGGTGGGCGGCGCACAGGCGGTCGAACCCCGCTGCGAGCCGCGCCCCCATCTCCTCGACATGGTCGAGGAAGCCTGGCTCGGTGACCTTGTCGACGACCGCTTCGACGACGGCGGCGCCGAGCTCGGATCCGCCGTAGCTCGACGGGTGGAAGAAGGGGTCGCGGGCGAAGAACGCGTCGACATCGTCGCCGAACGAGCACGCGGCGATCGGGTACACGCCTCCGGACAGCCCCTTGCCGGCGACCAGCAGGTCCGGTGCGACGTCCCAGCGTTCACACGCCCACACCCGTCCGGTCCGTCCGAGGCCGGCCTGCACCTCGTCGAGGATCAGCAGAGCGCCGCGCTCGTGGCAGATCTCACGGACGGCCGGCCAGTAGTCGTCGGGCGGGACGAGGTAGCCCGCGGTCGCGGGCACCGTCTCCATGCACACCGCCGCCGTCTCGTCGCTCACCGCCCGTTCGACCGCGGTGACGTCGCCGAAGGGGACCTTGCTGATCCCGGGCACGAGCGGCGCGAACCAGCGGGAGTCGCGTTCCTCGTCCATCGCGAGGGCGAAGCCGACGTGGCCGTGGTAGCCGTGCTCTGCCGACACGATGCCGGTGCGTCCCGTGGTGGCGCGGGTGAGCTTGCAGGCGACTTCGACGGCCTCGCCGCCGCCCGGGGTGAAGAACGTGTAGCGGAGGTCGCCCGGCAGCGTCCTGGCGAGCGCGGCGGCGCCCTGCGCACGGACGGCGGATGGCACCAGCCAATCGCCCATGTCGCCCAGCTCCCGGAGGGCGCGGGTGAGGGCGCGGATCGCGAACTCCGGGCGGTGGCCGAAGTCGAACACGCCACCCGAGCTCCGGCAGTTCACGTACGCCTTGCCGTCGAGGTCCCAGATCCGTACGCCGTCACGGTGCCCCTGGACGATCCCCAGCCCGAGGCCCCGGAACGCCTCTGCTCTGGCGGCCGACAGGTGGCGGGCGACGAGGTCGAGCCCGGCCTCGTTCGAGTGCGGCAGGACCCTCGTCGTGGTGCTGGTGAGGTCGACCATGGGGCACCCTCCCGGCGGACCCTCTGAGTATCGGGCGCTCGACGGGCGCCAGGAAGGGCAGAACGGCCCGATTCGCGCCGTACCCTCCGGCCCGACCGCCACGGCGCGCCACCGGCGGACCATCGCCACGAGGTTCGTCCACGCAAACGACCTCTCCCTATGGCGATCCGAAGGGCGTACTGTGAGAGCGCTTCCACAGCTCGGATCGTGAGGAGGGGGACATGACGAGCAGCACTCCGAGACCGTGGCGTCGGCTCGCCGGCGTGGCGGTGATCGTGCTGATGGGGGCGCTCATGGCCGCGCCTGCATCCGCCGCGCCACCCGCCACGGGGGACGACCTGTACGTCCCGCCGCCGGACCACGGGGCGAAGCGGCAGATCGCCGACCTCACCGCCCAGGGCGACAAGGAGGCGGCCGACCTGATCCGGGCGATGATCGACACGCCCCAGGCCGTCTGGTTCACCGCCGGCACGCCGGCATCGGTGAAGCGGGAGGTCCGGTCGACGGTCACCCGGGCGGTGGCCAAGCGCACCATCCCCGTGCTGGTGGCGTACAACATCCCGTTCCGCGACTGCGCCCAGTTCTCCGCCGGCGGGGCCACGACGCAGGCCGAGTACGAGGCGTGGATCGACGGCTTCGCGGCCGGCATCGGCGACCGCGAGGCGATCGTGATCCTCGAGCCGGACGGGCTCGGCATCATCCCCTGGTACGACCCCTACGGCAGCGCCGACGGCTCGGACGCGCTCGAATGGTGCCAGCCGGCCGAGGCCGACCCGGCCACCGCGGCTGCCGAGCGGTTCGCCATGCTCGGCTACGCCGTGGACGCGCTGGCCGACCTGCCCCACGTGACGACGTATCTCGACGGCACGCACAGCGCCTGGCTCGGGGTCGGCGACATCGCGCACCGCCTGGTCCAGGCGGGCGTGGCCGACGCGGACGGCTTCTTCCTCAACGCGTCCAACTACCAGTTCACCGTCAACAACGAGCACTACGGCGGCTGGATCTCGGCGTGCATCGCCTACGCCACCGAGGTGGCGGCCGGCGACTTCTTCGGCTGCCCCAACCAGTACTGGAACGGAGGTCCGCTGCCCGCCAAGATCGCCGAGCTCCTCGGTGAGTGGACCGGGGTGGCGCTCAGCTCGTTCGGCGAGTGGAGCGCCGACGCCGACGACCCGACCCTGAACACGTCGGGCATCGACCTGCGCTACAGCACCATGCTCGGCGGAGTCGAGCCGACGTACGGCTACGTGATCGACACCAGCCGCAACGGGCAGGGACCGTGGCAGCCACCCGCGTATCCCGACCCCCAGGACTGGTGCAACCCACCTGATCGGGGCCTCGGTCTGCCCCCGACGCTCGACACCGGCGAGCCGCTTGTCGACGCCTACCTGTGGATCAAGATCCCCGGCGAGTCCGACGGCGAGTGCACCCGGGGTCTCGGCCCCGCGGGCGAGACGATCGACCCCGAGTGGGGACGGATCGATCCCGCCGCCGGGGACTGGTTCCCCGAGATGGCCCTGGAGCTGGCGAGCAACGCCGATCCGGTCCTCCGGCCGTGAACGCCGGCCGCGGCGACCCCCGGCTCGGCGCGCCCGGTCCGCTCGCGCCGTGAGCGGGCCGGGGCGCCCCTCGCCCGGCGACTCCGATCCCAGCGGCGCCCGGGTGGTCCGGTGGTTGGCGCGCGGCGTCCAGGAGGTTCCCGAGTCCGCCGACTGGCTGTCGCCCGCCGAGTCGGCCCGGATCGCGGGCTTGCGCTTCCCCAAGCGGCGCACCGAGGTACGACTGGCGCGGTGGGCGGCCAAGCACGCCGTGGCCCGAGCGCTCGAGCTGAGCGACGACAGCGCCACCCTCGCACTGATCGAGATCCGCGCCGCCCCGACCGGTGCGCCGCTGGCGTTCGTGGGCGACCGGCGGGCACCGGTGGCGGTCTCCATGAGCGATCGGGCCGACTGGGCCGTGTGCGTGGTGGCGCCCGTTGAGCTCGCGGTGGGGTGCGACCTCGAGCTGGCGGAGCCCCGCACGGATGCCTTCGTGCGCGACTGGTTCACGCCCGCCGAGCAGCGCCTGGTGTTCGGCGCCGAGGCCGGTGACGCGCGTCACCTCCTCGCCAACCTCGTGTGGTCCGCCAAGGAGAGCGCCCTGAAGGTGCTCCAGACCGGACTGCGGCGCGACACACGCTCGGTCGAGGTCGACGTCGTCGACGTCGACGGGCACGCGCGATGGGCGCACCTCGTCGTCCGGGCCGAGGAGGGTGCCGCCTTCCCGGGCTGGTGGCGGCGCTACGGCGACTTCGTGCTCACGTGCGCCGCCGATGCCGACTGCGGCCCACCGCTGCCGCTCGAGGAGCCCCCGCGGCTCGCCGGGGCGACGCCGTCCCACTCCTGGCTGCCCGGCGAGTGACGGCCGCTACGCGTCGGCGGCCGCCGCGCCGGCACGCTCCTGGAGGCGGTCGATGCCCCGCTCGAGCGCATCGACCAGGTAGGGACGTAGTCCGGCGACCGGGATGATCCGGTCGACCGAGCCCATGGCCAGCGCCCGCTCGACGCTGTGGACCGCGTCGAACTCCCGGGCGACCTCGCCGAGCTTCTCCGACCGCACCGACTCGGTGAGCGCCCGGAGCTCACGTCGCGCCGTCTGAGACTCGTCGTCCCGGCCCGCGAGCGTCTCGACCCGCCGCGCCGCCTCGACCACCCTCGGGTCCGCGGTCGTGCGCGCCCGGACCTCGCGGGCGAACACGACGGCGGCGGCGGGCGCGCCGCCGATCACGGACGCATAGGAGCCCTCGACCGCCGCGACCTCGAGGTCCTCGTTCAGCCGCTTCGAGAAGACGACGAACGCCCCGCCGTGGTAGCGGGAGATCACGGCGAACACGATCGGGCCGTCGAAGTTGGTCACCGCCCGGCCGATCTCCGCGCCGTACTCGAGCTGGCGGGCCCTCATCGACTCGGGGGAGCCGTCGAACCCGGAGAGGTTGGCCAGCACCACGACCGGCCGGTTGCCACTGGCGGTGTTGATGGCTCGGGCCACCTTCTTCGACGACTGGGGGAAGAGGGTGCCCGACGTCCAGACCGTCGGCCCGTCCCCCGGCACGACGCCCTCCCTGGTCACCGGCCGCGACTCGAAGCCGACGAGGCACACGGGGATGCCGCCGAGGTGGGCGTCCCAGACCACCGCGGTGTCGGCGTGCCGCCAGCGATCCCACCGCTCGAGGGGGCGATGGTCCTGGTCGGTGACTGCTCGCATCACCGAGCGGATGTCGAAGGGCTTCTTGCGCTCGGGGTTGCGGTCGCCCGAGAAGACGTCGCCCACGGTGGTGAAGTCGCTGCCCTCGACCGGAGCGTGCGGCGACCGGCAGACGTCCCGGTCGACGGGGTCGGTCGTCGCCGCCCGTCGCGGGAACCGCTCGCCCGGCACGACGTAGGTGTGGGCGTAGTGGCGGAAGAGGATCTCGCACGCCGATGCGAGATCCGCGGCCCAGTACTGGGCCTGGCCGTTCGGGCCCATGATGCGCTCGAACCCGCCGATGCCGAGGTTGTCCTCGGCCGAGACGCCACCCGAGAAGTCGAGGGCCTGCTTGCCGGTGAGCACCATGGCGCTCTCCGGGAGCATGATCAGGATCCCGCGGGTGTGCATCAGCATGGTCGCCTCGGCGTTCCAGTACGGCTGCGCGCCCACGTTGATGCCGGTGACGACGACGTTGATCTCGCCCCCGGCCTGGGTGAAGGTGACGATCCGGCGCAGCACGGCGCCGATCCAGTCCATGTTCTCGGTGCCACTGCTCATCGAGATCCGGGCACCCGACGACACCGCGAACCACTCGACCGGCAGCCCGAGCTGCTCGGCGAGATCGATCGCCGCGATGATCCGGCGGCACTCCGGCTCGGCCAGGGAGCCGAGACTGCGGCTGGGGTCGCCGGCGATGAGCACCCTCCGCATCCCTTCCGGGATCGCGGGCACGATGTTCCGGACCAGGCCGACCACGAGGTTCGCCGTGTTGCCGCCCGGGTCGCGGTGCACCGCGACCAGACGCCCCTCGTCGTCGAGGTCGTGCTCGACGAAGTCGCCCGCGGGGAAGTCGGACGCCGCCCCCTGCGGCGGTGTGAGCAGCCGGATGAGCTCGAAGGGGTACACACCACCGCGTCGCAGGGTCTGCAGCACGCGCAGGCGGTACTCGTCCAGCGGTTCGATCGGCTCGTCGCTGGGTGGCGCCTCGCTGACCACCACGCCGCGGGCCCCCGGGTTGGTCACGTGGAGGGCGACCTCCCGCAGCCGGCCGTCGCTCTCCGGGATCCCCACCCGGGCGATCACGCGCTCGATGCCCAGTCCCTGGATCGCCGCCGCGAGCTTGTGGGCGAGGTCGCGCCACAGCTCGACCGGCACCGTCCACGGCGGCCGGACGTGGAGCATCACCACGTTCTCGAGGAGCCGCCGCTCCGGCGGCTGGTGCGACTGGAACCGGCGAATGCCGGACAGGGTCTCCATCAGGATCCGCTCGAGCAGCGGGAACCCGACCACCTGTCCCTCCTCATCGTGGACCGGTGTGAGGTCGCGCACCTCGGCGAGCGCGAACAGCCGCTCGTCCTTGGCGTTGTCGCGGGCGACGCCGTGGAACAGGTACACGTCCTCCGCCGAGTCGAGCCGGGTGATGGCGAACCGGCACAGTCGCCCGAGGTTCAGCCGCTTGGCCAGCATCGGGTGCAGGTTGCGGTAGAGAGGATCCTCGACCAGGCCGCCATCGCCCGAACGGAAGCAGTAGTGGTAGGTGACCGCCGCCCGCGAGCCCAGTGGCTCGCCAGTGATCGTGACGTCGATCCGGTGCATGGGCCGCCCGAACCCCGGAGACGACAGGGCGTCCTGCAGCCGCTCGCGGACCGCCTCCACGTCGCCCGGCTCTCCCGCCTGCCACACGTGCACGTCGAGGACGGGGCGCCGCCCCGCCGGGACATCGGTCAGGTGGCGGGCGACGGCCCCGACGACCGCCGGCAGCCCGTCGCCGGGAGCGTAGGCCACCATCAGGTGGAAGCGGCTGCCGGCGTGGTCGTAGTCGGCGACCGCCAGGCGCGTCCCGTCGACGTCGACCAGCGCGAGGTCCGCGAGGTCGCGGATCCGGTAGTAGCGACGGGCCGCGACCTCGAGGACGACGTCACGCTCGCGACCGTCGCCGTGCTGGAACCAGCGCAGCAGCGCCGGGCGCAGGGGTTGCGGGCAGTCGATGAGCGCGCTCATGTGCTCGGCCCGCCGCCCCGCGTCCGCCCCGGCGGCCAGCGCCTCGATGTGGCGATCCATCGCCGCGTACAGCTCGGCCTGCGCCCGCACCAGCGTCGGCTGCTCGAAGAAGCGGAACCGGACGTCGCGGGCGAGGTCCATGAGGCTCGGGTAGCGGCCGTCGGTCGTCGTGACGAGGTGATCGAGCAGCTCGCGCAGATCCTCACCGGCGAGGTCGCGCAGCTCCTCGCTGTGCGCGAGCCGCCGGTCGAGGATGGCGGCGATGGCGGGGAGCAGCTCGTCGAGCCGCTGCTGGGAGCGATACAGGCGGAGGAGGGCGTCCTCGACCTCGGTCGACGGCGACAGGCCGTCGATCCCGTGCCGGTGCAGCACGCGCAGCAGGCGGTCGAGGAACGCCGGCGGCAGCCCCTCGCCTCCCGTCTCGTACGTGCGCAGGCACGTGAGCAGGTGCTCCTCGGGCGCCCGCACCCGCTCGCCGGGCGTCTCCTCCGCCGGCTCGGGCTGACGCCGCGAGACGGCGCAGACGTCCGCGAACAGCTGCAGGATCTCGTCCTCCTCCCTGAGACGCTCGGGATCGTCGACGCGCCGCGGGCCCCAGGGGTCGACGCCGTGCTCGATCTGCCACATCGTCGCCGGGTCGAGGTCGTAGCCGAGGAGGTAGGCCTGCACGGTGTCGAACGTCCCGCCCGGCGGTGGCCCGCTCGCGCCGAACCCGAGATCGACGGGGTCACCCGGTGCGGCCTCCTCGTCGAGGATCAGGGGCTCGAGCTGCAGGAGCGGATCGCCGGCGTCGACCTGCACGTTCGGGGCGACCAGCACGGAGCTGATGCGCCCGGGGAAGGTGGCCCGGACAGCCGTCTCCATCTTCATGCTCTCGAGCACGACGAGCGGGTCGCCCACCGCCACCCTGTCACCGGGTGACACCGCCACCGAGACGGTCACCGCCGGCGTCGGCGAGCGGACCACCCCACCCTCGTCGCGGGCGATCGTGTGGGTGATGCCCTCGACCTCGACGGTGTGCACGGGGCCGACGAGCGCGGACAGCACGCGGTGCCGGCGACCGGGCAGGGTCACACGCCGCTCGACGTCGCCCAGGCGCTCCACGCCGACGTCGACCAGCGACGTGGGGGTCGCGATCCGGTACGTCGACGGCCCCAGCTGGTAGACGTGCAGGGCGTACGGGTGGCCGCGGTAGCGGAACTCGATGCGCCGGCCGATCTCGGGCGGCGAGCCGGGTCGTCCGCGGGCGACGTCGGCGTAGAACGACCGCCGGGCCACCGCGTGCTCGACGTCGTAGGCCTCGACCGCGGCGCTCACGAGGGCCACGTCGGCGTGGCGGAGCCCGAGCAGCTCGCCGGCGTCCAGGTGGGCGTCGAGCCAGCCGGTGTCGTGACGGCCCGCGATCACGTCGGGGTGCCCGAGCAGGGTGAGGAGGAAGGCCTTGTTGGTGCGACCGCCCTCGATGATGACCTGGGTCTGGGTCAGGGCGCGCGCCAGCCGCGCCCGGGCCTCGTCACGATCCCGTCCCCACGCCATCACCTTGGCGATCATCGAGTCGAACTCGGCCGCGATCTGGTCGCCCTCGGTGACGCCGCTGTCGACCCGGACACCGGGACCGGCGGGTGCCCGCAGCCAGCGGATCCGGCCCGGAGCGGGGGTGAAGCGGTTGTCGGGATCCTCGGCGTTGAGCCGGGCCTCGATGGCGTGGCCCACCGTGGCCGGCGGCTCACCGGCGAGGCGGCCGCCCTGGGCGATCTCGATCTGCAGCTTGACCAGGTCGAGCCCAGTCGTCAGCTCGGTGACGGTGTGCTCGACCTGGAGGCGGGCGTTGACCTCCATGAAGTAGAAGCGCTGCGACTGGGGCGAGTACAGGAACTCGACCGTGCCGGCGCTGGTGTACCGGGCCTGCCGGCACAGCTCGGCCGCCGCCCGCCGGATCTCCGCCTCCTGCGCAGGGTCGAGCAGCGTGCACGCCGACTCCTCGATCACCTTCTGCTGGCGGCGCTGGAGCGAGCAGTCGCGGAGGCCGGCCGCCCACACGCCGCCGTGGTGGTCGGCGATCACCTGGACCTCGATGTGGCGGGCGACGGTGATCTGGCGCTCGAGGAAGACGGTCGGGTCACCGAAGGCGTGGCGGGCCTCGGACCGGGCCACCTCGAAGGCGCCGGCCAGCTCGGCGGGATGCGTCACCCGACGGATGCCGCGGCCGCCGCCCCCCGCCGTCGCCTTGAGGAACACCGGGTAACCGATCCGCTCGGCGGCGGCGGACGCCTCGTCGAGGTCCGCCACGGGGCCGCCGCTCCACGGCACGACGGGGACCCCGGCCTGCTCGGCCAGCAGCTTGGACCTGATCTTGTCGCCGACCAGACGCATGGCGTCGGCGGACGGACCGATGAAGGTGACGCCGAGCTTGTCGCACAGGTCGGCGAACTCCGCCTGCTCGGCGACGAAGCCCCATCCGGCCCAGGCCGCCTCCGCACCCGTGGCGACGAGGGCGCGCTCGAGCCGCTCGTGGTCGAGGTAGGTCTGGACCTCCCGGCCGGCGCGCTCGTCGAAGGTGGTGGCGGGCCCGATGCACACCGCCTCGTCGGCCTCGCGGACGAACCAGGCGTGCCGGTCGGGGTCGGTGTACAGCGCGATGGTCGTGAGCCTGCGGTCGCTCTCGCGGTTGAGCTCGGCCACGGCGTTGATGAAACGCATCGCGGGCTCGCCTCGATTGACGATCGCGATCCGATGGAACGGCATCCTGCCCTCCCGAGGCTCGTGCCCGTCCGGCCGGCGGCTCCCGTCTCAGGCCATGGCCTCGGCCAGCGGGACCTGCCGCTCGGGGTCGATGCCCCCCGGCAGCTCGACGGTGCGGTAGCCGTGCACCTCGACGAGGACGGTACCGCCTTCGTCGACGACCCACCCGCCGAAGCCGGCGTCGCCGGGTTGCACCACGGCCTCCACGCGGCCCCGGGGGGCATCGATCGCCTCGTGGACGACGATCCGGTCCACGTGGTTCGGCAGACCGAAGCGCCCCAGGCGGCCGATCTCCCAGATCCCTGCCGTCTGGAAGAACAGCTCGATCAGGCGCGGGGACACCACCTCCGGCCGTTCGGGTGGGACGTGGTCGGCCGGCAGGCCCTGGGCGAGCAGGCCCACCGGACCGCGTGCGTCGCGCCAGGCCCGCTCGAGCACGTGGAAGGCGGGACCGTGGAAGTAGACGCCGTAGATGGCGTCTGCCGCCGTGCCCCTGCCGTCCGGGGCGGAGGGTGCGACCGTGGGCGCCGGCGGGGCCGGTGACCGTGCCAGCCGCACCGTGCCCGTGAAGTGGGTGGTCACCTGCGGCTCGGCCTGGTTGGCCAGCTGGCGGCTGCCGACCAGGCGGCAGGCGGCGACCAGCTGGTCGCCATCCTGCCGGAAGCGTGCCGCGATCGCCACCGTCCGGGGCTCGCCCCGGTAGAACTTGCACGGCGCCAGGAACTCGACGTCCTCGATGGCCACGGGGTGCCAGCCAGGAAGGGGTAGCGCCGCCACCTCCGCGAACGCCTCGATACCCATCACCCCGGGCAGGATCGGCGTGCCGTCGATCCTGTGGTCGCCGAGGAACGGCTGCTCCGCGGGGTCGAGCGTGGTCTCGACCACCAGCTCGTCGTGGACGCCCATGCGCGTGACGCGGCCGACCATCGGCCCGGTGTGCGCGGTCTCGAACCGGGCAGGGTCGATGCCGCCGTGCTCGGACCGCTCGTCGACCAGGACGCCCAGGCGACCGGCGATCACGACCTCGCCCCGGGTGGCGCCGGCCGTCAGCTCGCGCCGGATCGTCGGGATGCCCACCTCCGGGGGCAGCATCTCGATGCCGGCCGATTCCATCATCTGCGGGATCGAGCCACGCGCCGCCATGCCGATGCCCGCCCAGGCGGTCCAGTCGATCACGATGGCGCGGACCTCGCGGCGGGTGGTGCGCATCGCGGACGCCAGCTTGCACAGCAGGTCGTTGGCTGCGCTGTAGTCCGTCTGGCCGAGGTTGCCGAAGCGCCCGGCGACGGAGCTGAACGCGACGGTGGCGGCCAGGGGCAGATCGCCGATCGCCGCCATGAGGTTGAACCAGCCGTCGCTCTTGACGCCGAACACGAGGTCGAACTCATCCGGTTCCTTGTCGGGCAGCGTGTGGCTGACCTCGAGGCCGGCGGCGTGCACCAGCACGTCGATCCGGCCGTCGCCGACCGCGACCTCCCCGATCACATGGGCGACGGCGTGCCCGTCGGTGAGATCGACGCTGTGGTAGTAGGCCTGGCCGCCGGCCGCCCGCACGGCGTCGATGGCGGCGCGGGCGGCGGCCAGCCGTTCGAGCCGCGCCAGCTCCCGTTCCACCATCACCGGCGTGGGCCGCTCGCCGCCGGCGCGCAGGCGCCCGATGATCTCGGCCTTGAGGCCCTCCCTGTCGGACGTGAACCGGGCGATGTCGGGGTCGTCGGGATCCGGCTCGGGCGTGAGGTCGAGCAGGTGGAAGATCCCGCCGGAGGCGGCGGCCAGGTCCCGCGTGATGGCCGACACGATGCTGCCGGCCGCACCCGTCACCACGAACACGGTGTCGCGCCCGAGAGCCATGCCCTCGCCGCCGTCGGCTGCGGGCCGCTCCTCCAGGGTGACCGTCCACCGCAGCCCGTCGGCATGGCCGACCTCGACGACGCCCGGGTCCCGGAGGGCCTCCGCCACGAGCAGCTCGGCGACCGCCCCGGGCGTGACGGCCGGTCCCACGTCGACGGCCTTCACCAGCACCTCTGGTCGCTCTCGTGCGAACGCCTTGGCGAATCCCGTGACCGCCCCGCCCAGGGGGGCGTGCGCACCGGCCTCGTCGTAGCCGTGCCGGCCGCCGAGCCGGGTGGCGGTCAGGAGGAAGGTGTCCCCGGCGGCGATGTGGTCGTACAGCGAGCGCATCGTGGCGTGCAGGAGCTTGACCCGGACCCGGGTGGCCTCCCGCCAGGCGGCCAGGTCCATCCCGGCGATCGCACCCTCGTGGTCGAGGGCGACGAGCCAGTAGACGCCGTGGATCGGCCCGGCGGCGAGCCAGCCGTCGATCCGGGCCACGAGATCGTCGGCGTCGGGCCGGTCGTCGACGACGAGCACCTCGACACCCCGCCCGGTGAGCCGCTCGGCGAGGGCGGCGCCCACGCCGCCGCGGTCGCACGCGACCACCACGCGCGTGCCGGCCTCCAGGCCGACGCCGGTCGGCATGCACGCGTCGAGCGGCGGGCGGATGGTGGCGACCGGCACCCGCCGCGGTACGCCGTCGGCATCCGAGACGGGCGCGACGGAGAGCGGCGGCGCGGCCGAGGACGGGGCAGCGTCGCTCGCGGTCGGGACATCCTTCGGCCGTTCCCCGTCGGTGGGGGTGGTGGCGCGCTCGCAGACGAAGTCGATGACGTGGGCGAGGGTGGGGTAGTCGCGCAGCTTGAGCTTGTCGTCGCGTGCGATCCCGAAGCGCTCGCGGATCTGGGCGAACACCTCGGCCTGCTTGACGGTGTCGATGCCGAGGTCGGCTTCCAGGTC
>DASTFE010000039.1:0-8838 GCA_035708905.1 Acidimicrobiales bacterium | reverse complement strand
CGCATCATCAGCCGCGAGACGGTCAAGGCCAAGCGCAAGGACGTGCTGGCCAAGTGCTACGGCGGCGACATCACCCGCAAGCGCAAGCTGCTCGAGCGCCAGAAGGAGGGCAAGAAGCGGATGAAGAACATCGGTCGCGTCGAGGTGCCCCAGGAGGCGTTCATCAGCGCGCTCCGGCTCGAGGACTGAGATCCGAGCACCCCCCGGGTCGTTAGCACTCGGTACACTCGACTGCTACCGGGAAGAGCGGTAGCGCAGGGCGGCCGCCCCCGGGGACGACCATGCTCGACGAACGGAAAGCAGCGATCCTCCGGGCAGTGGTGGAGGAGTACATCGACACGGCGCAGCCGGTCGGCTCGGCGCACGTCGCCGGGGCGAGCGGCGTCGACGTGTCGCCCGCCACCGTGCGCAACGAGATGGCTGGTCTCGAGGCCGACGGCTACCTGCGCCAGCCACACACCTCCGCAGGCCGGGTGCCGACCGAGAAGGGCTACCGGTTCTTCGTCGACCACCTGCGCGAGCCGGTCCGCCTGCCCAACCGGTCGGTCGACGAGGTGCGCGAGTTCTTCGGCCGCACCCACGGCGAGGTCGAGCAGATGCTGGCCGCCACCAGCCGGCTGCTGTCGAACCTCACCAACCTCACGGGCGTGGTGGTGGCGCCGGGGCCGGCCGACGCGGTCGTGCGCTCGATCCAGCTGGTGACCCTCAGCGCCACGGCGGCGCTGCTCGTCGCCGTCTACAGCGACGGCACGGTCGAGAAGCACACGATCGAGATGCCCGACGGCAGCGGCGAAGAGCGCGTGGCCGCGGCGACCGCCCACATGTCGGCCCACCTCGCCGGCACCGTGCGCGACGCCGCGCCGCCGGTGCCCGCCACCGGCGACGCCGCCACCGACGACCTGGTCGCCCGGTCGCTGGCGGCGCTGGGCGGGCGCCCGGACGACGACCCCGAGCACGTGTTCGTGGGCGGCACGGCCCGCATGGCCCAGGCGTTCGATGCCATCGAGACGGTGCGCGAGGTGCTCGCCATCCTCGAGCAGCAGTTCGTCGTCGTGTCGCTGCTGCGCGACGTGATCGACCGCGGGCTGCACGTCGCCATCGGCACCGAGACGGGGATGGCGCCCCTCGCCGAGTGCGCGCTGGTCGTCGCGCCCTACGACATCGAGGGCGAGCGGGCTGGCACCATCGGCGTGCTCGGCCCCACCCGCATGAACTACCCGCAGGCGCTCGCGGCCGTGGCGGTGGTCAGCAACCGCCTGTCCGACCGCCTCACCGAGGGCTGAGAAGCTGAGAAAGAGAGCTGTGGCCACCGACTACTACGAGCTGCTCGGCGTCTCCCGCTCCGCCACGCCGGAGGAGATCAAGCGCGCCTTCCGACGGCTCGCCCGCGAGCTCCACCCCGACACCGGCCACGGCGATCCCGACGCCGAGGCCCGGTTCAAGCAGGTCGCCCACGCCTACGAGGTGCTGTCCGACCCCGAGAAGCGGCGCCGCTACGACACCTTCGGCCCCGACGGCGTCAACGGCACGCCGGCGAGCGATCCGTTCGGGTTCGGGGGCGGTGGGCTCGGCGACGTGTTCGAGGCCTTCTTCGGCGGCAACCCGTTCGGCGGCTCGCGCCGGTCGTCGGGCCCGCCCCGGGGCGCCGACCTCGAGGTGGTCGCCGACCTCGACTTCACCGAGGCCGTGTTCGGGTGCGAGCACGCCGTCTCGGTGCGCACCGCGGTGTCGTGCAGCGCCTGCCGGGGCACCGGCGCCGCCGACGGCACCGAGCCGGTGACCTGCTACGAGTGCCAGGGCACGGGCCAGGTGCAGCGCATCCGCCAGTCGCTCATCGGCCAGATGGTCACGTCGTCGCCCTGCGCCCGCTGCAGCGGCTCGGGCCAGATCATCGCCAACCCGTGCAAGGAGTGCCGGGGCGAGGGCCGCACGGTCGAAGAGCGCACGTACACGGTCGACATCCCCGCGGGTGTCGACTCGGGCTCGACGCTGCGGCTCTCGGGGCGGGGCGCGGTCGGGGCGCGCGGGGGCGCACCCGGCGACCTGTACGTCCACCTGCGGGTGCGGCCGCATCCCCGGTTCGAGCGCGAGGGCAACGACCTGCTCACCTCGATCCGGCTGCCGTACACGCAGGCGACGCTCGGCGCCACCATCGAGCTCGAGACGCTCGACGGCCTCGAGCCGATCGAGATCCCCCGGGGCACTGCGTCGGGCACGACGTTCCGCGTCCGCGGGCGGGGCGTGCCGCACCTCGACCGCGGCGACCGGGGCGACCTGCTGGTCGACGTGGTGGTCGACGTGCCCACCGACCTGTCCGAGGACGAGGAGGAGGTCGTCCGCCGCCTGGCCGAGCTGCGCGGCGAGGCCGTGGCCCCGCCGCCCAACGGGCTGATCTCCAAGCTCCGGTCCGCGTTCAAGTAGGCGCCGTGGCCCGACCGGGCGATGCCGCTCTCTCGCCGCTCACGGCCCGGGCGCACGCCTTCGTCGCCGACCTGGCGGCGCCCCGGCTGTCCTCCGGTGACCACCACCACCTGGCACGGGTGCTCCGCCTGCCGCCGGGCAGCGAGGTCACGGTGGGCGACGGCGCCGGGCGGTGGCGGCCGGCCCGCCTCACCGGCGGGCCCGAGGTCGAGCCGCTTGGCGACGCGGTCGCCGACCCCCGGCCGGCGCCGCCGCTCACCGTGGCGTTCGCCCTGGTGAAGGGCGACCGGCCCGAACTGGTGGTGCAGAAGCTCACCGAGCTCGGGGTCGACCGCATCGTGCCCTTCGCCGCCGATCGCAGCGTGGTGCGGTGGGACGAGCGCAAGGCCGACCGCCAGGCGGCACGGCTGGTCGAGGTGGCTCGGCACGCCGCCATGCAGTGCCGGCGCACCTGGCTTCCGCAGGTCGACCGGCTGGCGAGCTTCGCCGACGTCGCCGGGCAGCGCGGCGCCGCCATGGCCGACATCGAGGGCGACCCGCCGAGCCTCGCCCACCCCACGGTGCTCGTCGGTCCCGAGGGCGGCTGGTCACGCGCTGAGCGGTCGGCCTCACTACCATGCGTACGCATTGCTGCCCACGTTTTACGGGCGGACACCGCTGCTGTTACTATCGGTGCTCTTCTCAGTGCGTTGCGGAGTGAACTCGTGACTGAATCGTCTTAAGCGAACCCGAGGCGCGGCTTCGTCACACGGCTCACGTCATGGTTCGCCGGCATGTCGTGAGGGAGGCGCACTCGCAGTGATTGTCCATACGGTGCTTCAGTGCGTAGAGTAGGCAATTGCCTGCCCTGAGCAGATTCCGGGCCGGCAATGCCTGGGTCTGACCGTCGTTCTGGGGAACGGTCAAGGGAGGAAAAGATGGACACCGATCTCGAGGTCGACCGCGATAGCGGCTACGCCGCCAAGGTCGGCGCTCGGCTACGTTCGATCCGACGACAGAAGCACCTGTCGTTGCAGGATGTCGAGGCCGCGTCGGAGCACGAGTTCAAGGCGTCGGTGCTGGGAGCGTACGAGCGGGGCGAGCGCGCGATCTCGGTGCCGCGCCTGCAGCGCCTCGCCCGCTTCTACCGCGTGCCGGTCGACCAGATGCTGCCGAGCGACGACGAGCTGGGCATCCGCTCGCCGGCGGGCGACGACCACATCGTCGACCTCACCGAGCGCATGCGTGGCCCGCGGCGCGACGATCGCCCGGTCACCATCGACCTCGGCGCCGTCGAGCAGCTCGGCGGCCAGGAGGGCGAGATGATGGCCCGCTACCTGCGCATGATCCAGGTGCAGCGCGGCGACTACAACGGGCGCATGCTCACGATCCGCCGCGAGGACCTGCGGGCCGTGGCCTGCATCCTCGACTGCCACCCCGACCAGGTGCCGGCCCGGCTCGACAGCCTGGGACTCTGCCTGGTCCGCTGAGGCGAGCCACGACCGGCCCCCACCTGCCTGAAGGCGCGCCGCCGTTCGGCGTCTACGTCCACGTGCCGTTCTGCGCGGCCCGCTGCGACTACTGCGCCTTCGCCACGTGGACCGACCGTCACCACCTCCAGCAGGCATACCTCGACGCCTGCCGCATCGACATCGAACGTGCCGTGGCCGCCGGGATGCCGGCGGCCACGAGCGTGTTCGTGGGTGGCGGCACCCCCTCGCTCGTGGCGGCCGACCGGCTCGTCGCCGTGCTCGACGCCATCCCGCGGGCGCGGGGATGCGAGGTCACCGTCGAGTGCAACCCCGACACGGTCACCCCCGACCTGGCGGCCGCCTACGCAGCCGGAGGCGTCAACCGGGTCAGCCTGGGCGTCCAGTCGATGGTCGACCACGTGCTCGCCTCGCTCGGCCGCACCCACGATCCCGCCAACGTGCGGCGGGCCGTCGACCTGGTGCGGGGCGCGGGCATCCCCACCTTCAACGTCGACCTGATCTACGGCGCGGCTGGTGAGACCGTCGACGACTGGCAGCGCACCGTCGAGCGGGCCCTCGAGCTCGACCCCCCGCACGTCAGCGCCTACGCCCTGACCGTCGAGCCCGGCACCCCGCTGGCGGACGACCCCGGCCGCCATCCCGACGACGACGACCAGGCCGAGAAGTACCTGGTCGCCGCCGACCGGTTCGAGGCCGCCGGGCTGGCCTGGTACGAGATCTCCAACTGGGCGCGGCCCGGCCACGAGTGCCGCCACAACCAGCTCTACTGGACCATGGGGGAGTACCAGGCCTTCGGGTGCGCAGGTCACTCGCACCGCGACGGGCGCCGCTTCTGGAACGTCCGCACGCCCGAGCGCTACATCGACGCGGTCGCCGCCGGGCGCTCGCCCGAGGCCGCCGGCGAGCGGCTCGACGACGGCGAGCGCCGCGTCGAGTCGCTGCAGCTCGCGGTGCGCACGCGCGAGGGCGTGCCGGCCGGCGCCCTGCCGGTGGGTGAGCTGGCCGGGCTCGTCGAGGTGGCCGGCGAGCGTGCCGTGCTCACCGTGCAGGGCCGCCTGCTGGCCAACGAGGTGGCGCTCCGCCTGGGTTGACCCGCCGCTCGCCGGCACGCCCCGTGTGCCGGCGGTCCGGCCGAGAGGTGGGCCGGCCGATCTGGAGGTTGTTGCAGCGAGGGTGCAAGACTCGCCGGCGTGCCCCTCCACCCCTCGGTCCAGGAGTGGGACACCGATGTCCTGGCCGGTGATCCTCTGGGCTTCCCCGGCTACGCCGAGCGGCAGCGCGCCCTCGGCGAGACGGGCGAGGCGGTGACCACCGGCCGGACCGAGCACTACGCCTACATCGACGGCTGCTTCGACGTGCTCGGCGGCACGATGGGGGCGGCCGTCGGGGAGCGGGTCGTGCGGGCCTACGACCGGGCCCGCGACCTGCGGCTGCCGGTGGTGGTGACCACGCGCACGGGCGGCGCCCGCCTGCAGGAGGGGATGGTCGCGCTCGTGCAGCTCGCCCGCACCGCCTCGGCCGCCGGCCGCCATGCGGCGGCGGGCCTGCTGTCGCTGGCCGTGTACGGCTCGCCGACCACCGGGGGCGTCTACGCGTCGTTCGGGTCGCTGGTCGACGTGCGGGCCGCGGCGGCCCGGGCCGTGATCGGCTTCGCCGGGCCCCGGGTGGCTGAGGACGCGCTCGGCGAGTCGCTGCCCCCGGGGTCGCACACCGCCGAGGCCGCGTTCGACGAGGGGCTGGTCGACGAGATCGTGTCGGGCGCCGACGCCCCCGACGCCGCCCGGTGGGTCGAGGTGGCGCTGGGGCGGCGGGCGCGCCCGCTGCCGACCCGCCCGCTGCCGGCGTGCGCCGACCCCGGCGTCGACGGCGCCTGGGGCGAGGTGCTGCGGGCGCGAGCGCCCGGCCGACCCACTGGCATCGACCGGGCCGCCCGCCTGTGCTCGTCGTGGCTCGAGCTGCGGGGGTCCGACCCGGTCGTCCGGGCCGGCCTGGCGACGGTGGCGGGTCAGCGGTGCGTCGTCGTGGCCACCGATCGCTACCACGGTACGGGCCGGCCGTCCCCCGCGGGGTTCCGGCTGGCGCAGCGAGCGGTGGGGCTGGCGGGGCGTCTGGGCCTTCCCGTGGTGACGTTGGTCGACACGCCCGGTGCCGACCCGTCGCCTGGGGCCGAGTCCGACGGCCAGGCTCAGGAGATAGCCCGCACGCTGCACGCCTTCGCCACGTGCCCCACGCCCGTCGTGTCGGTGTGCGTCGGCGAGGGCGGCAGCGGCGGAGCGCTGGCGCTCAGCTACGCCGACCGCCTGATCATGCAGGAGCACGCCGTGTTCCCGGTGATCGCACCGGAGGGCGCCGCCGCCATCCTCGAGCGCGATCCCCGACGCGCACCGGAGGTCGCCGACCGGCTGGGCCTCACCTCGCGCGACATGCTGGCCCTCGGCGTGGTCGACGAGGTGATCGCCGACGGGCAGGAGCCGCTCGACGCCGCCGTGGCGACCGCGCTCGACGCGGCCCGGCCGGGCGAGCGCGAGGCGCGGTTCGACCGCGTGACGCACCGCTGGCTCACTGGCTGAGCCAGCGCTCAACCGGCGGCGGGCGGCACGGTCAGGTGCTGGCCGGGCACCAGGAGGTCGGGGTTGCGGGGGTCGGCGAGGTGCGATCGGTTGGCCTCGATCAGCGCGTGCCAGTAGCGGGTGACCGTGCGCTCGTCGGCCGGCGACCCGTCGGGTGCGGCCGTCACGTCGGCGGCGATCGACCAGAACGAGTCGCCCGGCTCGACGACCCACGCCGTCGGGTCGATCGCCGGGGCCGGCGGCGTTGCGGAGGGGACCGGCCCCAGCTCGCCGAGACGGGTCATGGTCGCTGATCCGCGTGGGGGCTCGTCCTGCCGGGTCATTGTCGCTGACCCGGGTGGGGGCTCGTCCTGCCGGGTCATGGTCGCCGTTCCGGGCCCTGGACCGCCGCCGCTCTGCTCGCCGGCGGGTGTGACCGGCGAGCCGGGGAGCCGCGTCATCGAGGCCGTCGGCGGCGCTTCGGCTGGCGCCGGAGGCGGCGGCACGGTCGGCGCGGTCGGCGTGGCGGTGGCGGTGGACGCGGGCACCGGCAGCGACGGCGTCGGCAGCCCGCCCACGATCCCGCCGACGACCAGGCCGATGCCCGAGCCGCCGGTGACCAGGCGGCGCACCGCACACGGGCTGATGCTCTCGACGACGGCGGCGGCGGTGCGCAGGCGGAGGAGGTGGGCCAACGTGGCGAGGGCCGTGACGGCGAGCAGGTAGACCGCCCCGGCGATGGCGGCCAGCCGCAGCACCGCCATGGCCATGTCGACGGGCGGCGTCTCGGAGGCCCACGCGGACAGGTCGTCGAACGAGGCCAGCGGCACCGCCAGCGAGGTGGCGCCGGCCGCCAGCAGCAGGCGGGTGACGGCCACGAGCCCGGCGGTCCACGCTGCCAGAGCCAGTGTGCGGCGCCAGCCCCCGGTGGTTGCGGCGGTCGCTCCGGCCACGGGTGCGCCGGGTGTGGGCTTCACAGGGCCACCTCGACCCTGGTGGCACCGCCGCTGTCGAGGTCGACCACCAGCTCGTCGCAACCGGGCCCGTCGGGCTGGCTCCGGATGCCCACCGCGCCGTCGACCCGGTCGGTGGCCTCGACCGTCAGGTCGTCGCCCGCCTCGGCCCAGGCGGCGAACGCGAACACCTCGCCGGGGTCGGGACGCAGCAGGGCGGCGGACGCCTCGCCGTCGCAGTCCCAGTCGCCCAGGACGACCTGGTCGCCGGGGTCGCCCAGCGACCACCGGGCGATACCGGCGTCGACCGTGCGATCGTCCACCGACAGCGCCTCGGGGCAGCCGTCGCCGTCGACGTCGGCGGCGGGCGCCGCGACCGCCCCGCAGTCGCCAGCCGCGGCAGCGGGCCGGGCCGGCGGGCCGGTCCGGGGACCGTCGGCGCCGCCCCCCGGACCGATCAGCATCGCGCCGGCCATGGCGACCCCGACGGCGACCACTCCCGCGGCCGCCAGGCCGATCCGGCGGCGTGCCGGCGCCTCGGCCTGCTCGTCCTGGCCCACCGGCCGCCGGAGGGCGGCGATCCGACCGGACGCGGCGACGTGATCGCGGGTGAGGTCCGCATCGACGGCGAGGGGTTCGGTGCTGTCGGCCGCCGGCTCGGGGCCGCGGAGGTCCGCGCCCCACGGTGGCGTGTCGCCGTCGGCGATGGGCAGCGGCGGGTCGTCGCGGGCAGCCGCCGGGAGCTCGGACGGCCCCGTGCCGAGCGCATCGGCCCACCGTTCCTCGTCGGAGCGCAGGTCGGCGTAGGACCAGATGCGGTCGAGCGTGTCGGGCGTCTTGCCGTCGCCGGCCCTGGCGACGGCTCCAGCGGCGCCGGCGGCGCCGGGAGGCTCGGCGCGGGGGAGGCCGGCGCGGGAAAGGCCGGCGTGGGAACGGCCCGTGTCGGGCAGGCCGGCGTCGGGGACGGCGGCCAGGATCGCCTCGGCCAGCGCCCGGGCGGTCGGCCGGCGCGTCGCCACCGGGTCGGTCGCCTGCTCGACGACCTGCTCGAGCGCCCGCCGGGCGGTGGCGGAGGCGCGCCGTCGTGCCAGCCGCCGCGGGGGCGGGTCGGGGCACCGGGCGAGCAGCTCGCCGAGCAACGCACCGAGGGCGGCGACGTCGTCGTTGGCCACAGCGCCCTCGGCGCCGGCGAGGCCGCACAGCCGCGGGCGACCGTCGTCGGCGACCAGCACGTGCGAGCCGTCGAGGCGGCCGTGCACGATGCCCATGTCGTAGAGGTCGGCCAACGTGCTCGCCACCGCCGCGCCCAGACCGGCCACCGCCGCCACCGAGCCGCCCCAGCGCGCCACCGGCTCGCCCGCGTAGCAGGTGCGCAGCTCGGCGGCATCGTCGTGACCGCCGCTGCCGGCGGCATCGTCGTGACCGCCGCTGCCGGCGGCATCG
>DASTFE010000038.1:0-2820 GCA_035708905.1 Acidimicrobiales bacterium | reverse complement strand
GCGCGCTCCACTTCTGCACGGGCCCCGGCGAGCAGAAGGCGGTGAACCTCGCCGGCAACCCTCACGTCGTCGTGACGACGGGGTGCAACCAGTGGGACCGGGGGCTCGACGTGATGGTCGAGGGCGAGGCACGCCGGGTCACCGACAGGGCGACGCTCGAGCGGCTCGCCGCCGCCTGGGCCACCAGGTGGGACGGCAGCTGGCAGTACGAGGTGGCGGACGAGGGCTTCCGACACGGCGCCGGCTTCGCGCACGTCTTCGCGGTGGAGCCGGCCAAGGTCCTGGCCTTCGGCAAGGGCCCCTTCAGCCACACGCGACACCGCCCGGCGGGGCGGTGAACGCGTGCTCAGGCGGCCCCCCAACGCCCACGACCTGGTCTCGCTCTGCAGCGAGCACCAACACTGCCACCGGCCCAGCTGCTCTGCGTGGGTCATGCGGGCAGGTCGATGATCACCGCGATCATCTCTCGAATCTGGGTCAGCACGACCGTGCCGACGTTCCCTCGGATCTCGAGCACGCGCCTGGGCGAGACGGCTCGGATGTGTTGGCATTGGACAGCGGACGGGCGGTCCAGCCCATTGTCGCTGTCGGGGGTGATCGAAACCTCTGAGGCGAATGGCCGGATGGTGGAGGTGAGCGGGACGACGTGGACGACCGATGGGACCGCGTCGAGGATGCGCTGAGCGGTCACCACGACGGCGGGATGGCGGAAGCCGGCCTCTCGACCCTCGGGGGAGCCCAGATCGAGGTCGACGACATCACCCGAGGTCAGCATCGAGCCATGCCACTTCGTCCTCCCGCAGTGAGGTGGCGAGCTCGCGACCCACGCGGTCCTGGCGCAAGGACCGGACCGCCAGAGTGACGGCATGCCCGACTGTGGTGCCCAATTCCTCGGCGATCCGCTTCAGCTCGTGATGGGTCGCCGTGTCGATTCGCACGCTCGTCGTGTGCATGCAAATCAGCATACACCGCGACCCCTCGCCCCTCGGCCTCGGCTGGCGGGTCGAGGTGTCGGCGGAAACCGACGGTAGGCGCGCTCTTCTACCGACACCTCTGATCTGGTTCGGCGAGACTGGCGCGGTGACGCTGCCCGACGGCACCTACGAGGCGCTGGTCGTCGACACCAGCGAGCACGACGACGGGTCGGTCGCGGTCGACCTCACGATCATCGCCGGCCCCGCCAAGGGTCAGGTCGTGACCGTGCGGGCCACGGGGCTCGCCGGCGACCCGCTCGACCTGCTCGGCGTGCCCGCCACCCTGACGGTCGAGGGCGGCGCGCCCTCAGTCGACTTCGAGCCCTGACAGGCCGGCCCGCAGCCGGGCCGCCATCGCGGCCGCCTCGGCGTCGTCGGCGTACCGGCCGCGGGGCCAGAAGAAGCCGCGCAGACCGTCCTTGCGGTTGCGGGGCACCACGTGCGTGTGCAGGTGCGGCACGCTCTGGCTGACCCGGTTGTTCATGGCCACGAACGACCCGGCGGCACCGAGCGTGCTCTCCATCGCCCCGGCCAGCCGCTGCGCCCGCGCGAAGTACGGTGCCAGCAAGCCGGCCGGCAGGTCGGCCAGCGTCTCGTGGTGCTCGCGGGGCACGAGCAGCGTGTGCCCCGGGAACAGCGGCCGGGTGTCGAGGAACGCCATCGTCACCGCGTCGTCCAGCACCACGTGGGCCGGCTGGCGACCGGCGACGATCTCGCAGAACACGCAGGGCCGAGCGGGCATGGGCCGCCAGCGTACGGACCGCCGTAGGGTGACGCGGTGCGCGTCTCGCTGCTGATCACGTGCGTCGTCGACGTCGTCGCCCCCGACGTCGGCGAGGCCGCGGTGCGCCTGCTGCGAGCCGCCGGCTGCGACGTCAGCTGCAACCTGGCCCAGACCTGCTGCGGCCAGCCCGCCTGGAACGCCGGGTTCGCCGACGACGCCGCCCGCGTGGCCCGCACCACGCTCGACGCCCTCGACGCCGACCTCGAGGCGGGCGCCGAGGCCGTGGTCGTCCCCGCCGGCTCGTGCGCCACGATGGTGCGCCTGTTCTGGCCCGAGCTGTTCGAGGTCGCCGGCGACCACGAGGCCGCGGCGCGGGCCCGGCGCGTCGGCGAGCGCACCCGCGAGCTCTCCGAGCTGCTGGCCGAGCGGGCCGACCGCCTGCCGCCGCTGCGGTTGCACCGCCCGGTGGAGGTCGCGCTGCACGAGAGCTGCCACATGCTGCGCGAGCTGCGCATCGCCGACCAGCCCCGGACCCTGGCGGCCGGCATCGACGGTTGCGAGGTCACCGAGTGGGACGGGTCGGACCGCTGCTGCGGCTTCGGCGGCACGTTCAGCGTCAAGCTCCCCGAGGCCTCGGTCGCCATGGCCGACGAGAAGCTGGCCGCGCTCGACGCCGGGGCACCGGCGGCCGACCTGCTCGTGGGGTGCGACAGCTCGTGCCTGCTGCACCTCCAGGCCCGGGCCGAAGCCACCGGGCGGCCGCTCCACGTTCGCCACCTGGCCGAGGTGCTCGCCGCCGCGCTGCCCGACGACGCAGGGGACGCGCCGTGACCGGCCACCTGCTGCCCGGCACGACGCTCCGCCAACGCACCGCCGCGGCCGTGGCCGACGACCGCCTGCGCGCCAACGTCGCCCGCGCCGTCGACCGGTTCGCCGGCCACCGGCTCACCGGGCTCGCCGAGCTCGACGACGCCGACGGGCTGCGGCGCTCGGCACGGGCCGCCAAGCAGCAGGTGCTCGCCGACCTGCCCGACATGCTCGAACGATTCGCCGACCAGGTGCTCGCCCGTGGCGGCCACGTGTGCTGGGCACCGACCGGGGCCGACGCCCGGCGCTACATCG
>DASTFE010000037.1:0-2250 GCA_035708905.1 Acidimicrobiales bacterium | reverse complement strand
GGCGGTGGGCACGTCGAAGCCGTGCTCCTCGCGCAGCTCCACGACCTCGAGCGGCCAGCCCCGTTCCTCGGCGAACCGGCGGGCGTAGCCGGTGGAGCCGGCGCTGTAGTCGCCGATGCCGAGGCCGATGGTCATGCCCTCGGCCTCGTAGCCCATCTCGACGAGCAGGTCCCACAGGGCCAGGCTGTCCTTGCCGCCCGACACGGCGACGAGCACCCGGTCGCCCGGGGCGATCATGTCGTGCTGGCGGATCGCCCGCTCGACCTGGTCGCGGCAGAACTTGAGGAAGTGGTCGCCGCAGAAGTTGGCGTTGTGGCGGCGCAGGTCGATGACGGCGGGCCCGCGGCAGACGGTGCACTTCACGGGCGCGCGGCCCCCCGGCCCGTCACGCCGCGCCCCCGGAGATGACGGGGCGGATCTCGACGACGTCGTCGTCGTGCAGCACCGCGTCGCCGGGGACCAGGGTGTCGCCCCGGACGACGAGCACCGACTCGCGGTTGAGCTCGAGCTGGTCGAGCAGCTTGACGACCGAGAGCGGGCCCGCGAGCTCGAGCTCGCGGCGGGGGTTGCGGAGGAGGACGCGCATGGCACGACCATTGTCGCGTGCCGGCACCGCCGGGCGGCAGCCGGGCGTCAGGCCCGGATCTTGCGGCGGCGGGTGCGCACCCGCCCGCCCTCGCGGGTCTCGGGCAGGTGGGCGATGTGGACGCCCTCGCCGGCCTTGAGCTCGCCCCGGTAGACGACCTCGTACTCGCTGCCGATGACGCGGCGGACCTGGCGGAGCCCGAAGGCGACGACCGCCACCCAGAACCACCCGCGTGAGGTGCCGAGCACGCCCCGGCTGATCCCCAGCGACTGGAGGCGGCGCAGGCGTGTGTCGGTGCGGCTGCTCGGGCCGGCCACGGTCAGACCCGGCGGATCTCGACGATGGTGCTGCGCTTGCGCCCCTTGCGCGCCCCCAGCAGGAAGGCGACGACGAGCAGCAGGATCAGGGCGACCACGCCGGCGGTCACCACCGTCGCGCGGGCCGACTCGACCTGCTCGTGGGCGCCGCCCTCGAGCTCGCGGAGCTTGTCCTCGAGGTCGTCGCGGGTGATGCGACCCCGGCGGGCGCTGGGTTCGGCCATGGGCGTCACCTGTTCAGTTCTGCTTGCGGATGCGCGTGACGGCCCACAGCACCAGCAGGAGCGCCACGACGAGGACGATGACGTAGGGCACCCACGACCAGGTGCCCTCGAACGTGGTGCCCGTCTCGGTCTGCAGGGCCCGCAGGCCCGAGAGCATGAGCAGGATCACGCCCACTCCGAGCAGCAGGGCACCGCCGAAGCCGTAGCCGAGGTACCGGCCGATGCCCTTGAGCGGGTCGACCGTCTCCTGGCGGGCGTAGTCCTTGGTCAGCGTCCACAGCTCGGTCGCGACCTCGGGCATGGACTTCGGTTCGGGCTCGGCCACCGCGGCGCTGCTCCTTCCGGACGGGAGCCATGGTTGTACCACGCGTACCCTGCCCGGCTGGTCGATACCCCCGCCAGGGGTCGAGGCGCCGGTCCACGTCACCCCGCCGCCAGCCGGGCCTGCAGCACCTCGATCTGGTCGGCCAGCATCCCGCGCAGCATCTCGACCCGCCGCCCCGGGGTGGGGGCGCACAGCAGGGCCTGCTTGTCGACCGGTCCGAGCGGGGCGAGCGCGGTGGCCTGGTGGCCGGCGACGCGCAGGTCGTCGGCCAGGTCGAGGTCGAGCGGCGGCGCCGGCTCGCCCAGCTCGGCGCACAGGGCGGCGACCCGGCGGAGCAGGGCCGCCACCTCGTCGCGCGCGCCCGTGCCCGCCCCGCCGGGCGCGGCCGGCTCGCCCGCCTCGCCGTCGCCCGCGCCGTCGGGCCAGTCGGCGACCTCGGCCCGCGGGTAGGGGTCGTCGTCGAGCCAGCGCTCGACGCGGATGCGGCGGACCCCCACCGCGGCGACGGCGAAGCGCCCGTCCGGCAGCTCCTCGACGCGGACGATGCGGGCCATCGTCCCCGCGTCGGTGCGCACGTCGCCGCCGCCCACCTCCGAGCCCCGCTCGATCAACACGACGCCGAACTCGCCGTCGCCGGCGAGGCAGTCGCGCACCAGCTGCCGGTAGCGCGGCTCGAACACGTGCAGGGGCAGGACCATCCCCGGCACGAGGACCGAGCCGAGCGGGAACATCGGCGCCACCGGCACCACCCCAGGGTGGCACGCCCGGCGGCGCCGGGCTCACCCGGCCGCTGCCGCC
>DASTFE010000036.1:0-14502 GCA_035708905.1 Acidimicrobiales bacterium | reverse complement strand
GTGCAGGGTGCTGCGCTACGACCGCCGGGGCTACGCCCGGTCGCTGGCCACCGGCCCGGCGGTCGCGTTCGACCAGCAGGTCGACGACCTGGCCGGGCTGCTGCGCGGCCGGCCGGCCGTGCTGGCCGGCCACAGCCTCGGGGCCGTCGTCTGCCTGGCGCTGGCCGCCCGTCGGCCCGACCTGGCCCGCGCCGTGCTCGCCTACGAGCCACCGGCGATGTGGGCCTCGTGGTGGCCGGCGCCGGCCGAGCACCAGACCGACCACCGGACCGTCGGCGACGGCGACGGGTGGGCGGGGGCGGCGGCAGAGGACGCGGCCGAGCGGTTCCTGCGCCGCATGATCGGCGACGACACCTGGCTGCGGCTGCCCGCCGCCGTGCGGGCCGCGCGCCGGGCCGAGGGCCCGACCCTGCTCGCCGAGCTGCGGTCGGTGCGCCCGCCGGCCCCCGCACCCTACGACCCGGCGGGGGTCGCCGTGCCGGTGGTCGCGGCGTTCGGCAGCGAGTCCCGCCCCCACCACATGCGGGCCACCGAGGAGCTCGCCCGCGCGGTGCCCCACGGCGAGCTGCGTGTGATAGATGGTGCGTCCCACGGGGCCCACCTCTCGCACCCGGCCGAGTTCGCGGATCTCGTCCGGCGGGCCCTCGAGCTTGCGGGCGAGCACCCCCGGGGACGGTAGCGATGGCGATCATGAGACGGTGGCGGCGGCGCAGGCACGCGGGCCCGGTCGCGTTCGTGCTGTCGGGCGGCGGCAACCTGGGCGCCCTGCAAATCGGCATGATGCGGGCGCTGGCCGAGCGAGAGATCCGGCCCGACGTGGTCGTCGGCTGCTCGGTGGGCGCGATCAACGGCGCCGCCCTGGCACAGGACCCCTCGCTGGCCGGCATCGGTCGCATCGAGCGCCTGTGGCGCGAGCTCGACGGCAAGGACCTGATGCCCAGCGGGTTCCTGCCCCGGGCGGTCTCGCTCGCCCGCAGGGGCGAGGCGATCCACGACAACGAGGGCCTGCGGCGCCTGCTCGAGGAGCAGCTCGACGCCCGCACGTTCGAGGAGCTCGAGATCCCGTTCCAATGCGTGGCCACCGACGTGATCGGTGTGCGCGAGATGTGGTTCCGCACCGGCCCGCTGATCGAGCCGATCCTCGCGTCCGCCGCCCTGCCCGCCGTCTACCCGGCGGTCGAGATCGACGGCGTGCGCTACCTCGACGGTGGCATCGTCGACGACATCCCCATCGGGCGCGCCGTCGCGCTCGGCGCCCGCACCATCTACGTGCTCCAGGTCGGTGCCGTGTCGCGCCCCCGCCCCGAGCCCCGCCGCCCCCTCGACGTGGCCGTCCAGTCCTACTGGATCGCCCGCCACCACCGGTTCAAGACCGATCTCGCCGCCGTGCCCCCCGACGTCGTGCTGCACCTCATGCCCACCGGCCAGACCCCGGCGATGCGCTACAACGACTTCACCCGGTCGGCCGAGCTGATCTCGCTCGCCTACGCGGCGTCGAGCGACTACCTGGCCGGCCGGCCCGCCCGCCCCGAGATGCCGGCGGGCGAGCCGTCCGCCGGCGGCGTGGTCGGCGACGAGGACGGCGACAGCCAGGCGTTCGGCACGGTCGACGACAGCGACGCCCCGGACGACGAGGGCGAGTCCACGGGCTGATCCGGCGGCGCGCCGCTGGGCGTCCCGGCGGTCACAATGGCGGCGATGACCGGATCGCCCGTGAACCTGACCCCGACCGGCCCGCCGGAGACCGTGCTCGACCCCGAGCCCGACGAGGCGCTGGCCGCGCTCGCCGACGCCCTCGCCCGCCCCGACGACGAGCGGCGCGCCGCGGTGGCCGGCGTGGTCGCCAGCTGGCCCCGGTTCCTCGACGCCTGGGCGCAGCTCGGCCGGCTCGGTCGCGACGACGTCGAGCGCTACGCCTGCCACCGCGTGGGCTACCACCGCGGGCTCGACCGGCTGCGGGCCAGCGGCTGGCGGGGTGCGGGCTACGTGCGGTGGCGCCACCCCGAGAACCGCGGCTTCCTGCGGGCGCTCGAGGGCCTGCGGGCGAGCGCCGAGGCGATCGGCGAGCAGGACGAGGCCGAGCGCTGCGCGGTGTTCCTGCGCCAGCTCGACCCCGACTGGCCCCCGCCCGAGGTGGCGGCCACCGCCCCGTAGCGCGCGCCCTGGCGGGATGCCGCGCCGGCAGGCCGCGGCTCGGTACCGTCGCGGGCGGGCGGTCGCGCTCCCGGAGGTCGCTCGTGGCGGTCGACAACGTCGTGGCGGAGGACGACCAGGCGCCGGGCAGCGCGCGTCGGCGGGTGCGGTGGACGACGTGGCTGCCCGCCGCTGTCGTCGCCCTCGGCGCGGCGATCCGCGTCCGCCAGTGGGCGGGGGCCCGGTCGCTGTGGCTCGACGAGGCGATGGTCGCCCTCAACGTCCTCGACCTCGGCTTCCGCGACCTCGCCGGTGAGCTGCGGTTCAACCAGGGGGCGCCGGCCGGGTGGCTGTGGGCCGAGCGGGCCATGTACCTCGCCTTCGGCCCGGAGGAGCGCCCGCTGCGGGTCGTGCCGCTGATCACCGGCGTCGCCGCGCTCGTCGTGTTCTGGGTGCTCGCCCGCCGCGTCGTGGGCCCGAGCCGGGCGTCGCTGGCGGTGGCGGTCGTGGCGCTGTCGCCGCACCTGGTCCGTTACAGCAACGAGGTCAAGCAGTACCAGACCGACGTGCTGGCCTACGTGACGATCGTCCTGGTCGCGGTGCTGGTCGCCGAGGTGGCGCCGGGCACGGCGCGCTGGCGCCGGCTGGTGGTGGCCTGGGCGGTGGTGGGCGCCGGCGCCGTGTGGGTCAGCCACCCCGCCGTGCTCGTGCTGGCCCCGGCCGCCGTGCTCGTCGCCGTGCCGATGCTGCGGCGGCGCGACTGGTGGTCGCTGGCCGTGTGGGGATCGGCGTGCGCGGCCTGGTCGCTGTCGTGGGCTGTCCATTACCAGGTGTCGTTGCGCCCGCTGAGCGAGAACCCCGGCTTCCGCACCTACTGGCAGCGCGCCTTCCCCGACGAGGGGCTGGCCGTCGGCTCGGTGGCAAGCTGGCTCGGCCGGCTGGCGGGCGACCTCGTCGACGACCCGCTCGGGTTCGGCCCGGCGGCCCTCGCCCTGGTGGCCATCGGTCTCGGGGCGGTGCTCCTCGTCGCCTCCCGGCCGCTGCCCGGGCTGATCGCGCTCGCGCCGCTGCCCGTGTTCCTGGCCGTCGCGGCCACGTCGCGCTACCCGCTCTTCGAGCGCCTGGCCCTGGCGCTGGTTCCCATGGCAGCGCTCTGTCTCGCCGCCCTCTGGCCGTCAGGGCTCGACCGGCGGCGGCCCGGCGCGATGGTGGCCGGCCTGGCCGCCGCCGCGCTCGTGCTGGTCGTCGCCGTCCCACCGATGTGGCGCACCCTGCCCCAGCTCGTGACCCGTCACGAGGTACAGGAGCTGCGGGCGCCCCTCGAAGCGCTCCGCGACGAGCGGCGCGACGGCGACCTGGTGCTGGCCACGGTCGGCTCGCAGCACGCCGCCAACTACTACGGCCGTGTGCTCGGCCTGCAGACGAACGGCGTGTTCCTGCCCGGCGCGCCGGACAGCCCGTGCGACGACCTCACCACCCTCGCCAACGCCGGCGCCGACCGCACCCGCACCTGGCTCGTCGTGTCGCACCGCCTGGGCATGACCTGGGCGCAGGAGCGCGACCTGATCAGCCGCTTCGGTCTCGTGGCCGGGCTGCGCGCCCGCCACGTGGACCAGGACGCCGGTGTGTGGCTGTTCGACCCGGCGCTGCCGCCGGCCGCGAGCCTGGCCGACTTCCCGGCGGGCCCGTGCCTGCGGATCGTCAGGGTGCGGTGAGCGACGGCGCTCACCCGGCAAGGACCCACACCACCCAGGCGGCGATCATCGCCAGCGCCGCGCCGAACTGGACGAGGGCGGCGATGCCGAATCCGACGATCGTGGCGCGCGTCGCCTGCCAGGCGGCGACCGTGTCGCGGGTGCGCAGGCGCTCGCCCACGTAGATGCCCAGCACGCCGCCGACCGGCAGCCCGACCACCGGCACGGCGAAGAAGCCGACGACGGCGCCGGCGACACCGAGCCACACCGTCGCCCGCGCCGCCCCGGCCCCCGTGGCCCGGCGCTTGGGCACGAGGTAGCCGGCAGCGGTGGCGGCGACCGCCAGCACGGTCATGGCGGTGAAGGCGCCGGCACCCACGGCGCCGAAGCCCTCGACGAGCCCGTAGACGAGCCCCGCCGCCCACACGAGGGAGAGGCCCGGGACCAGCGGGACGACCGTGCCCGCGGCGCCCACGGCCATCACCAGGGCCAGGACGGCGACGAGTGCGGTCACGACCGTTCCGCTCAGGCCGACCGGCCGCCGTCGAGCGCCAGCGCGTGGCCGGTGATCATCCGGGCGTCGTCGCCGGCCAGGTAGGCGACGGCGGCCGCCACCTCGGCCGGGGTGATCAGCCCGGGCGCCAGCATCTGCAGCCGGTCGAGCAGCCGCGGGTCGGCGTCGTCCGGGATCCGCGCCGCCACGTCGGCGATCAGCGGGGTGTCCACTGCGGCCGGGCACACGCAGTTGACCCGCACGCCGTCCGGCGCCAGCTCGACGGCGAGCGCCCGGGTCAGCATCACCAGCCCACCCTTGGAGGCGCAGTAGGCGGCCGTGTACGCCTGGCCCTGGATCCCGGCGATCGAGGCGACGTTGACGATGCAGCCACGGCTGGCGCGCAGGTGCGGCAGCGCCGCCCGGCAGACCAGGAAGGGGCCGGTCAGGTTGACCGCCAGCGACCGCTGCCACTCGTCGTCGGTCAGATCGTCGATGCGCCCGAACTGGGGCGTGCCCGCCACGTTGGCCACGACGTCGAGCCGACCGTGGGCCTCGACCGCACCCGCGACGGCGGCCTCGACCGTGGCCCGGTCGGTGACGTCGCCCGCCACCACCGTGACGCCGTCGGGTCCCTGGTCGCGCAGGTCGAGCCCCACGACGCGGGCACCGCCGTCGCGCAGGCGCTCGGCCACGGCGAAGCCGATGCCCGACGCCACGCCGGTGACCAGCGCGACGCGCGCCGCCGGCGGCGGGCTCACGGCGCCGACCGCAGGTGGTGGGCCAGGTCGCCGACCAGGTCGATCGCGAAGCGCCGCTCCGCGAAGTGCCACCCCGGCTCGCCGCCGCCGTTCGGGGCGAAGCGGTCGGCGTAGCGTCCCGTGATGATCGGCCGGAGGGGCGCGCCGGGGATCGCCTGCAGCACCAGGTACGACGACCCGGCCGTGACGGTGCCGTCGGCAGCCGGGTCGTCGAGGACCGTGTTGAGCACCAGGTGCTTGGTGCGGGGGGAACCGTCGTAGAGGAGCGTGCCCCGGGCGTAGAAGCGCTCGACGGCCTCGGCGCCGGCGGCGATCTCGGTGCCGTGCTCGTCGGCGAGCCGTCCCCGGGCGAACAGCGCCCCGACGCCCGCCCAGTCTCCGGCGTCCATCAGGTCGCAGTAGCGACCCAGCAGGTTGCGGATGCGGTCGCCTTCGGTCACGGTGCCGCAGTCTGCCACCCGCCGGGCAGGACGAGGTCGGCGACGACCGGCAGGTGGTCGGAGGCGTCGGTCGGGACCGTGGCCGCCGAGCGCGCGGCCACGCCGGGCGTCACCAGCACGTAGTCGATGCGGGCGTGCGGCGTGCCGGCGTCGAACGTGTGGCCGGGGCCGGCGCCCGCCACGGCCCATGCATCCACCAGGTGGTCGGTCAGCGTGGCGACCTCGGCGGCGTCCGGACGGGCGTTCAGGTCGGCCAGCACCACCACCGGGCCGGTGGCGCCGGCCACGTGGTCGCGCACGGCGCGGGCCTGGGCGCGACGCTCGCCCGGCGCCCTGTTCTGCAGGTGGGTCGCCACCACGTGCACGGCGACATCCCGCACAGTCACGAGCGCGTCGAGCAGCACCCGGCGCTCCCTGCGGCGCGACCCGGGGAGCGTCACCGTCACCGACGACCGGATCGGGTGGACCGACAGCACGGCGTTGCCGTACTGCCGCCGGGGCTCGCCGGGGGAGAGGGGTTCGGCGTCGATGGCGGCGCCGAAGGCCACGTCGGCACCCAGCCGCTCCGCCAGCCACCCCGCCTGGTCGACGAACCCGCTGCGCGCGTGGAAGTGGCGGTCGACCTCCTGCAGGCCCACGACCTCGGCGCCCGTGTCGGCGATCACCCGGGCGACGCGCTCGAGGTCGACGCGCCCGTCGAGCCCGGCCCCGTGGTGGATGTTGAACGTGGCGACGCGCAGGTCACCATCAGACCACGGGGCTCACCCTCGTCGCGGCCGGCCTCGCCCGTCGTCACTCGCTGAACAGCACCTCGAACCGCTCGAAGACCGTGGCCATGTCGGGGTCGAACTCGACGCCGATCGTGGGCAGGTAGCGGCGGAAGAACCGCTCGTGGTCGGCCAGCCACGCCGCCCGGGTGCGGTCGCCCTCGCCCTCGTCCCAGGCGAACTCGTCGTCCACCGAGCTGAGCGGGCCGATCCGCACGTCGGTCGTGCGCAGCACGGCGCGGGCGCGGCCGGCGCCGTCGGTGGCGATCGAGAGCCTCCCCGGCCGGGGGAGCGGGACCCCCTCGCGCTCGTAGTCGGCCACCGCGCCGGCGGTGGCCCGCTTGGGGCCGTGGATCACCAGCCCGAGCAGCTCGTCGGCGAGCTCGGCGCTGTCGCCGAAGGGCTCGACGACCTCCGGCACGGGCGTGCCCGGCTCGACGGCGCCCGTCGCCAGGAAGCGCTGCCAGAAGGCGGCGACCTGGCCGGTGTCGACAGGCGGCAGCGGGGTGGCCACGAGGCGGAGCATACGGGCGGCGTCAGGGGCGGTTGCGGCCGAGGCGGTCGTGGCTCGACACCCAGTCGCCGTGCACGACCGCGCTGCTGAGCGAGATCTCGCCGGCGAGCACCACCCCTGCGCAGATCTCGGCGAACTTGTCCACCTTGCCGGCCCCGTAGCAGCCGAGCATCTCCAGGCACTCCCGCTGGGTGGGCAGCCCGGTCCCGCCGCCGTAGGTGGCGACGATGAGCGCCGGCAGCGTGACCGACCAGTAGTAGTCGCCGCCGGGCCGCAGGTCGACGTAGGTGAGGCTGGCGTGGGATTCGGCCACATTGGCGGCGTCCTGGCCGGTGGCGATGAACAGCGCGGCGAGGCCGTTGGCCGCGTGGGCGCCGTTCGACGACGCCCCGGCCAGGAACGCGCCCGTGGCCGACACCTGCCGCATGCGGAACAGGTGGTCGGCCTCGACGCCCATGAGGTCGCGCAGCAGGTCGCGGGGAACGACCGCCTCGGCCACGACCCGCTTGCCCCGCGTCTCGAGGACGTTGATCTGGGAGTGCTTCTTGTCGGTGTCGATGTTGCCCGACAGCATGAAGCCCGGGCGGGCCGGGTGGTGGTCGCGGATCCACTCGCAGGCCGCGAGCGTGGCCTTGCCGGTCATGTTCTGGCCGGCGGCGTCGCCGGTGGTGTAGTTGAACCGCAGGTAGAGCAGCGGCCCGACGGCGTACCGCCCGATGCCGACCAGCCTGCCCGAGCGGGTGGTCGCCTCCGCAGCGGCCCGTACGTCGTCGAGGTGGTCGTCCACCCACCGGCCGAACTCGCGGGCCGCGAGTGCGTCGTCGAGCACGAACACCGGCGCCCGCTGCATGGCGTTGTCGACCACGGTGGTGCGCACCCCACCGCTGGCGGACAGGAGGCGCATACCGCGGTTGTAGCTGGCCACCAGCGTGCCCTCGGTCGTGGCCAGCGGCACGACGAAGTCGCCGTGCGCGTGCTCGCCCCGGACGGTGAGCGGCCCCGCGATGCCGATCGGCACCTGGGCCACGCCGGTGAAGTGCTCGATGTTGCCGGGCAGGACGGCCGGGTCGACCGAGTACCGCGTCACATGGTCGAGCACCACACCGGTCCGGTCGGCGACGTACCGCTGGCGTGCGGCGATGACCTCTGCGCCGGTGTCGTCGGGGCGCCGTGGGATGTGCGGGCCGGGCACGTCCGGGTCGGTGGCCATCGCTACCTCGCTCTCGGCACCGGGTTCGCCACAGTGTGACGCATCGCTACCGCACCCGTGCCGCCGGCTACCCGGCGGGGTCTAACCGCTACCGCTCGGGGGGTACACAGAGGTCACCCCCCGCCGGCGCCGCAGACCGGCCGTCCGGGGGGCTGGGAGACCAACGGAGGAACCATGCGCACCCGTGTCCGCATCCCGCTCGTGTTCCTGATCTGGGTGGTGATCGGCGTGATCGTCGCCGTCAATGCCGGGTACGGCGACATCGACAACGGCTCGGAGCTGGCCACGTTCCTGCTCGCCGTCGTCCTGTGGCCGGTCCCGGCGCTCGACGGCGCGGTCGCGATCACCTTCTGACGGGCGGGGCGAGGTCCGCCGCGACCGTCACCGGCGGTCGAGCGAGAACTCGAGCACCTGCGTCAACCGGATGTTGTTGCCCGACGGGTCGCGGAAGGACGTGTCGATGCCGTAGGCCTGCGGCGTCGGCGGGTCGTTGAAGACGACGCCGCGGGCCGAGAGCTCGTCGTAGGCGGCCTGGCAGTCGTCGGTCTCGAGGAACAGCGTGCCGCCGGCGCCCTTGGCGACCAGATCGGCGAGCTGGCGGCTCGAGTCGGCGTCGAGCATCGGCTGCTGCGGCACCGGCATGAGCACGAGCCCGACGTCGTCCTGCCCGACCGGCGCGACGACCAGCCAGCGCAGGTTCCACTCGTCCATGGTCACGTCGGCGCGCACCTCCCAGCCGAGCGTCCGCGTGTAGAAGGCCAGCGCCTCCTCCTGGTCGTGCACCCAGAACTGCGCGTGGGCGATCCTGATCATCGGGGTCCTCCTCGGGTCGTCGCCGGCGACGCTACGGACGGGAGGGCGCCCCGGCTTCTCGAAACGTGCGGTTCTGCCGGCGGCCGTAGTCGCGGGCGATGCAGGTGGGGATGCGGACGTGGCGCCGGGCGGGCGGCCAGGCCGCCCGGTAGGCGAGCGGCGGCACCCCGTAGACCCGCCGGAAGCTGGTGGTGAACGAGCCGACGCCGGCGAGCCCGACCGCGAAGCAGATCTCGGTGACGCTGCGATCGGTGTCGCGCAGCAGCGCCGCGGCGCGCTCGAGGCGGCGGGTCAGCAGGTACTGGTGCGGCGCCTCGCCGAACGTCCGCCGGAACTCCCGACTGAAGTGCGCGGGCGACAGCCCTGCGGCCCGGGCCAGGTCGGCCACCGTCAGCGGCTCGACGTACCGGCCGTCGGCGAGGTCCTTGGCCCGCAGCAGGTGACGAGCGGGCGGCACCATGCGCCCGAGTATGGCGGATGCCGGCAGGCTCCTCCCGCGGCGACGCCCGGTGAGCGACGATGGTGCGATGGCGACACGACGCGATGTGACCGGCGCCGGTGGCTGAGCACCTCCTCCGCTGGGAGGACGACGGGATCGTCGTCGAGGCGCTCCCCGGTGTCGGCGGGCGGCTGCACCGGGTCCGGGCGCTCGGCGTCGACCTGCTCCGCACGCCGCCGTCGCCGGCGACCCATCGTGAGGAACCGTTCTTCTGGGGCGGCTTCCCCATGGTGCCGTGGTGCAACCGCGCGACGACCGACCCGGTGGTGGTGGCCGGTCGTCGTGTCGAGCTGGCCGCCAACTTCCCCGACGGCAGCGCCATCCACGGCGAGGTGTACGGCGCCCCGTGGGACACGGTCGACGAGTCGACGCTGCGCATCGAGGCGGGTGGCGGCGCCTGGCCGTGGCGGTACGAGGTCCACGCCCGGTTCCGGGTCGGCCCGGCCAGCGCCGGGTTGACGCTCGAGCTCCGCAACCTCGACGACGCGCCGATGCCGGCGGGCATCGGCGTGCATCCGTGGTTCGTGAAGCCAGTGCGGATCGCGGTGCCGGCGCGGCGCGTCCTCACCGACAACACGGACCCGGCGGCCCACCCGCAGCCGGTCGAGCCGCCGTTCGACCTGCGCCGGCTCGACGTGATGGCCGACGGCCTCGATGCCACGTGGACCGATCTCACCGGCGACGCGGTCGACCTCGCGTGGCCGGCGCACGACCTGCGCGCCACGTTCCGGTTCAGCGAGCGGGCGGCCTTCCTGGTGGCCGCCAGCCCGGCCGACGTGGACGCGGTGGCGGTCGAGCCGCAGACGCACGCGCCGCCCGCCCTGCGCCGGCTCATCATGCAGGAACCGGGGGCGCCGGCGCTGCTCGCACCGGGCGACGTCCTCGCCGTCGACTACGAGCTGCGCGTCCGCAGGGCGCCGTAGGCGGCCCGCACCTCCGCCGCCGCAGCCGCGCCCGGGCCGGGCTCGACGACGTCGCCGGCACCGAGGTTCCAGGCGTCCGCCACATCGGCGGGCTCGGCTCCCGACACGGCGGCGGCGGCCTGCACGCAGGCGCCGGCGGCGACCTGCTCGGGACTGCGGGGGACCAGCACCGGCCGCTGGCTCAGGTCGGCCAGGACCTGGCGGTAGGCGCGCGACCGGGCGCCGCCGCCGACCACGATCAGCTGCCCGCCGGTCGGGGCGACGGCGGCGAGCGCGTCGAGGGCGTCGAGCAGCCCGCAGGCGACGCCCTCCACCGCGGCGCGGGCGAGTTGCTCGCGCCCGACGTCGCTGCGCAGGCCCGCGAGGACGCCGGTGGCCTCGGGCCGGTCCGGGGTCCGCTCGCCGTCGAAGTACGGCAGCAGGGTGAGCCCACCCGCCCCCGGTGCGCCGGCGAGGGCGAGCCGGTCGAGCTCGTCGTGGTCGACGCCGAGCAGCCGGCGGACGGCCTCGGTCACCTTGGTGGCGTTCAGCGTGCAGACGAGCGGGAGGTGGCGGCCGGTGGCGTCCGCGAACCCGGCGACGATCCCCGACGGGTCGGCGACGGCCTCGTCGCTGACCCCGTAGACGGTGCCCGACGTGCCGATCGACACCACCACGTCGCCCGGCCGCAGCCCGACGCCGAGGGCACCGGCCATGTTGTCGCCGGTGCCGACCGCGACCAGGGCCCCGTTCCACTCGCCGGCGGCCTCGAGCGGGCCCAGCACCGGCGGGACGGCGGACGTCCAGTCGCGCTCGGCGTCGACCAGGGCCAGCAGGTCGTGGCGGTACGTGCCGCTCGCCGCCGACCAGTAACCCGTGCCCGAGGCGTCGCCCCTGTCGGTGACGAGCCGGCCGGTCAGCTCGAGGGTCAACCAGTCGTGGGGCAGCGCCACGTGCGCCAGCCGCTCCCACGCCCGGGGCTCGTGCCGGCGCAGCCAGGCGAGCTTGGTGATGGTGAAGCTGGCCACGGGGACCAGCCCGCACGCCTCGGCCCAGGCCCGCCGCCCGCCAGGCAGGGCGTCGATCAGCCGCGCCGCCTCCGGGGCCGACTCGGTGTCGTTCCACAGCTTGGCGGGGCGGACGACGCGACGCGCCGCGTCGAGCGCGACCATCCCGTGCTGCTGGCCGGCGACGCTGACGGCGGCCACGTCCCGGTCGCCCGCCTGGCCCCACGCCGCCTCGAACGCGGACCACCACGCGGCGGGCTGCTGCTCGGACCGCGGCGGTCGCGTCGGTGGGTGCGGCGCGGCACCGCGGTCGACGACCTGCCCGGTGTCGAGGTCGCGCACCTCGACCTTGGTGGCGGTGGTCGACGAATCGATGCCGGCGACGAGGGGCACGACGACCCTGCCGTCGAGCGGGCGGCTCAGCGGACACGCGCGACGTACCGCGCGACGAGGTTCTCGAGCCGCTCCTGGCCGCCGGACACCCGGGTGGGCTCGCCGCGGTCGAGGGCACGCTCGTGCAGCGCCGCCAGGTCGGCGGCGCCGTCGAGGATCGACCGGCCGAGCCCGCCGTCCCAGCCGGCGTAGCGGGAGGCGCGCGCGGCGTCGAGGTCGCCGCCCTCGAGGATCGCGGCGGCGACGAGCAGCGCCCGGGCCAGCGTGTCCATGCCGCCGATGTGCCCGTGGAAGAGGTCGGTGCGGTCGATCGACTGGCGGCGCAGCTTGGCGTCGAAGTTGAACCCGCCGGTGGTGAGCCCCCCGGCCCGGATGATCTCGAGCATGCCGAGGGTCATCTGCTCGACGGAGACCGGGAACCGGTCGACGTCCCAGCCGAGCCGGTCGTCGCCGGCGTTGGCGTCGACCGAGCCGAAGATCCCGGCGTCGACGGCGACCGCGACCTCGTGGGCGAAGTCGTGGCCGGACAGGGTGGCGTGGTTGACCTCGATGTTGACCTTGATCTCGCCGGCGAGGTCGTAGCGCTGGAGGAAGGCGTGGACCGCGGCGACGTCGTAGTCGTACTGGTGCTTGGTGGGTTCGAACGGCTTGGGCTCGATCAGGATCGTGCCGTCGAAGCCGATGCGGTGCTTGTGCTCGACCACCAGCGAGAGGAACCGGCCCAGCTGGTCGAGCTCGCGGCGCACGTCGGTGTTGAGAAGCGTGTCGTAGCCCTCGCGCCCGCCCCACAGCACGTAGTTCTGGCCGCCGAGGCGATGGGTGGCCTCCAGGCAGTGGGCCACCTGGGCGGCGGCGTAGGCGAAGACCTCGGGGTCGGGGTTCGTGGCGGCACCCGCCTGGTACCGGGGGTGCGAGAACAGGTTGGCCGTGCCCCACAGCGGCGTGACGCCCGTGCGCTGCTGGTGCTCGGCGGCGACGTCGACCATCTCGTCGAGCAGCGCGGCCGATTCCTTGAACGAGCTGCCCTCGGGCGCGATGTCGCGGTCGTGGAAGCAGTAGAACGGCACGCCCAGCTTGGTGAAGAATTCGAACGCGGCCGCCATCTTCCGGCGGGCCGCCTCCAGCGGATCGGCCCCCGGGGCGAAGGTGGGGTGCCAGGGCCGGTCGAGCGTGCCGGCACCGAAGATGTCGAACCCGTCCCAGTTGAACGAGTGCCAGTAGCACACCGCGAAGCGGAGGTGGTCCTCCATCCGCCGTCCGGCCACCAGGCGGTCGGCGTCGTACCAGTGGAAGGCCAGCGGCTCGTCGCTGTCGGGGCCCGCGTACGGGATGCGCTCGGTGACGTCGGTGAAGAACTCGGCCATCGTGCGTGCCTCCCTCGTGTCAGGTGATGGTGACGGAGCCGTCGTAGGCCTTGCCGGGCGGCCGGCCGGCGGGGTCGGCCGTGACCGTGACCCGGCCCGCCTCGACCAGGTCGGCGGCCGACGTGCCGACGAGCACGTCGATGCGGCCGGGCTCGACGGTGTAGCGGAGGCCGCGATCGTAGAACCCCAGCTGGCCGACCGGCGTCTCGAAGGTGACGGTCCGCGACTCGCCGGTGGCGAGCCCGACGCGCACGAACGACTTCAGCTCGAGCACCGGCCGGGTGACGCTCGCCACCGGGTCGCGCACGTACAGCTGCACCACCGCGTCGCCGGCCCGGTCACCGGTGTTGGCGACCGTGACCGTCGTCGTGATCGTGTCGTGCCACGACACCTCGGTGCGGGCGACCGCGGCGTCGGCGAGCGCGAACGTCGTGTAGCTCAACCCGTGACCGAAGGGATGCAGCGGTCCGGCCGGCGAGTCGACGTAGTCGCCCTTCCAGTGCGACCGCCCACCGGAGACCTTGTGGCCGTAGAACACCGGGATCTGGCCGGCCGAGCGGGGGTACGAGATCGGCAGCCTGCCGCCGGGATCGGCGTCGCCGGCGAGCACCTCGGCGACCGCACCGGCGCCCTCCTGCCCGGGGAGCCACGCCATCAGCACGGCGGCGCAGTGCTCGTGCAGCCAGGCGCTGCCGAGCGGCCGGCCGGCCACGAGCACGAGCACCACCGGCGTGCCGGTGGCGACGACGGCGCGCACCAGGTCCTCCTGCACGCCGGGCAGGTCGAGCGATGCCACGTCGCGGCTCTCGCCGCTGGTGCAGTCGTCGGTCAGGCCGGCCTTGTCGCCCATCACCAGCACCGCCACGTCGGACCGGGCGGCGAGCTCGACCGCCTCGGCGAAGCCCTGGCGGGACTCGCCGGTGACGCCGCACCCCTGGGCGTGACGGACTCCCGGCCCGAAGCGGGCGCGCAGCGCCGCCACGACCGTGGTGGCGTGGGTGTCGGCGGCGGCGGGCCGGTGGCTCGGATCGAGGGGCATCGAGAACACGTTCTGGCCGCTGCGCAGCACCTCTGCCAGCGACTCGACGTGCGCAGGGTAGGTGTAGTCGCCGAAGAGGTGCCGGGCGCTGTCGGCGGTGGGCCCGATCACGGCGATCCGGCCGCCGGCCAGCGGCAGGGTGCCGTCGTTGCGCAGCAGCACCAGCGACCTCCGGGCGATCGTCCGGGCCAGGCGCCGTTGCGCGGGCGTGTCGACGGCGGCCGCGGCGCGGTCGGCGTCGACGTAGGGCCGCTCGAAGAGCCCGAGCTCGAACTTGTGCTTCAGGACCCGCGCCACCGCGGTGTCGACGGTCGCCTGGCCCACCCGCCCGCGGCGCACGGCGCGCACCAGCGGGTCGCCGAAGCAGTCGGTGCCTGGCAGCTCGACGTCGAGCCCGGCCTCGAGCGCCACGGCGGCGGCCTCCTCGGCGTCGACGGCGACGTGGTGGTAGTCGGCGAGCTGGCGGATCGAGA
>DASTFE010000035.1:0-5963 GCA_035708905.1 Acidimicrobiales bacterium | reverse complement strand
AGGAATGTATGGTCCCCGCGCGTTCTTGCCCCGGGATCTGATTGCTCTGGCCCCGGTTCCCGCGACCAGAACGCGGAGGGGCCTGGGTCAGCGCCCGACCGGTGCGAGCGTCGGCACCAGGGCGTCGCGCAGCAGGGCCGTCAGCTCGTCGCGCCGCCGCACCAGCGACGCCAGTGTGGGCTCCTCGCCGAACGTGCGCAGCACCTCGACCTCGGTGGCCAGGCCGGTGACCATCGAGTACGCAGCCAGCAGGATGAGGCGGGGGTCGTGCCGGCGCATGCGGCCCGCGTCCATCTCGACCGCCAGGAACCCGGCGGCGCGGTCGATCAGCGGCGTGAGGGCCGCCAGCAGCCGGGTCGACGCCGGGGGGCCGAGACGGGTGACCTCGCGGAGGAAGCCCACCATCGCCGGGTGGCGGGCGGCCAGGCGGAACATCGCCCGCACGATGGCCTCGACCCGGCCGAAGCCCGGCCCGGCCGCGGCCACCGCCCGCTCGAGCCGGGCCGAGACCTCGGCGGCCGTGCGGTCGATGGCGGCGTCGAGCAGCGCGTCCTTCGAGGGGTACCAGTACAGGATCGTCTGCTTGCGGATGCCCAGCTCGCCGGCCAGGTCGTCGAGCGAGGTCGCGCCGTAGCCGCGGCTGCCGAAGGCGTCGAGCGCGGCCATGAGGATGCGCTCGGCGGTCCGACTGGTGGGAACGCGGGTGGGCGCCTTCGCGCTGGCCATCTACCAAATGGTAGACAGGTGCGGTGATCCCCGAGGCCCTCGACGGCAAGCGCATCGCCATCACGGGCGGCACCGGCTTCCTGGGCACGGCGCTCGTCGAGCGCCTGCTGCGCTCGGTGCCCGGGTGCGAGCTGGTGCTGCTCGTCCGCCCCGGCAAGCGATCGTCTGTGGCCCAGCGGGCGCGGCGCGAGATCTTCCGCAACGACGCCTTCGACCGCCTGCGGGCCGACCTCGGCCCGGACGGCTTCGAGGGCGCCGTCGCCGAGCGCGTCCAGGTGATCGCCGGCGACGTCGGCACCGACGGGCTGGGCCTCGACCAGGCGGGCCGGGTCGTGCTCGCCTCGTGCGACGTCGTCGTCCACTCGGCTGCCACCGTGGCCTTCGACTCGCCGCTCGACGCCGCGGTCGAGGTCAACCTGCTCGGCCCCAGCCGCATCGCCCTCACCCTCCACGACCTCGGCGTCACGCCCCACCTGGTGGCGGTCTCGACCTGCTACGTCGCCGGCAACCGGCGGGGCGCCGCGCCCGAGGAGCCGGTGCACGACAGCCCGTTCTTCGTCGACGTCGACTGGCGGGGCGAGGTCGACGGCGCCCGCCGGGCGCGCCAGGACGCCGAGGCCGAGAGCCGCACGCCCGAGGCGCTGGCCCGCTTCCGGGTCGAGGCCCGGCGCGAGCTGGGTGCCGCCGGCACGCCGGCGCTGGCGGCCAAGACCGAGCAGCGCCGCCAGACGTGGGTCAAGGACCGCATGGTCGACGCCGGCCGCGCCCGGGCCGCCTCGCTCGGCTGGCCCGATGCCTACGCCTACACCAAGGCGCTCGGCGAGCGGGCGCTGCTGCAGCAGCGCGGCGACCTGCCCGTCTCCATCGTGCGCCCCTCGATCATCGAGTCGGCCTGGGCCGAACCGCGCCCGGGGTGGATCCGGGGCTTCCGCATGGCCGAGCCGATCATCATCAGCTACGCCCGCGGGCTGCTCAAGGAGTTCCCGGGCGTCCCCGAGGGCACCATCGACGTCATCCCGGTCGACATGGTGGTGGCCGCCGTGGTCGCCGCTGCGGCGGGCGGGCCACCCGCGGAGCCCGAGATCACACAGGTCGCCTCGGGCTCGACCAACCCGCTGCGCTACCGGCACCTCGTCGACCTGGTGCGCGAGTGGTTCACCGAGCACCCGCTGTACGACAGCGAGGGCCAGCCCATCGTGGTGCCCGACTGGTCGTTCCCCGGGCGGGGCCGGGTGCAGCGCCAGCTCGAGCGGGCCAAGACCACCATCGAGCGGGCCGAGTCGACCCTCCAGTCGCTGCCGCTGCGGGGCAGGCAGGCGCTCTGGGCCGCCAAGCTGGAGACCCGGCGCGAAGAGGCCGAGCGGGCCCTCGGCTACGTCGAGCTGTACGGCGCCTACGCCGAGTGCGAGGCCATCTACGGCGTCGACCGCCTGCTCGCCCGGTACGAGGCCCTCGACGAGGCCGACCGGGCCGCGTTCTGCTTCGACCCCCGGGTGGTCGACTGGGCCACCTACGTGCATGACGTGCACCTGCCCTCGGTCGTCCAGCACGCCCGCGTCCGCACCACGCCCGGCGGCCGCACCGTCGAGAACCGGGCCGACCGGCTGCGCCGCCAGGTGCTGTCGCCCGACCGCCACTTCGCCGCGTTCGACCTCGAGAACACGCTCATCGCCTCGAACGTCGTCGCCTCGTACTCGTGGCTGGCCACCCGGCGCCTGCCCCGCGACGACCGGCTGCGCTACGTGGTGCGCGCCCTGGCCGAGGCGCCCTCGCTGCTGGCGCTCGACCGGCGCGACCGCAGCGACTTCCTGCGCCACTTCTACCGCCGCTACGACAGGGCCCCCGTCGACCAGCTCGACGCCGACGCCACCGAGATGTTCAGCCACCTGCTGCTGGCCAAGTCGTTCCCGGCCGGCATCCGCCGGGTGCGCGAGCACCGCCGGCTGGGTCACCGCACGGTCCTCATCACCGGCGCCCTCGACTTCGCCATCGGCCCGCTGCGGCCGCTGTTCGACGACGTCGTGTGCGCCCGCCTGGCCACCCGGCCCGACGGCACGTACCGGGGCGAGCTGACCGAGGTGCCACCCACCGGCGAGGCGCGGGCCTCGGTGCTGGCCGAGTACGCCGCCGCCAACGGGTTCGACCTGGCCGAGGGGGTGGCCTACGCGGACTCGACGTCCGACCTGCCCATGCTCGAGGCCGTCGGCTTCCCGGTCGCGGTCAACCCCGAGACCCGGCTGGCGGCGCTGGCCCGCAAGCGGGGCTGGCTGGTCGAGCACTTCGACAAGGCCGCCGGCGCGCCCGAGCCGCCGCTGCCCATCGGGCCCCGGTGGAGGGGCGGGGGCGGGCCGGGCCTGCTCACCCGCCTGCTGACCAGCGACGCATGGGGCGGCAACGGCCGCCGCGACGGCACAGGCGGCGACCAGGCCCGGCCTGCGGTGATGCGGGGGCGGCGATGAGGGCGCTCGTCTTCTCCCGCAAGCCGGCCCGCTACGCGGCAGCCATGGTCGCCGGGTCGCTGCGCCCCGGGCGTGGCGCCCGCTACGGCCCGCTGTCGCTGCGCGACGTCGACCCGCCCGAGCTGCCCGGCCCCGGCTGGCTGCGCCTGCGGCCCCGGCTGTCGGGCGTCTGCGGCAGCGACCTGGCCACGATCGACGGCCGGTCGTCGCGCTACTTCGAGCCCATCGTCTCGTTCCCGTTCACGCCCGGCCACGAGATCGTCGGCGACCTCGAGGACGGACGCCGGGTCGTGGTCATCCCCGTGCTGCACTGCGCGGCGCGGGCCGTCAACCCGCCCTGCGACATGTGCCGCGCCGGGCGCATCAACCTGTGCGAGCGGGTGGCGTTCGGCGACCTCGAGCCCGGCCTGCAGTGCGGGTTCTGCGAGTCGACCGGCGGCGGGTGGTCGCAGGAGATGGTCGTGCACCCGTCGCAGGTCGTGGCGGTGCCGGACGACCTCACGGACGAGCAGGCGGTGCTGGTCGAGCCCGTGGCGTGCGCCGTGCACGCCGCCCGGCAGGTGGGCGATCGCCAGGTGGCCGTCGTCGGTGCCGGCGCGCTCGGCCTGTTCACCATCGCCGCCCTGCGCTCGCTGGCCGCCCCCAGCACCCTCGTCGCCACCGCCAAGCACCCCGAGCAGCGGCGCTGGGCCAAGGAGCTGGGCGCCGACGTGGTGTGCGCGCCCGCCGAGCTCGACCGGGCGGTGCGGTCGGCCACGTCGTCGTTCGTGCTCGACAACGGCCAGCTCACCTGCGGCATCGGCGCGGTCGTCGACTGCGTCGGGTCCGAGCAGTCGCTCGCCCAGGCGATCCGCGTGGTCGCCCCCGGCGGCACGGTCCACATGGTGGGCATGCCCGGCGTCACCACCCTCGACCTGACCCCCGTCTGGCAGCGCGAGGTGGCGCTCCGCGGCGTCTACGCCTACGACGAGCACGACGACCGCACGCACGACTTCGCCACGGCCGTCGAGCTGATCCGCGAGCTCGACCTCGGCCGCCTCGTCAGCGCCACCTACCCCCTGGCCCGCTACGAGGACGCCATCGACCACGCCGCCCACGCCGGCGTGCGCGGCGCCGTGAAGGTCGCCTTCGACCTGCGCGCCGACCGCCGGGGGGCACGGCCGTGACCGCCGGCGCGCGCCCGGGCGGCGTCGTGCGCCTGCTGTGGGAGCGCATGGAGGCCCGTGACTGGGAGGGTGCTCGGGCCACTCTCGCTGACGGCTACACCTGCGATTACCCGGCCACGGGAGAGCGCTTCGGTACGGCCGACGCGTTCATCGCCATGAATCGCGCCTACCCCGAGGGCTGGTCGATCGTCGTCGACGAGATCGTCGAGCAGGGCCCCCGGGTCGTGGCCCGCGTCCGGGTCCCGCATGGCGACGACCTGTTCCACTGCGTGTCCTTCGCCGACGTCACCGACGGCCTGATCGCCCGCAGCGTCGACTACTGGCTGGACGACGCCGGCGAAACGGCACCCGACTGGCGGGCCCCGTACCGGCTCGCCTCACGCCCCGCCGAGGAGAGCGAGTAGATGCCCCGCCCCGGATTCGTGCTCGACGTCGACCGGTCGACGCCCCCGATCCTGTTCCACCACGGCGAGAGCCTGCGGCTCGAGAAGCTGCCGGCCGGGCGCAGCCGCGTGCTGTATCCCGGCGAGCCGCTCGACGCCCTCGACGACCCCGAGGGCGCGGTCCGCCACGCCCTCGACAACCCGCTGGGTGACAGCGAGCCGTTGCGGGCCATGCTGCACCCGGGGATGCGCCTCACCATCGCGTTCGACGACATCTCGCTGCCGCTCCCCCCGATGCGCCGGCCCGACGTGCGCCAGCGGGTCATCGAGGCGGTGCTCGACCTGGCCGCCGAGGCCGGCGTCGACGACGTGCACATCATCGCCGCCCTGGCACTGCACCGACGCATGACCGAGGCCGAGCTGCGCCACGCCGTCGGCGACCGGGTCTACGACGCCTTCGCCCCCCACGGCCTGCTCTACAACCACGACGCCGAGGACACCGACAACCTCGCCTTCCTGGGCACCACCCCGCAGGGCGAGGAGGTCGAGATCAACAAGCGGGCCGCGGAGAGCGACCTGATCATCTACGTCAACATCAACCTGGTGTCGATGGACGGCGGCCACAAGTCGACCGCCACCGGGCTGGCCAGCTACCGCAGCCTGCGCCACCACCACAACGTGCGCACCATGATGCACTCCACCAGCTTCATGGACCGCCACAGCTCCGAGCTGCACAGCTCGAACTGGCGGATGGGCAAGGTGATCCGCGAGGCCGGGGTGAAGGTCTTCCAGATCGAGACCACGCTCAACAACGACACCTTCGGCACCTCGGGCCCCATGTCGGTGTTGCAGAAGCGCGAGTGGGAGTGGACCGCCCGCGACCGCGCCGCGTTCGTGGCCATGAAGGCCGGCCTCGACCGCCTGCCGCTCAAGGCCCGGCGCAAGATCTTCCACTCGTGGCAGGCGCCGTACGGCCTCACCTCGGTGCAGGCGGGCGAGGTCGACGCCGTGCACGAGGCCACCACCGGGAACGTGTACCGCCAGCAGCTGGTGCCGGTCGAGGGCCAGACCGACATCCTGACCATGGGGCTGCCCTACATCTGCCCCTACAACGTCAACTCGGTCATGAACCCGATCCTGGTCATGTGCCTGGGGCTCGGCTACTTCTTCAACATGTACCGGGGGCGCCCGCTGGTGCGCGAGGGCGGCGTGGTCGTCATGAGCCACCC
>DASTFE010000034.1:0-5911 GCA_035708905.1 Acidimicrobiales bacterium | reverse complement strand
CGAGGGGCGGCTGCTGATGGACGACACCCCGGCCGGCATGCGCCGGCGCACGGGCGAGCACCGGCTCGACGAGGCCTTCCTCGCCCTCGTCCGTGAGGGGGCCGCGTGAGCCCTGCCGTCGTAGCCGCCACGGCGCATCGGGTGCTCCAGCAGCTGCGCCGCGACCGTCGCACCGTCGCGCTGCTGCTGGCCGTCCCCTGCGCCGAGCTGGTGCTCGTGCGGTTCATGATCAACGCCGACGGCCCGGTGTTCGACCGGTTCGGGCTGCCACTGCTCGGCATCTTCCCGCTGGTGTCGATGTTCCTCGTGACGTCCATCGCCATGCTGCGCGAGCGCACCTCGGGCACGCTCGAGCGCCTGCTCACCATGCCGGTCGCCAAGCTCGACATCCTGGCCGGCTACGGGCTCGCCTTCGGCGCCGCTGCGGCGGTCCAGGCGGGGCTGCTGGTGGCCATCGCGGTCGCGGCGCTCGGGCTCGAGGTGACCGGGCCGCTGTGGGCGGTGGTCGCGATGGCCGTCGCCAACGCCCTGCTCGGCACCGCCCTCGGGCTGTTCACGTCGGCGTTCGCCGCCACCGAGTTCCAGGCCGTCCAGTTCATGCCGGCCTTCGTGCTGCCCCAGCTGCTGCTGTGCGGGCTGGCCGTGTCACGCGACGCCATGGCCGCCCCGCTCTACTGGCTGTCGTGGGCCATGCCCCTCACCTACGCCTACGACGGGCTCGACGAGCTGCGCCGCCACGCCGACCTCACGGCGGCGGCCGCCACCGACCTGGCGATCGTGCTGGGGCTCGCGGTCGTGGCCCTCGGTCTGGGCGCGGCGACGCTGCGGCGCCGCACCGAGTGACCGCCGGCCTCAGCGCCCGAGGGTGACGGCCACGTCGCGGTGGAGCCGGCCGAAGTTGTAGTAGGCGGCGCACGCGCCCTCGGACGACACCATGCAGGTGCCGATCGGGGTCTCGGGTGTGCACGCCGTGCCGAACACCTTGCACTCCCAGGGCCGGATCACCCCCTTGAGCACCTCGCCGCACTGGCACGCCTTCGGGTCGGCCACCCGCACGCCGGGCACCGCGAACCGGGCCTCGGCGTCGTGCCCGGCGAGCTCGTCACGCAGCTTCAGCGCGCTCTGGGCGATGAAGCCGAGCCCCCGCCACTCGAAGTGCGGGCGCAGCTCGAAGACCTGGGCCATGGCGTCGAGCGCGGCGGGGTTGCCGCCCTCCGGCACCGCCCGCGTGTACTGGTTCTCGACGGCGCAGCGGCCCTCGCGGTGCTGGCGCAGCAGCATGGCCACGGCCTGCAGGATGTCGAGGGGCTCGAAGCCGGCGGTGACCAGCGGCTTGCCGTAGACCTCGGGCACGAACCGGTAGGGCCGCTGGCCGACGACGGTCGAGACGTGACCGGGGCCGACGAAGCCGTCGAGGCGCATGTCGGGGGCATCGAGGATGGCCTTGATCGGCGGGACGATCGTGACGTGGTTGCACAGCACCGAGAAGTTGCGGACGCCCAGGTCGCGGGCCCGCAGCAACGTCACGGCGGTCGAGGGCGCCGTGGTCTCGAACCCCACGGCCAGGAAGACCACCTGGCGGTCGGGCAGCTCCTCGGCGATGCGCAGGGCGTCGAGCGGCGAGTAGACGATCCGCACGTCCGCACCCCGGGACCGGGCGTCGAGCAGGCTGCCGCGGCTGCCGGGCACCCGCATCATGTCGCCGAACGCGGTGAGCACGACGCCCGGGTGCTCGGCCACGGCGATGGCGTCGTCGACGCGCCCCATCGGGATCACGCACACCGGGCACCCGGGACCGTGCACCAGCTCGACGCCCGACGGCAGCAGGTGCTCGATGCCGTGGCGGTAGATCGTGTGCGTGTGGCCGCCGCACACCTCCATGAAGGTGAAGCGGTCGTCGCCGGCCAGGTCACGGATGTGGGCGAGCACGTCGCGGGCGGCGGCAGGATCACGGAACTCGTCGACGAAGCGCATGGCCACCTTCCGGGTCGGTCGCGTGCATCAGCAGATCCTGGGGAGCGGGTCGCCGACGAGCATGTCGACGATGCGGGTGCCGCCCAGCGCGGTGACCAGCACGACGATCCCCTTCGGCTCCGACCGGATCTCGCCCACGGCGACCGCGTCCCGGCCGAGGGGATGGTCCCGCAGCGCGGCCAGGGCGTCGTCGGCCTGCCCGGCCGGGACAACGGCCACGAGACGGCCCTCGTTGGCGACGTAGAGCGGGTCGATGCCGAGCAGCTCGCAGGCGCCGGCCACCACCGGCCGCACCGGCAGGCGCGCCTCGTCGAGCACCACGGTGAGGTCGGCGTCACGGGCGAGCTCGTTGCAGACCGTGCCGACGCCGCCCCGGGTGGCGTCGCGCAGCCAGCGGGTGCCGGGTGCGGCCGCCAGCAGCGCCTCGACCAGCCCGTGCAGGGGCGCGGTGTCCGAGCGCACGTCAGCCTCGATGGCGAGGTCGCCGCGGGCCACCATCACCGCGACGCCGTGCTCGGCGATCGGCCCCGACACGAGCACGACGTCGCCGGCGACCACCTGCGAGGCGGCCAGCGTGCGGCCCGCGGGGAGGGCGCCGACGCCCGAGGTCGTCACGAACAGGCCGTCGGCCGCGCCCGCGTCGACCACCTTGGTGTCGCCGGCGACGATCGGCACGCCGGCCCGTGCCGCGGCCTCGGCCATGTCGGCCACGACGTCGCGCAGCGCGTCGAGCGGCAGTCCCTCCTCCAGCACGAAGGCGGCCGAGAGCCCGAGCGGCCGGGCACCGACCATGGCCAGGTCGTTGATCGTGCCGTTCACCGCCAGGTGCCCCAGCGAGCCACCCGGGAACCGCAGGGGCCGCACGACGTAGGCGTCGGTGGTGAACGCCAGCCGCTCGTGGCCGGCAGCGGGTAGCACGGCGGCGTCCGCGAGCTCGGCCGGTGGGTCACCCGACCGGAACGCGGGGAGGAACACGGTCTCGACCAGGGCGGCCGACGACTTGCCACCGGCGCCGTGCGCGCGCGTCACCCGGTCCTCGCGCAGGCGGGGAGCCCGCCGCCGGAACGCCTCGATGCGATCGAGCACCTCGGCCTCGCGGGTGGCGTCCCGGGCCCGGCTGCCGCTCACGGCCGCGTCCCCGTCGCCAGCGCCGCCTGCACCGCGGCCCACAGGGCCCGCAGCACGGCGTTCTGCGCCTCCTGGATGCGATGCACGCTGTCGGAGCGCGCCACGATGCAGTGCGCGACGTCGCCGCTCGCCGCCATGGCCCCGCCGTCGTAGCCGCACACCCCCACGGTGAGCAGCCCGCGCCGGCGGGCTTCGGCCAGTCCGGCCAGCACGTTGGCCGATCCCCCGCTGGTCGAGATCGCCAGCGCGATGTCGACGGGCCGGGCATGGGCGATGATCTGGCGGGCGAAGACGACGTCGACGCCGACGTCGTTGGCCAGAGCCGTGAGCACGGCCCGGTCCTCGACCAGGCTGGTGGCGGGCAGGGCGTCGCCGGTGGCCGGGCGGCGGAACCGGGCGACCACACCGTCGGCGTCGGTGGCGCTGCCACCGTTGCCGAAGGCGTACAGCCGCCCGCCCCGGGCGAAGCGCTCGGCCATGGCCGCACCGGCCGCGACGATCTCGTCCCGGCACCGTTCCAGCGTGTCGGCCTGCAGCTGGGCGCTGGCCTCCATCTTGGCCCGGGCCGACGCCGCCAGGTCGGCGAGGAGGGGCCCGGCATCGCGCTCGTCGGCCTCGATGAACGGGTACAGGAACGCGGTCGGCTCGGTGCTCACGGACCCGCCGCTCCCTCGACCACGGCGATGGCCAGGCCGGCGTGCACCAGCACCAGATCGCCCGGACCGACGCCACCCACGACGCTCGTGTCGACCCGTTCCTCGTGCCCGCCGGCCAGCACCAGGGCCGTGCGGTCGTCGGCGATCGAGCGCACCTCGGCCAGCCGGCCCTCGTCCGAGCACGTGACGCACCCCTCGCCGGCGCAGCCGGCGTCGGTGTCGCCTTCGGGCTCGGCCTCGGCCTCGGGACCGTGCAGCAGGCCCGGGTGGTCGAACACGACCTGCGTCAGCTCCCACAGCAGGTGGTAGGCGAGCAGCGCGCCGCCGCCGTCGGGTGCGCCGACCCGCACGACGTGGTCGGCCACCGGGGAGCCGGGGACGGGGTCCTCGGCGAGCAGCACGGTGCGCACGCCCCACGCCGCGCCGCGCCGCAGCAGTCGGGCCAGGCCGGCGTCGTCCCCCGGGCCGACGGCCAGCACGACGTCACCCGGCCGGGCCAGCAGCCGCAGCGTGTCCACCGGATCGCCGCCGTCGGCCACTGCCAGAGCCGGCAACGAGCGGGCGCCGACGACGACCGGGTGGACGAACTCGACGGCCACGTGGCGGGCGTGGTGCGGTGCCCCGGGCGCCACGCACCACAGGGTGGCGCCGGCGGCGAATCGCCGCCCCAGGACCAGCGCGACGGCGGCCAGGTCGTCGGCGGCCGCAACGGGCACGGGCGAGGAGGCGCTGGTCACGGCCACGAGGCCGCCGAAGGGTCGGGGCCCAGCTCGTCGTCGAGCAGCCCCATGTCGCGGAACAAGGCGAGCGTCTCGCGGGCCTGCTCCTCGTCGACCTTCGCCAGCGCGAAGCCCACGTGGACGATGACGAAGTCGCCGACCACCGCGTCGGGCACGGACGCGAAGCAGACCTCGCGCCGGGTGCCGTCGAAGTCGACGGTGCCGAGCGGCACGGCGCCGCCGTCCTGCAGCTCGACGACCTGGCCGGGCAGTGCGAGGCACACGGTCAGTCCTCCTCCGGCTGGGCGGCCGGTGTGCGGAGGCCGGCCCGGGCCGCGACCACGGCCACCTGGCCGAGGGCGATCCCGCCGTCGTTCGGTGGCACCAGGGCATGGGTGAGCACCCGGAAGCCCCGATGCTCGAGCCGGGCCCGGGCGCCGGTGGCCAGCACGGCGTTCTGGAAGACCCCGCCGGTCAGCCCCACCGTCGTGGCGCCGGTGAGGTCGCGGGCGACGGCCGCCACGTCGGCGACGGCATGTGCGAGCGCCGCGTGGAACCCCGCCGCCACCGCTGCCGCAGGCACGCCGGCCCGCCGGTCGCCGACGACGGCCGCCAGCACCGGCCGGGGGTCGATCTCGCCGCCGCGCACCGCGAAGCTGTACGGCGCCGGGTCGGCCGCGCCTGCGGCCGCCAGCTCCTCGAGCGCCATCGCCGCCTGCGCCTCGTAGGTGACGGTGTGGCGGACGTCGAGCAGCGACGCGATCGCGTCGACCAGGCGCCCGGCGCTGGAGGTCGCCACGCAGCCGACGCCCCGCTCGAGCTGGCGGGCCAGCGCCCGCAGCTCGTCGGCCCCGGCTGCGGCCACGGGGGGCAGGTCGGGACGCCAGTCGATGCCCGCCGACCACAGGTGGGCCAGCGCGCTGCGGTAGGGCCGGCGGACGGCGGCGTCGCCGCCCGGCAGCGGCACCGGCCGCAGGTGCCCGACCCGTTCGACCGCCGTGTAGCCGCCGACCAGGATCTCGCCGCCCCAGACGGTGCCGTCGGCGCCGTAGCCGGTGCCGTCGAACACGACGCCGATCACCTCGGCGTCGACGGGCTCGCCGTGCTCGGCCATCAGGGCGGCGAGATGGGCGTGGTGGTGCTGCACCCGCTGGACCGGCCCCGGTCCGGATCGCTCGGCCCAGGCGCTGGTGTGGTAGCCGGGGTGCAGGTCGGCGGCGACGACCGCCGGCTCGACGCCGTAGAGCGAGCGCAGCTGCGCGGTCGACCGCTCGAGGGCGGCCAGCGACGCGACGCTGCCCATGTCGCCGATGTGCGGGCCCAGCCAGGCGTCGTGGCCCTGGGCCAGGCAGAAGGTGTTCTTCAGCTCGCCCCCGACCGCGAGCGCCGGCGGCGCCCCGCCGGGTAGGCGCACGGGCAGCGGGGCGTAGCCGC
>DASTFE010000033.1:0-12968 GCA_035708905.1 Acidimicrobiales bacterium | reverse complement strand
ACGCGGCCCCGATCTTGGCCATCCGCCCTGGCCATCTCCTGCTCCGGGACGCCGGCATGGGTCATCACCATCCTGGTGAGACCGTCAGCAGCGGGCTGTCTACTCGTAGGCTGAGCGGCGTGGCCGACGTCGGCACGCCCGAGTCGCTGCGTCGGCGGCTCCGCGGCGAGGTCCTCGCCGAGGCCGTTCCCCTGTGAGCCGTCATGACGCCTCGCGCCTCGACAACACCCGGCAGCTGCCTCACCCTCACCCGGTCCGCCCTCATCGGCCTCGTCGCCGGCACGCTCGACCCGGACCGAGCCGCATCCGACAGGACCCTCGTCATCGACGGAGCAGCCGCTGACCTGCAGCTCCTCATGTCGCTCGTCGCTCCGGTCGATCCCGACTTCGTGATCGTCACACCCTGAGCGCCAACCGGCCCGAAGCACGTGGCTGTTCACCGAGAACCCACGAGCCAGGGTGTGTCAGCCCCAGCAGAGGCAGAAAGGATGTCCGGCAGGGTCCGCGTAGACCTGGAATCCCTCGGCCGAGTCGATGTCATCCGCCTGCTTCAGCAACCTGGCACCCAGCGCCATGGCTTCGTCGTGGGCGGCCCTGATGTCGTCGACGAACAGGTCCAGGTGCATCTGCTGCGGTGTGCCGTCGGGCCACTCGGGCGGAACGTGGTCGGGCGCGAGCTGGACGCTCAGCCGCCATTCGCCGTCGACGAGGATGCTGTGCCAGTCGTCGTCCGCGTCGACCGTGCCACCCAGCAGCCCGGCCCAGAACGTGCTCTCGGCGGCCAGGTCGGCGGCGTCGAACACGACGATCTGTCGGGCGATCGTCACGGGGTCATCCTTCCACGGGCCGAGCTTCGCCGCCTGTGCGCGACGGCCGGTCGCCGATCAGCTCGATCAGCACGGGCGCCCGCCGCCGCGCTGCAGCGCCGTCATGTCACCTCGGGCGCCGTGGCGTGGTGGTCGTGGCCGGTGTACTCGTCGCGGCGCAGCAGCATGGCGACGAGCATGATCGGGAACATCACGGTGTGCTCGAGCATGACGAGCATGTGCGCGTCGGTGACGACACCCGTGGCGAGCAAGGCCAGTGCGCCGGCCGCCGGCAGCAGCATCGCGGCAGCCATCTCGTTGCACACCCGCCATCGGTGACCGCGGACCCGCATCCAGGCGACCATCGGGACGGTCATCCAGACCGCCATCTCGACGAGCTCGACCGCCGTCCGGTCGGGCAGGTCGACCACCAGGGAGGCCGCACCGAGGGCGACCATGCCGACCAGCATCGCCGCCACCATCTCGAGGTAGTGACGGACGAAGCGCCCCGTCGCGCCGCTCACGGCGTCACCGCCTCGTAGGCGATGCCCGGGACGTCCTGGGTGCGGGTGCTCATCAGGCCTCCTTCGCTGGATCGGCGGTGCGGCAGCTGGTGAACGATCGTCCGCGCCGCAGCGGCCGGCAGCAAGGACAAGTGCCTGACGATCTCTGCCACGGCGACGGATGCCCCGCTCGCAGCCGTGTACGGCGAGTAGGTGCTTCGACATCGGCCAGCGAACCTCCACCGCAGCTCGCATCGCTGCGGACTACGACCCCTCAGGTGGGGTGCCCGCAATCCCGATGGCGAGGTACGCCCCGCCGAGGAACAGGCGATGCACGCGGAGGCCGGGGACCTCGGCGGCGAGGTGGCTCCACGGGGCGTCGAACCCTTCGAAGGTGGTCACGTAGCGGCGCGCCACCGATCTGACGATCGCGTTGACCGGGATCGCCCAGCGCCGGGCGGTCGCGGGCCCGAAGGCGACCACGCGGGCGCCGGGACGGGCCGCCGCGACGGCGCGGCGCACGGCGGCGGGTGTGCGCATCCGATCGTGCGTCTCGAAGAACAGGACTCCGTCGACGTCGCGAGGCAGCGGGACCTGGGCGGCGTCGCCGACGACGACCTCCACGTTCGTCCACCCGCTGTCGTCGATTCGGCGGCGCGCGACGGCCGCCATCGCCTCGCTCAGCTCCACGCCGGTCACCTGGCCTGCGGCACCGACGATCGACTTGAGCATCCCGAAGCTCGCCCCCGTGCCACACCCCATGTCGAGGACGTGGTCCCCGGGCTGCAGCTTCAGGCGCTCGACGGCACGACGCCGGAGCGGGTCCACGAACCGGGTGTGCCGGTCGTACCGGGCGGCGAGCTGACCGTACCGGCGGCGAGCCTCGGCGGTGTCCGGTCGCGGCCCGGCTTCCACGCACGCAACCTACTTCGCGCCTGACGACGTGCTCACGGACTGGCCGTCGACCGCCCGTCCCCCGGTCGGCCAGACTCGGCACGTGAGCTTCGATCCCTACGCACCGTACGGCCCGCTCGTCGACACGACGCTGCGGGTCGTGGTCTGGAACGTCTGGGGGCGGTACGGGGCATGGGAGGAGCGCCAGGCCGGCCTCGAGGACGTCTTGGCCGCGGTGGCGCCCGACGTGACCTGCCTGGTGGAGTCGTGGGCGACACCGGAGGCCAGTCAGGCCGACCGGATCGGTGATCGCCTCGGCCTCGCGCACCGGGCGTTCGTCGGCGACTGGGACCAGGACGGATGGACGTCGGGCGTCGGCGTCGTCTCCCGCTGGCCGATCACGCGACGCGAGCGTCAGGCGCTTCGGGGCGACCACGGCGATGGAGCCGGCGAGGCGGTGCTCGCGGTCATCGATGGCCCTCGGGGCCCGGTGCACGTGTTCGTCGTCGTGCTCGACTACCCGCTCCATGCGAGCGGCCTGCGGCAGGCCCAGGTGCGCCAGCTCGCCGACTTCGTCGCGCGGACGACCGACCGCCGCCATCCCGTCGTCGTCTGCGGCGACTTCAACGCCGGTCCGGATTCCGACGAGTTGCGGATGTTGACGGGACGCAGCGAACCACCTGTGCCGGGCCTGGTCTTCTACGACGCCTGGGAGATGGCGGGCACCGGGTCCCCCGGCTACACGTGGTCCAACCGCAACCCGCTCGCCGCACCGGGCCTGTACCCCGATCGCCGGTTCGACTACATCCTGTCCGCCTGGCCCCGGGCTGGCGGGGTCGGCCATCCCACCCACTGCGAGCTGCTCGGCGACACCCCGACGCCTGGGCGACCTCCGCTCTCGGATCACTACGGCGTCCTGGCCGACCTGCGCTACTGAGCTGCTCGCGACCGAGCGCCCGACCTCGGGTTCCGCTGCGTCGGCGCCGATGGCATCGCCGCGGCCGGTCACGTGGCCGCTGGTCCGGCGACGCCGCGCTCGAAGGTGTCGAGCACGCTCGAGAGCGCCTCGTGGCGGGCGAGCGTACCGTCGTCGACGGCCTCGGCCGCGGCGAAGACGACCGCCCACAGCACGCGCTCGATCCAGGCGGCTGACAGCGACGGCGCGATCAGGCCGGCGGCCTGACCACGCTCGATCAGGCCGACCACGGGCCCTTCGGTGGCGGCGAGCTCGGCGATCTCGGGATGCTGGGCGGCGAGGCCGGGGTCCTCGAAGAGGAACCGGATGCGGTCGCCGATGTCGAGGTACGCACCCACGAGCCGGCGGAGGGCCTGGAGGGCGTCGCCGCGGTCGAGGGCGGCGTCGCTCGTCGCACGCACGATGGACCCGAGCGCCTCGGCCACGGCGGCGCGCAGCAGGTCGGCCCGGTCGGCGAAGTGGCGGTGAAGCGTGCTGCGGCTGGTGCCGGCGGCCGCCGCGATGTCGGCGAGCGTGGCGTCGCGCTGGCGCACCAGCACGCGGATGGCGGCGTCGATGATCGCCTGGCGCGTGCGTCGCCGCGCGGCTGTCAGCGTCGGCGCCGTCGACATGTGACGACCCTAGTACCCGTCTGACCCGGATCGGGACATCGAAGTTGCAGAATGCGACATCAATGTCGCACACTGGCCGGATGGATGCACCACGACGACGGACGCAGCGGCTGGTGCGGGGCGGCGCCGCCGGCGCTGTCGCCTTCGTGATGGTCTTCCTCGTCGACGGCGCCACACGGCCCGGCTACAGCCCGGCCCGCCACCCGGTGAGCGCGCTCAGCCTCGGCTCGCGGGGCTGGGTCCAGGTCACCAGCTTCGTCGTCACCGGGGTGCTCATGGTCGCCTTCGCGGCGGGGTTGCGCCGCTCGTGGCGCCCGGAGCGTGCGGTGTGGGGCCCGGCGTTGATCGCGGTGTTCGGTGCCGCCCTGGTCGTGTCCGGCGTGTTCGCCATGGATCCCGCCCTCGGCTACCCGCCGGGCGCGCCGGCCGGCGTCCCGCACGCGCCCAGCGCCGGGCACCAGGTGCACGATCTCGCCGGGTTGGCGGTGTTCCTGTCCCTGCCGGCCGCCGCGCTCGTGCTCGCCGGGCGGTTCCGAGCCTCACCGGGCGGGCGCGCCTGGGCGATCTACTCGGCGGCCACAGGCCTCGCCGTGCTGGCACTGTTCGCCGGCTTCGCCGTCGCCTGGGAGCACGAGAGCTCGGCGGCGGGCCTCGTGCAGCGAGCGACGATCCTCGTCGGCTGGACGTGGGTGGCCCTGCTCTCCCTGCACGTCTCCCGCCCGGACGCTCGACCGTCGTGAGCCCGTCCGCCACCCCACCGGTGGGCCCGTCCCTGACGTTCCGCGGCATCAACTACGACACCGGCACGAGCTACGTGCCGGGCTGGCACTCACGGCCGGACTGGTCCGACGACGTCGTGCGGGCGGACCTGGCGACGATCCGCGACGACCTGCACTGCAACGCCGTGTCGCTGTTCGGCTCCGACGTCGACCGTCTCGCGGTGGCCGCCTCGGCCGCGGCCGGCGCCGGGCTGCACGTGTGGGTGCAGCCCCGCCTGCTCGACGCCCGGCCGGCGGCGTTGCTGGCCCACCTCGCTGCGGTCGCCGAGATGGCCGAGCGGTTGCGCACCGCCGGGGCGGCGGTACGGCTCAACGTGGGTTGCGAGCTGTCCATCTTCGCCTCCGGGATCATCCCGGGGTCGGGGTACGAGCGGCGGGCGCGGAGGCTCGGGTGGGCGTGGCCCGCCCTGTCGTGGTTCGACCGGCGACTGGATCGCCTGCTCCGGCGTGCGTGCGCCGTCGCCCGCGAGCGGTTCGGTGGCGAGGTGACCTACGGCGCCGGGTCGTGGGAGACCGTCGACTGGCGTCTCTTCGATGCCGTGGGCCTCAACCACTACCGCGACGCCCGGAACCGTCGCAGCTACGTGGCCACCCTGCAGCGCGCCCACCAGCACGCCAAGCCCGTCCTCGTCACCGAGTTCGGCTGCTGCAGCTACCGCGGCGCCGACAGGCGGGGCGCGGCGGGCGACGCGATCGTCGACTGGCGCGATCCCGCCGAGCCCACGATCCGCGGGTCGCACCGGCGTGACGAGGCGGTGCAGGCCCGCTACATCACTGAGCTGCTCGACTGCTTCGACGCGGCCGGGGTCCACGGCGCGTTCGTCTTCGAGTTCAGCGAGCCCGCCTACCCGCGGGCGGCGGATGCGCGGCACGACCTCGACATGGCCAGCTTCGGGGTGGTCGCCGTCCACCGGGACGAGACCCCGCACCGCGTCGTCCATCGCACGGTTCCCAAGGCCGCGTTCCACGAGATCGCCCGCCGCTACGGCGGGGCCGGCTGACGCGAGGCGGGCGCAGCCGTCGGCCCGTCCGGTCAGTCGCCCGCGGCAGCCGTCGTGGACTGGTCCTCGGTGGCGAGCAGCCGCTCATCGAGGTAGCACCACGCCCAGGTCTCGTCCGGCTCGAGCGAGCGCACGACCGGGTGCCCGGCGTCCGCAGCGTGGGCGCTGGCATGCCGGCCGGGCGACGAGTCGCAGCAGCCCACGCGGCCGCATGCCAGGCAGATCCGCAGGTGAACCCAGCGCATGCCCTCGCGCAGGCAGTCTTCGCATCCGGGTGCCGACGGCCACACCGACGTCGACGCCGGGGCGTGCTCACACGGGTCGACCACGACGAGCCGCATCGGCGCGCCGGTGTCGACGGGCGCGGACCCGGGCCCGGGCGTGGTCGCGCCGGCGGCGAACCGGGTGGCGGGGGGCGGCGGGGCATCCGCCCGCTGGCGGGCCGCGCCCACCAGCGCGTCGGCGGCCTCGTCGGTGATGCCGAACTTGCCGAGCAGGTGGGTGACGAGTGCGTAGTCGACCGCCGACTCCTCGTCGAGCGCCCAGACGTGACCCGGCTGGGTGAGCCGCTCGGCGTCGGCGGCGAGCCGGGTGCCGACCATGACCGGCACCTCGGGCGCGAACGAGCGCACCCCGGTCGCGATGCGTTCGGCCGCCTCGGCCTCGTCGTCGGCGATCACGACCACCCGGGCCCGGGCCACGCCCGCGAGCTCCATCGTGCGGCGCCGGCCGACGTCGGCGATCAGCACCTCGCGCCCCAGGGCGGTGGCGTGGCTGGCGCCGGCGGGCGACAGGGTCGTGATCAGGAACGGGACGCTGGCCAGCTCGAGGGCGGCGGCGATCTGGTCGGCGTGGCGCCCGTACCCGGCGATGACGACGTGGCCGGAGAGCGAGGTCTCCTCGGCCAGCGGATCCGGCTCGCCCGCGCTCCGCGCCGCGCGCGCGGCGCGGTCGGCGGCGCGGGCGCCGAGGCGAGCGCCGAACGGTCCCAGCACCGGCGTGAGCATCATGAGCAGCACGGTCGTGGCCAGGAACGCCTGGATGCCGTCCGCGCCCCAGTCGAGCGGCGTCAGTCCCTCCTCGCGGCCGCTGAGCTCGAGCACGAACGAGAACTCGCCGATCTGCGCCCGCAGCAGCGCCGAGCCCAAGGCCACGGGCAGGGCCACGCCGATGATCCGTGCGGCCAGCGTGCCGGTGATCGCCTTGATCACCAGCACGCCCACCACCGCGGCCGCCACCATGAGCGGCTCCTCGACGAGGAACGAGGGGTCGAGCAGCATGCCGACCGACAGGAAGAACGTCGCCGTGAACACGATCTGCAGCGGCAGGATCTCGCCCAGGGCGTAGGTGCTGTGCCGGCTCTCGCTCACGACCAGGCCGGCGAGGAACGCGCCGAGCGACACGCTCACCCCGGCGAGGCCGGTCAGGTAGGCGGTGGCGAAGCAGATGGCCACGATCGCGATGAGGAACACCTCGGGCGAGCACAGCCGGGCGACGGACTCGAGCACCGGCGGCATGACCCGCCGGGCGACCACGAGCACGAACGCGATCACCACCGCGGCCGTGACCAGCGACGCCGCCAGGTCGTCGAGCGAGCCGCCGCCGGTGCCCAGGATCGGCACGAGCAGCACCATGGCGACCACCGCCAGGTCCTCGAAGATCAGCACCGCCACCGACATCTGGCCGGACGGGCTCGTCGTCTCGCTGCGCCCCGCCAGGATCGACAGCACGACGGCGGTGGACGACACCGACACCAGCAGGCCCGTGTAGATGGCGGGACGGGTGGCGGTGCCGGTGAGCACCGCGATCCCCGTCGTCGCCGCGATCGCCGACGCGACGGTGAGCGCGCCGCCACCGATCACCAGCTTCTTCACCCGGGCGAGGCGCTCGAGGCTGAACTCGATGCCGATGGTGAACAGCAGCAGGATCACCCCGACCTCGGCGGCCGCCTCGACCGTCTCCTCGCGCTCGACGATGGCCAGGGCGTTGGGGCCGATGAGCACGCCGGCCACCAGGAACCCGACGATCGGCACGATGCCCAGCCGCTGGGACAGCCAGGCGACGACCGCGCCGGCCACCACGATGGCCGCCACCGGGCCCATGAACTCGGGCACCTCGGCGGCCGCGATCAGGTGCATGACGTCCTCCTCGGCACGGACCGGCGATCGGGCCGCCCATCATGGCGGAGCCCGCCCCGATCCGCGCCTGGGGCTCACCCGTGGCGGCTCGGCTGCGCGGCGTGCGCGACGTCCTCGCGGTCGTCGAAGCCCCGGTGGGTGCTCCGCTGGTTGAGCCTCCGCTGGTCGAGGAGGGGACCGCGCCGCGCCGCCGGCACGACGTCGAGGAGGTCGTCGACGATGGCGGCGATGCGGCGCGACACCTGCACCGAGCCCTCCCCATGGTGGCGGATCTCGTCGAACGCCAGGTGGACGTAGCTGTCCCAGGACGGGCGGGGCAGCACGGCCCGCAGGGTGCCGCTGCCGTCGAACCGCTCCGGCGACGGGATGCGTCGGGGCGCGAGCATCATCAGCAGCTCGTAGAGCCGGTCGAGCGCCTGCACGGCCGTCGAGGGGTCGTTGACCCCCGGCGACAGCGCCCGCTCCGCGACGTCGACGAGCTGGCGGAAGCCGAACGCCGCGTCCTGCTGGGTGGTGCGCTCGCGGCCGACGGTGAGGGCCGCCACCAGGCGGTGGGCCGTGTCCTCGTCGTGCTCGCCCCGGACGTGCAGCAGCGCTGCGCCCTTGGCGACGAAGTCGCCGACCCGGGGCCGGAGCCTGACCACGAGGTCGTGCTCGGTGGCGACGGCGAGCAGCGTCTCCTCGTCGACGGTCTGGAGGTAGCCGGAGCGGGGCGCCGGGACCGTCGCCTCGCCGGCCCGCTCGCCGTCGTCCTGCTCGGGGGCGCTCGCCACCGCGTCGTCGCCGACGTCGGGATACAGCCGGTCGACGGCGTCGACGGTCTCGGCGGCCACGCGGGCGATGATCGTGGAGGCCTGCATCGACTGCGCGGTGTGGTGCACGTAGTAGACGAACAGGCCGACGCTCACGGCGGTGAGCGCGAATGCCACGTTGACCGACAGCTCGGGGACGAAGGCGTCCTGCGATGCGGCGGCGTTGCGGACCGCCCGCAACACCACCATCGAGTAGGCGAACGTCGCGAGGAACGTAGCCAGTGTGACCTGTGAGGGCCGGTCCCGCAGGAAGCTCCGCAGCACCCGGGGCGAGTACTGGCTGCTGGCGAGCTGCAGTGCCACGACGGTGATCGAGAAGACCAGGGCGGTGAGCGTGATGATCGCCGTGACGATCTCGGACAGGATCGAGCGCGCGGACTCCGGGGTCCCGCTGAACGCCAGCCAGGAGACGGTGTCTCGCTCGCTGTGGTCGATCGCCAGCGTGCCGGCGGCGAGGACGATGACGCCGGCGACCGCGACGGCGGGCAAGAACCAGAGACTGCCCCGCAGCCGGTCCGCCACTGCCGAGAGCTTCAGCTTCACCCGGGGACGGTACCCGTGCGCCGGGAGCGGCGAACCAGAGCACCGTCAGCCCTCGGGCGGGGCGTGCGGTCACCAGCCCCCCACCGCCGCGGACCGCCGGGCGGTGAAGCTCCAGCAGCCGGCCAGCACGTTGCGGGCGTGGACGAAGTCGACGGCCGGGTCGGCCAGCGCGGCGGCGATCGCGCCCGGCAGCCCACCGCCGGCCTCGACCAGCCGGACGTGGCCGTAGGCGATGCGGCGGTCGGCGCCGTAGGGGCGCACCACCTGGGCCCGATCGAGGAACTGCGGCGGCACGCCGGTACCGGCCGGGCCGTCACAGGGCCGGGCGTGGACGACGATCGGCCCGCGCTCGGCGAACGGGCCGCCCCAGGGGAAGGGCGACCACGCCACGATCGCCAGCTCGTCGCCGGGCCGCGAGTCGGTCAGGCAGCATCGCAGCGGCCAGCCGCCGTCGCCGTCGACGAACGGCACCACCGCGTCGCCGTTGTCGTCGACGCCGGTGGACCACAGCGCCGCCAGACGGGCGGGGTCCGCGCCCGTCACCTCGAACCGGATGCCCTGGATCTCGCTCATGTCGATGGAACGCCCGGGCGGGCGCCCGCGTGAGGTCAGCCGTTGGACCGCGGCCAGCCGGTGGACTGCGTGACGGGCGGGATGTCGTCGGGCGGCGGGGACACCGGGCGGCCCTCGTACTGGGTCGAGAGGACCAGTGACGTGCGCATCGCGCCGTGCCGGCCGATGCGCTCGAGGAGGCCCTCGAGGTGGGACACCGAGGTGGTGCGCACCTTCAGCATGGCGCAGTGGTCGCCGCTGAGCTTCTGCACCTCGACGACCTCGGGGTAGTCGTCGGCGCGGCTGGTCTTGAGCAGGCAGCGGTCGGGAGCGCACCGCATCTGCACGAAGGCCGTCACGGGGAAGCCGGCCCGCTCGGGGTCGACCTGGGCCCGGTACCCGGTGATCACGCCGGCGTCCTCGAGGCGCCGGACCCGCTCGGCCGTCGCCGGCGGGGACAGGTGCACCCGCCGGCCGAGCTCGTTGTAGGACAGCCGCCCGTCGGCCTGGAGCTCGGCGAGGATCGCCCAGTCGATGTCGTCGAGGTCTCGTTGCGAACGTGAAGTCATCAGCCTCAGCACCTCTCGAATCGAAACCCTAGACGGCTCATTGCCGTGTGTCACCCATTCAACGGCGAGGCCAGCTTTCGTACCGTGCGACACCATGTCACGCGGCGCAGCCCTCTTCGAACGGCACACGTCCCCCGTCCCCCGTAGGCGCACCGGACCGTCGGCCCGCCGCCGGCTCACCGTGCTGGCGCTGGCGACCGCCGTGGGCAGCGCGGGGCTGGCCGCCGGCGGGACGGCCGGCGGCATCGCCGCCAGGCGCATGACGGCCACCGACGCGTGGGTCGGCGTGCCCACGGGGCTGCTCGTGGCCGGCTCCGCGCTCGGCGCGCTGATGATCGCCCGCCGCTCGGTGTCCGGTGGCCGATCGTCCGGGATCTCGACCGGCTACGTCGTCGGAGCGCTGGGAGCGGTGGGCTCGGTGGCGGCCGTCGCCACCGGCAGCCTGGCCCTGCTGCTGGCGTCGAGCGTGCCGCTCGGCTGGGGCAACGCGGCCGTCTTCTTCACCCGCTACGAGGCCGCCGGCACCGCCGAGCCCGGCGCGTCGGGCCGGGCGCTCGGGCTGATCTTCGGCGCCACGGCCGTCGGCGCGGTGCTCAGCCCCACCCTGCTCGGGCCCGGCGGGTCGCTGGCTGCGGCGATCGGCCTCCCCACCGTCGCCGGGCTGTACGTGCTGGCGGTGCCCTGCTTCCTCGCCGCGTCGGCGATGCTCGCCGCCCGCCGCCCAGGTGGTGGGGGGTCGGTTGCCCCGGGCGCGGGGGCGACGGCGGGTGCCGACACCTGGCGGGCGGCGCTCGGGCGGCGTCCCGTGCACCGCGCCCTGGCCACGCTCGCCGCCGCCAGTGCCGTGATGGTCGGGATCATGGCGATCGCGCCCGTGTGGATGGAGGACCACGGCCACGGCTTCGGGCTCGTCGGGTCGGCGGTCAGCCTCCACGTGCTCGGCATGTTCGGCCCCTCACCCCTCACCGGGTGGTTGGCCGACCGGGTCGGCCCCGTCACCGTGGCCCGGGCCGGTGTGCTGCTGCTGCTCGCGGCCGCCGCGGCCGGCGCGGTCGTGCCGGCCGCGGACGCCGCCCCGGCGATGGGGTTCCTCCTGCTGCTGGGCCTCGGGTGGAACGCGGGGGTCGTCGGCGCCAGCGCGATGCTCACCGCGGCCGTGCCGGCCGAGAGCCGGGCCCGGGCCGAGGGCGCCGGCGAGGTGACCATGGGCCTGGCGGCCGCCGTGTGCGGGCCGGGGGCCGGCCTGGTCGCCAGCCACGGCGGGTTCGCCGCCGTCTGCGCCGCCGCCGCCGTGCTGAGCGCCCTCGCGGTCGCCGCCTCCGGCAGGTCCGACTGACACCGGGGCGGGCCCCATGTCACACGGCGGGCCGGTCGCCCGTCCTCCTAGCCATGATCGTGATGCGCGCTCTCATGCTCCTCGGCGGGGCCTCCCTCGTCGCCACCGGCATCGGCATGACCATGATCGGCGTCCTCGCCTTCGTCGGCGTGCCGCTGCTGGTCGTCGGCCTCGGCCTCGTCAGCGCCGCGGCGAACCCGCAGCGCTGATCCGCCCGCGGAACGGGCGGCAGCCGGTCCCGCCTGGTGCCGGCGGTCAGCCGTTGGTCGCCGTGCACCAGACCTGGAGCTGCGCGCCGTCGTGGTCGACGTAGAGCAGGCCGGTGAAGCCGTGGCCGCCGGCGAAGTCGACGTCCTGCAGCGGTGTGGCGCCGACCTGGTGCAGCGTCCGGGCCAGAGGCTCGCCGCCGGACGACGTCACCTGCAGGTCGACGCTGCGCCCCTCCGGCGCGTCGCCGGTGTAGGTGACCGTGAGCGTCATCCGCTCGAACGTCAGCGTGCCCGTGCCGCCGGCGAGCCCGTCGCCCCGCTCGACCCGCAGCACGGCGTCCTCGGCGCCGGCCATCTGCTCGGCGTCGGGCCGGTACTGGGTGCCGCACTCGACGGCGGTGGGCAGGTCCGCCGCTGTGCCGTCGCGGGATCCGCCGTCCGTGCCCTGCGATCCGCAACCGGCGATCAGCCCGGCGCCGATCACGACCCCGGCCATGGCGCGTGGGTTCACAGCCACCTCCTCCTCGTCCGCTGTTCGACGGTCCTCCGGTGACGGCCGGTTCCCGGCCGAGGGCCTCCGCGATACTCCACCGGTGGAGCTGCTGGCGGCCGGCGTGGTGATCGTCGCGGGCGCCGACGGCGAGGGCCGGCCCGGGCGGCGGGTCGGCCGTGAGCTGGTGCTCAGCCTCGTCGGCGTGGCTGCGCTGGCGGCCGGGTCGGTGGCGATCGTCGAGGCGGTCGTGCGCATCACCGACCTGGAGGCGACCCAGACCCGCCTGGGGCTCACCCTCGTCGGGTTCGCCACGGCGTTCGAGCTCGTCGTCCTGGCGGGGTCGACCGCCCGGCGGGGCATGCCCGAAACCGTCGTGGCCGCGGTGGTCGGGTCGTTCGCCTACAACGTGACGATGACGCTCGGTGCGGCTGCCGTCGCCCGCCCCCTGCGGCTGGCCGACGCCGACCTGCTGCGGAAACCGTGGCTGGTGATGGTCGCCAGCCTCGCGCTCGTCGTCGCGCTCAGCCTTCGCCGCCAGGCGCTGGATCGGCGCCGCGGCCTGGTGCTCCTGGCGCTCTACCCCGTGTTCGTCACCGTCGTCGTCGTGGGCTGACCTCGGCACCGCATCGCCGGACCGCCGGGCCGTCGCAGCCACCGATGAGTCCGGGGCGCGGCGCCGGTCGTCACCCGCGCGACCCTGCGAGCCTCCGAGGAGGAGCGACGACCATGCTCGACCTGGAACCGGC
>DASTFE010000032.1:0-4482 GCA_035708905.1 Acidimicrobiales bacterium | reverse complement strand
CCGTCCCGCTGGCCGGCCTGGGCGCCGCGCTCGCCGGGGTGGCGCTGCGCACCAGCCGATTCGGCCCGGCCGCGACGCTGGCCGCCGCAGCCGCGGTGATCGGGTGGGCGATCCTGCGGGCGAGCGTGCTGTGGACGCCGGTGCTGCCCACCGACCTGCCGTGGGCCCTCGATCGCGCGGCCACCGCCCTCGGGCTCGGCCTGTCCGTCGGCGCGGCCGGTCTCGTGGTGTGGAGCGGCGGCCTGGCGGCGGCCCCGCAGCGGCGCGTCGGCACCAGCGTTGAGGGCGCCGAGCCCGCGACGCCGCCGGTGCCGTGACGCTTCCGGTCGCCGACTGCCTCGACGCCGTGCGGGCCGCCCTGGCCGAGCGGGGCGTGGCCGTGCTGCAGGCTCCGCCCGGCGCGGGCAAGACCACTGCCGTCCCCCCGGCCCTGCTGGGCGAGCCGTGGCTCGGTGACCGGCGCATCGTGATGCTCGAGCCGCGGCGGCTCGCCACCCGGGCGGCCGCCCGGCGGATGGCGGCGGTGCGGCGCGAGGGCGTCGGCGAGACCATCGGCTACCGCACCCGCGACGACAGCCGCGTGGGCCCCGCCACCCGCATCGAGGTGGTGACGGAGGGCATCCTCACCCGGCGACTGCAACGCGACCCCGGGCTCGACGGCGTCGGGCTCGTGATCTTCGACGAGTTCCACGAGCGCAGCCTGCAGGCCGACCTGGGCCTGGCGCTGGCCCTCGACGCGCGCCGCCACCTGCGGCCCGACCTGCGCCTGCTCGTGATGTCGGCGACCCTCGACGGCGACCGCGTGGCCGCCCTCCTGGGCGGCGCCCCCGCGGCAACAAGACCTGCCGCGGAAACCGGGGCCACCACCCCAGATCCCGCGGCGAGACGCACGGTGGGGGCGGCGGCCCGGGGTCGCGGGCCGGCACCGATCGTCACCAGCGAGAGCCGGGCCCACCCGGTCGAGGTGCGGTGGGCGCCCCGGCGCCCCCGCGAGCGGCTCGAGCCGGCCGTGGCCGCCGCCATCCGCCAGGTGCTGCGCACCGAGCCCGAGGGCGACGTGCTCGCCTTCCTGCCCGGCGCCGGGGAGATCACCCGCACGGCCGAGCAGCTCGCCGGCGCGCTGCCCGCCGGCGCCGGCGTCGACGTCCACCTGCTGTACGGCGCGCTACCGGCCGGCGAGCAGGACGCCGCCCTGGCACCGGGCCTGCCGGGCCGGCGCAAGGTGGTGCTGGCCACCGACATCGCCGAGACGAGCCTGACCGTCGAAGGCACGTCGATCGTGGTCGACGGCGGGCTGGCCCGCCGCCCGGCCTTCGACGCCACCACGGGCCTGACCCGCCTCGAGACGGTTCCGGCCTCACGAGCCTCGGCCGACCAGCGGGCGGGTCGGGCCGGGCGGCTGGGGCCGGGGGTGGCCGTGCGGCTGTGGTCCAAGGTCGAGCACGCTGCCCGGCGGCCCTTCACCGAGCCCGAGATCCGCCAGGCCGACCTCGCCGGCCTGGCGCTCGAGCTGGCCGTGTGGGGCACCGACGCCGCCGACCTCGCTTTCCTCGACCCGCCCCCGCCCCGGGCCCTCGACGAGGCGCGCCGGCTCCTCGTCGAGCTGGGAGCGCTCGCGCCGGCCGACGGCCGACCGGTCGGTCGCGCGAACCGCGACACCGATGGCGGGAACGGTGCAAGCCAAGCGGCCACGGTCGGCGACCGCGACGGCGGCGCGCCGCTGCGCCCCACCGCGCCCGGGCGCGAGATGGCGTCGCTACCACTGCACCCCCGCCTGGCCCGCATGGTGCTGGTCGGCCGCGACCGCGGGCAGGGCTGGCTGGCCTGCCTGCTGGCCGCCCTGCTCGAGGACCGCGACGTGCTCCGCGGCCGGCCCGACGACCTGCCCACCGATGTCGGCGTGCGGCTGGCGCTGCTCGACGACCCGGCGCGCCGTCATCCCCAGGCCGACGGGCGGGCGCTGCGCCGCGCTCGCGACCGGGCGCGCGACCTGGCCCGCCGCGCCGGCGTCACGCCGGGCGGCGTCGACCACGCCGAGGCGGGGCCCCTGCTGGCAGCGGCCTATCCCGACCGCATCGCCCAGGCCCGCGGCGGGGTGGGGCGGTACGTGCTGCGGGCGGGCACCGAGGGCTGGCTGCCGACCGGCGACCCGCTGGCGCCCGAGCCGCTGCTGGCGGTGGCCGAGGTCGACGGCCGGCGCAGCCGGGGACGCATCCGCCTGGCTGCGCCGCTCGCCGCCGACCAGCTCGACGCGCTCGCTGGCGGCCAGGTGGTGGAGCACGCCCGCCTGGCCTGGGACGCCGACCGTGACGACCTCGTGGCCCGCGTCGAGCGCCGGCTCGGCCGGCTGCGGTTGGGCACGGTGGAGCGCCGGCCCGACCCCGGGCTGCCGGCGACCACCGCGCTCGTCGACCGGGTGCGGTCCACCGCGCTCGCCGCCCTGCCGTGGGACGACGCCGCCCGCTCGCTGCAGGCCCGGGTGGCGTTCCTGCGGGCGACACTGGGCGAGCCGTGGCCCGACCTGTCCGACGCCGCCCTGCGCCGCAGCCTCGACGACTGGCTGGCGCCCCGGCTCGCCGGCGCGACCGGTCGGGCCGACCTCGACCGCCTCGACATGGTCCGGTTGCTGCGCGGCCTGGTGCCCGCCGAGGTGGCGGGCGACCTCGACCGGCTCGCCCCCGAGGCGGTCACCGTGCCGAGCGGCCGGCGGGTGCGCCTCGACTACGGCGAGGGCGCCCCCGGCGACCCCCCGGTGCTGGCGGTCCGCGTGCAGCAGATGTTCGGCACCACCGCGACGCCGACGGTGGCGGGCGGTCGGGTGCCGGTGACGCTGCGCCTGCTGTCGCCGGCCGACCGGCCGGTGCAGGTGACCAGCGACCTGGCCGGGTTCTGGGCGGGATCGTGGCGCGACGTCCGCAAGGACATGGCCGGTCGCTATCCCAAGCACCCGTGGCCGGAGGACCCGGCCGCGGCGCCGCCGCGCTGACCTCGCCGACTCGGTCAGTCCAGCGTGAAGGTCACCATCATGTGGACGCGGTAGGCCGAGATGGCGTTGTTCTCGACGACGACCTTCTGCTCCTTGATGTAGGCGCCGTCGATGCCGTGGACCGTCTCGCTCGCCTTGGCGATGCCGGCCCTCACGGCGTCGTCGAAGCCGTTCGCCGACTCCGCGCTGATCTCGATCGTCTTCGCAACCGTCATGAAGACCTCCCGGGGAGACGCGCCCACCGTGGTCCAGTCAACTCGCTCCGCGCCCGGCCCGCCAGGGTGGCCAGGCATCGTCTCGGCGAGGACCACGCCCCAGGATCACGCCGCGGCCTTGCCGGCCGCGGCGTCGTCGACCTCGGCGAAGGCGAGCAGCTCACGCCCCAGGGCGGCGGCGATGCCGTCCGCCCAGCCGTCGGCGGGGGTCAGGTGGCGACGGGCGTGGCGCAGGGCCACCAGGCCCTTGTGGGTGGCCAGCTCGCCGCCCTCGCCGGCCTGCTCGAGCAGCAGGGCGGTGGCGGTGGTGCGGTTGAGCAGGTCGCAGATCCGGCCGGACACCGCCTCCGCGCCGTCGGCCGAGCGCGCCGCCAGCGAGCCGATCCGCCCGGCCAGCTCGTCGGCGGCTGTGGCGGTGGCGTCGACCGCGGGCTGCACCCAGCCGGGCGCCCCGCCGCGGGCGGTGTCCAGCGCCGCGTCGATCCGGGCAAGCACCGCCTCGTGGGCCGCGTCGCGCCGGATCGTGCGGAGCACGTCGAGGACGCAGATGTTCTCGCTGCCCTCCCAGATCGGGTGGCACTGGGCGTCGCGCAGCTGGCGGGTCAGCCCCCAGTCCTCGCAGTAGCCGTTGCCGCCGTGCAGCTCGATGGCGTACGAGGCGGCGTCGACGCCCAGCCGGCACAGCCGCACCTTGGCCGCCGGCACCAGGATGCGGCGCAGCCGGTCCCCGTCGGCGCGCTTGCCGGCCGCCGCGCACTCGAAGCCGAGCGCGGTGGCGGCCTCGAGCTCGGTCAGCAGGTCGACGAGCTGCTCGCGCACCAGGGGCAGGTCGACCAGCGCCCGCCCCTTGGCCTGGCGGTGGTGGGCCCAGGCCGTGGCCTCGGCGACGCACCGCCGGGCGATGCCCAGCCCCATCAGCGCGACGCCGAACCGGCTGCCGTTGACCATCTCCATCATGCGGCCGAGGCCGCCGGCGTCGGTCGTGCCCTGGCCGGCCCCCGCCGGCTCGCCGGCGGCACCCGCGCCCGCGGTGCCGGGGGCGTCGCCGTCTCCGCCGCCCGGGCGGCCGCGCAGCGCGTAGCCCAGCGCGCCGTGGAACTCGACCTCGCCGGTCGGCACGCTCTTGGTGCCCAGCTTCTGCTTGAGGCGGCGGATGCTGTAGCGGTTGGGCGAGCCGTCGTCGAGCACGCGGGGCACGAGGTACAGGCCGAGGCCGGTGGGGCCCTCGGGCGCCCCCTCGGGCCGGGCCAGCATGACGATGGCCGCGCCGTCGACGTTCGA
>DASTFE010000031.1:0-4641 GCA_035708905.1 Acidimicrobiales bacterium | reverse complement strand
CTCGGCCGCCTCGGCCTCCTCCTCGCCGGCCTCGGCCGCCTCGGCCTCCTCGGCGGCCTCCTCCTCCTCGGCGAGCGCGAGGCTGGTGACCTGGGCGGTGACCACCGTCTCGTCCGGGTCGACCTCGGTGGTGACCTCCGGCGGCAGGACGAGGTCGCCGACGGTGATCGTGTGGCCGATCTCGAGGTCGGACACGTCCACCGAGATGTGGCCGGGGATGGTGTCGGGCTTGGCCGAGATCACCAGCGCGCTGAGCACCTGGTCGACGATGCCCTGCTCGCGCAGCACCTTGGTGGCCTCGCCCTCGATCACGATGGGCACGTCGGTGGTGATGGCGACGTCGACGTCGACGGCCAGGAAGTCGACGTGGAGCACGTCGCGGCGCACCGGGTGGCGCTGCAGCTCCTTGACGATGGCCTTGGTCTTCTTGCGGCCGACCTGCAGTGTCAGCAGCGCGTTGAGGCCCTTGTCGGTGGTGAGGGCGGCCCGCAGCTCGCGCCAGTCGACGCTGAGCGGGGCCGGGTCGGCGCCCCGGCCGTAGAGGACGGCGGGGATCTTGCCGGTGGCCCGCAGGCGGCGGGACGCGGACGAGCCGGTGGGGCGGCCGGTCTCGGCCGCCAGGACGATGTCGTCAGCCATCGGAGACTCCTACTTCTGACGTCGCGCCGGAGCGCTTCGGTTGTGGGAACCAGCCGTTCGAGGCTAGCGGCAGGTCGCGACCCGCCCCAACCGGGCGGGGCTAGGACTGGTTGGCACCGCCGAAGATCTCGGAGACCGACGTGTCCTCGAAGACGGCGTCGATGGCGTCGGCGATGACCCGGGCGACCGACAGCACCTCGATCTTGTCGATCTGCTTCTCGGGCGGCAGCGGCAGCGTGTCGGTGACCACCACCTTGCCGATGGCCGAGTTCTTGAGCCGGTCGATGGCCGGGCCGGACAGCACCCCGTGGGTGGCCGCGGCGCACACCTGGCTGGCGCCCTGCTCGACCAGCTGCTCGGCCGCGGCGACCAGCGTGCCGCCGGTGTCGATCATGTCGTCGATCAGCACGCACGTGCGGCCCGCGACGTTGCCGACGACCTCCTTGGCCTCGACCACGTGCTTGGCGCCCTTGACGCGGCGCTTGTGGACGATGGCCAGGTCGGCGTGCAGCACGTTGGCGTAGCGCTCGGCCACCTTGACGCGGCCCGCGTCGGGCGACACGACCACGATGTCGTCGCCCATGTTGCTCTGCAGGTAGTCGACGAGCACCGGCATGGCGACCAGGTGGTCGAACGGCCCGTCGAAGAAGCCCTGGATCTGGCCGGAGTGCAGGTCGACCGACATGAGCCGGTCGGCACCCGCCACGGCGAACATGTTGGCGACCAGCTTGGCTGATATCGGCTCGCGGCCCTCGGCCTTGCGGTCCTGCCGGCCGTAGCCGAAGAAGGGCATGACGACCGTGATGCGCTTGGCCGAGGCGCGGCGGGCGGCGTCGACCATCTGGAGGTGCTCGAAGATGGCGTCGTTGATCGACATCCGGCCGCTGGCGCCGTGGCTCTGGATGATGAAGACGTCCATGCCCCGCACCGACTCGCCGAAGCGGCAGTGGATCTCGCCGTTGGCGAAGTTCTCGCAGTTGGCCTCGCCCAGCGGGACGCCGAGCGCATCGGCGATCTCGACCGCCAGGGGGAGGTTGGCGCGGCCCGACACGATGTGCAGCTTCTTCTTGGTGACGAGCTCCATTTTCCGACCTCTCCCCGCTCCTGCCGGGCCTGCGCCTAGCCGGTACCGCCAGTGTAGAACGGCCCTGTTCGGACCCCCGAACCCACCCTGGCGCCCGGTTCGAGCACGGCGAACGGGCCGACGACGGCGTCGTCGCCGATCTCGGCCAGCGTGGCCACGCTCTCGTTGACCTTGGTGCGCTCGCCCACCCGGGTGTCGGCGAGCCGCGTAGCCGGCCCGATCTCGCTGCCGGCGCCGACGACCGTGGCGCCCTGCAGCACCGTGCCGGGGAACAGCACGACGTCGGGGGCGAGCGTGACGGTCGTGTCGACGTAGGTGGCGTCCGGGTCGACGATGCCGACCCCGTCGCGCATCCACCGCTGGTTGGTGCGGCGCCGCAGCTCGGCCTCGGCCACCGCCAGCTGGGCGCGGTCGTTGACCCCCTGGGTCTCGTCGGGGTCGTCGGCGACCAGCGACACCACCGGGTGCCCGGCGTCGGCCAGGACGGCCACGACGTCGGTGACGTACAGCTCGCCCTGCGAGTTGTCGGGCGTGATCCGGCGCAGCGCCGGTGCCAGCAGGCTGCGGCGGAACACGTAGATGCCGGTGTTGATCTCGTCGATGACCCGCTCGCTCTCGTCGGCGTCGCGCTGCTCGACGATGCGCCGGACGCGGCCGTCCTTGTCGCGCACGACCCGGCCGTAGCCCGCCGGGTCGTCCATGCGGGCGGTCAGCAGCGTGCAGGCCGCCCCCGAGAGCCGGTGCTCGACCACCAGCCGGGTGAGCGTCTCGGAGCGCACCAGCGGAGTGTCGCCCGGCAGGACGATGACGTCGCCGCCCTCGCTGTCGTCCGGGTCGAGGTCTTCGTCGGGCAGGCCGGTCAGGCCGACGGCGACGGCGTCGCCGGTGCCGCTCTGCACCCGCTGCTCGACGAAGTCGAGCGGCACGGCACCCGGATCCTCCTGCAACGTCTTGCTGACCAGGTCGCCGCCGTGGCCCACGACCACCACGGCGCGGTCGGCCTCGCAGCCCGCCACCGCGTCGAGCACGTAGCGGACCAGGGGGCGGCCGCACAGCATGTGGAGCGGCTTGGGCCGGGTCGAGCGCATGCGTGTGCCCTGCCCGGCGGCGAGGACGATGGCCGACAGTGGACGCTCGCTCATGACACCGTTGTAGCGCCCGCGCCGGCCGACCGCGCGCCACCGGCCGATCGTCGGCTCAGGAGCGCAGGGCCGCCAGGACGGCGTCGTGGGTGCGGCCGTTCGAGAACACGACCGGCCCACCGCCGTAGAGGTCGCGCCCGCCGTCGAGGTCGCTGAAGCGCCCGCCCGCCTCCTCGACCACCACGGCGAGCGCGGCGAAGTCCCAGGCACCGCCGCCGAGCTGCAGGCAGGCCTCGACCCGGCCCTCGGCCACGAACACCGCGCCGTGCTCGACCGGCGGGACGTAGGACGCGGCCGCATCGAGGCGGTCGACCAGGCGGCGGCGGTCGGGAGGCAGCGCGTCGAGCGGCGGTATGAGGCTGTAGCGGGCGCCGCCGTCGAGGTCGGTCTGGCCGCTGACCGCGAGCGGCTCGGGCGCACCGCCCCGGGACGAGCGCCAGGCGCCGGCGCCGCGGGCGGCCCACCACCGGCGCCCGTCGGCGCCGGAGGTGGTGACGCCGACCACGGGCTCGCCGTCGACGACGAGAGCGATCTCGGTCGCCCAACCCCGCACGCCGGCCACGAACAGGACGGTGCCGTCGATGCCGTCGAGGATCCAGCGGCGCCCGACCGGGCCCGACCCGCCGACCTCCTCGCCCAGAACGCCGTCGCCCGGCCGCTCGGCCGCGAGGATCTCGCTGATCCGGCGCTCGACCAGCAGGTCGGTCTCGGACACGGGGCTGCCGTCGGGCTTCAGCTCGTGGGCCACCGCCTCGCCGGTGAAGGCGGCGGCAGTGAGCTCGTCGGCTGCGTCGGCCAGCCGGTGGGCGAGTGCGAGGTCGTCGGCGAGGGCGGGCGTCACGCCCGCGAGTCTGGCCGGTTCAGCAGGGAGGGGCGTCGGTGATGCCGATGGCGACGCAGGCGGTGCCCTGCGCGCCGACCGGCTTCGCACCCCCGGGCAGCAGCAGCAGGTCGATCGTGGACCGCACGGTGACCGTGACCCGGTTGCCGTCGACCGACGCACCGGTGCCGCCGCCGCAGGGCTCGCCCGCGTCGGCGAGGAAGCCGCACGCCGCGGCCACGGCGCCCGCCGGGTCGAGCACCACCGGCGAGCCGGCGCGCACGGCGTCCTCGGAGATGACCTGGGCGCCGGCGCGGGCGGCCGAGTCGGCCAGGTTGTCGACGTGGCGGTGCTCGGCCAGCATGCGGCCGCCGTCGACCACCAGGGCCGTCACGAACACCAGCGCCCCGGCGAACACCACGACGAAGGCGGTGACCATGCCCCGATCGCTCTCGTGCGGCGCCGGCAGCCGCGGTGGGCGCCGGCGCATCACAGGCTCCGGTGGGTGTCGACGACCTCGAACGCCTCGGCCCTGACCGGGACGACACCGGGCAGCTGCAGCAGCGCCAGGTCGCCCGTCGGGACGTCGCACACGACCGTGACGTGCAGCGTGGCGCCGCGCTGGAACGTCGGCGCGCCCACGACCTGCAGCACGGTGCGGGCCCCACCCTGGCAGTTGATGCCCTCGCCGGCGAGCGTGGCGTCGGCGATGGCCCGTGCCCGGGCGTCGGCGGCGGGCAGCGAGCCCTGCAGCGAGGCCGCCCGCGCCGCGTCGCTGGCGGCCGAGACGACGTCGCTGCGGGCGTCGGTGAGCCGCCCGGCGGCCACCACCAGGAACAGGAAGGCGACGAGGACCGGCATGATCAGCACCAGCTCGGTGGTGGCTGCGCCCTCGTCGCGCCCCTGGCGGGCGGCCGGCGTCCGGGCGGGCCCCTTCACGGCCCGCCGGCCCCGGG
>DASTFE010000030.1:0-8899 GCA_035708905.1 Acidimicrobiales bacterium | reverse complement strand
GCGACGATCCCGGTGGTCCGGCACTCGCCGGTGCCGGTGGCCGTGCACGCGACGGACCGGCCCCGCCCCACGTCGGCGACCGCTTGGATGGCGAACGCGTCGCTGCCCACGTGGACCCGGGACAGCACCGCCTCGATCAGGTCGGTCGCCAGCGCCCGTCGCAGCACCGAGAGGACCCGCAGCGGGCGCAGAGCGAAGATCGTCGCGGTCGCGACCCGTGAGTCGAAGCACAGGCGGGTGGTGACCGGGATGCCCAGGCCGGCGGCCAGGGTCTCCTGGTCGGAGAAGGGGAACGGGTACGCCGTGCGGGTGCCGAGCCCCGGCAGCCGCACCCGCGCCCGTCGCCGGCGGCGCGCCCACGACGCCGAGGTGGCGAGCCCGTCGAGGATCCAGCGCCGGGAGTCCGCGCCGTGGTCACCACCGAGGCCGAAGCACAGCGTCAGGTCGATGCCCGTCGCCTCCGGCGCGCGGTCGTGGCACAGCCGGGCCAGGAGGTTGGTGACCCCCGGGGCGAGGCCGACGCTGAGCGCCGCGGTGGCGCCCCGCTGGGCGGCCAGGCCGTCGAGGTCGGCGATCGAGCGCACGACGGCGGGCGTGGCCGTGACGTCGACGTAGTCGACGCCCCGCTCGAGGCACGCCCGGGCCACCTGGACGTTGGCGCGCTCGACGCACATCACCGCGACACCCGCGCCGTCCAGCACCCGGCGCACGTCCTCGGCGCGTCCGACGTCGACCTGCTGCGCCTCTACCTCACCGCCGAGCCGGGCAGCCAGGGCCGTCGCCCTGCCGCCGTCCCGGCCGGCGACGACCACCCGTCCCGGGAACCAGCCGGCGAGCGCCTCGCTCACCGCGGCACCGACCGCGCCGTAGCCACCGAGCACGACGATCCGGGAGCGACCCTCGGGAGTCGGTGACGCGGTCATGGCCGCGAGCGTGCCCCGGTGACGCAATGAGCACAACTGCAGGTTGGTTGGTTGACCCATAAGCTCGATGCATGCTCGACCCGTGGACGCTGCGCATCCTCGTCGAGGTGGCCGACCGGGGGTCGTTCAGCGGCGCCGCGCAGGCGCTGGTGCTCACCCAGCCCGCCGTCTCCCGCCAGATCGGCGGGCTCGAGAAGCGGCTGGGCGTGGCGCTGTTCCGCCGGGTGCCGCGGGGTGTCACCCCCACCACCGCGGGCGGCACGGCCGTCGACCTCGCCCGGGGCGTGCTCGCCCGGCTCGACGCCATGGAGGCCACCATGCGCACCCTGGCCGGGCTGGACGGCGGCCAGCTCCGCATCGCGGCCTTCGCCAGCGCCAACACGCACTTCGTCCCCGACGCCATCCGGCGCTTCGGCGCGGCCCACCCCGCGGTCACCGTCACGCTGCTGCAGGTCGACTCGCTCGACACCCTCGAGGCGGTCAGGGCGGGGCGCGTCGACCTCGCCCTCGTCACCGCCTGGCAGCTCGCACCCGACCCCGCCTCGGCCCGCGCCGACCGACCCACTCCCGCCCCCGATGCCGCCGCTCTCGACGGCATCGATCTCGTCCCGCTGCTCGACGAGGATCTCCAGGTCGCGATGCACGCCGGGCACCCGCTCGCCGGGCAGCCCACGGTGCGCCTGCGCGACCTGCGCGACGAGGCCTGGATCGAGGGTGCCCACCCCGACTGCCTCGGACCGCTCACCCAGCTGACCGACGCGCTGGGCGGCCCGCCGCGCATCGGCTTCACCTGCGACGACTGGAACGGCAAGCAGGCTCTCGTCGCCGGCGGCGCCGGCGTGACGCTCGTGCCGACGCTCGCCCGCGAGGCGCTCCGGCCCGACCTCGTGCTGCGGCCGACGGCGCCGCGGCTGCCACCCCGGCGGCTGCATGTCGCGGTACCCCGGCCGCCGTTCCGCACGCCGCCGGCCGAGGCGATGCTCGACCTGCTGACCGCGATGGTCGGGGCGATGGGCTGAGCGCCGCAGGGTCAGGACTTGGCCTTGGCCACCGCCCTGACGAGCTGGTCCTTGCTCATCTTCGAACGGCCCTTGATGTCGAGCTCGCGCGCCTTGTCCATGAGCTCCGACCTGGTGGCCCCGACGTCCTTGCCGCCGCCGGTCGGCGTGCTGCTCTCGCGGGCCGCCCTGCCGCCCTTGGCGGCCTGGGGATCGGACGGCCCCTTCTCGTCCTTGGCCACCCAGCGGTCGCCCGACCGCTCGAAGCTGTGCTTCAGCGCGGCGTAGGCGGTGCGGTGGGCACGCTCCTCGTCGTCGTACTGCTCGTGGGCGCTGTCGAGCGCCTTGGCGTAGGTGCGCTGGGCCTTCTTCGGTGAACGCCGGATCGTGCCCGGCAGGTCTTCCTTCTTCGTGGGCATGATCGACGCCTACCCGCTGACGGCGGCGGCTATCGCTCGCAGACGCGGTCACGACGCCGGCGGGGGCTCGCCGGCGAGCCTGACGCCGGGTGCCGCCAGCCGGCGCAGCGCGCCGGCCACCAGCCTGACCTCGTCGTCGGTGAGCACGGCATCGACGTGGTCGTTGATCGCAGCGAAGGCGGCGTCCGCCGACGCGAGCGCAGCCGCCCCGCGGCCGGTGATCGCCAGCGTGCGGGCGCGCCCGTCGGCCGGGTCGACGCGGCGGTCGACGAGACCGGCCCCCACCAGCCGCCGCACGAGCGTCGTGATCGACGGCTCGGTCTGCCGCAGCGCGCTCGCGAGGGCCCGCTGCGAGACGCCCGGCTGATCACGGATCACGGCCAGCGCCGCCGCCTGGGCGGTGGTGACACCGGCCTGATCGAGGCAGCGCCGGTCGGCGGCGGCGCGCAGCTGCGCCGCCGCCACCTGGAGGTGGAAGTACAGACGCTCGTCCCGCGCCGCCGGCACGTCGGAGAAACTTAACAGCCTAAGTATCATCGGCGGATGATCATCGATGCGTGGGCACAGCAACCGAACGCCACCTTCGCCGCCCAGCCGTGGCTCGACACGCTGCTGCGGTGGACGGGCCAGGACCGCGCCGGCCTCGCCGACCCGGAGGCGACGCTGGCGGCGATGGACCGCGGCGGCGTCGACGTCGCCCTGATGAGCGCCTGGTGCGGGCCGGCGGGGATGCTGATCGGCAACGACGAGGTCGCGGATCTGGTGGCGCAGCACCCGGACCGGTTCCGCGGCGTCGGCACCGCGGACATCCGCCAACCGGTGGCGGCGTGCCGCGAGGTGCGGCGGTGCGTCGAGGGCCTGGGGTTCGTGGCGATCCGGGTGGTGCCGTGGCTGTGGAACCTGCCGCCCAACGACCGCCGCTACTACCCGCTGTTCGCCACGTGCGTCGAGCTGGGCGTGCCGCTGTGCACCCAGATCGGCCACACGGGCCCGCTGTGCCCCTCCGAGCCCGGGCGACCGATCCCCTACCTCGACGACGTGCTGCTCGAGTTCCCCGACCTCGTGGTCGTCGGCGGTCACGTCGGCTACCCGTGGATCGACGAGGTGCTGTCGCTGGCGACCAAGTACCCCAACTTCCACGTCGACACGTCGGCCTATGCCGCCCACCGGCTGCCCGCGCCGCTGGTTGACTACATGCGGGGCCGGGGACGCAGCCGGGTCCTGTTCGGCACCAACTGGCCGATGCTGGGCGCCGAGCGGGCGCTGGCCCGCCTCGACGACCTCGGGCTCGACGACGAGGCGCGGGACCTGTACCTGTCCGGCAACGCCCGCCGGGTGTTCGGGCTGGACGGCGCCTCTAGTACGAGGCGCGGTCCAGGTCCAGGCTGAACTGGCGGAGCTTGCGGTAGAGCGTCGAGCGGGCGATGCCCAGCGCCGCCGCCGCCTCCTGCTTGTTGCCGTCGGCCGTGCGCAGGGCGGCCAGGATCGCGCCGAGCTCGGCCCGCTGCATGGTGGTGAGGCCCGGCGACGAACCGGTGACGAGGTGCCGGGGCAGGTCGTCGAGCACCACGTCGCCGGCATCACGCCGCTGCAGCGCGCCGAGCACCGCGTTCTCGAGTTGGCGCACGTTGCCGGGCCAGTCCGCCCGCACGAGCGCCTGCAGCGCCTCGGGAGCGAACCGGCGGGCGGATCCCGGACGGTGACGAGCGACGAGGGCGGCGACGACCTCGGGGATGTCGTCCCTGCGCTCGCCCAGCGACGGGACGTCGACGTGGTGCACGAACCGGTCGGCCAGGCCGGCGATCGCCCTCGGCGGCGGGGCGCCGCCGGTGGTCATGGTCGCCACCAGGCGCGGCCCCGCCTGACCGGCCCGGTGGTCGATCACGGTGGCCAGCACCTCGGCCGTCCGGGCGTCGAGCCGTTCGAGGGCGCGGACGACGACCACGTCCGCCTCGCCGGCCAGCGAGTCGACGAGGCGGCGGAGCCAGGCGTCGGGGCCGTCGACGACCGACCGCGCGGCGTCGACCACCGCCCAACGGCCGCGTGCCACCGCCTCGCGGTGGATGGCCCGCACGAGCTCGAGCTTCCCGCTGCCCGGGGGGCCGGTGACCAGCAGAGGCAGGCGCGAGGAGCGGACGCGCGCGGCCTCGCGCGCCGTGTGGCGCCACCGGCGGCTGCGGCCCGGGAGGTCGATCGCCCGCCGGTCGGCGCCGCGGCCCGCCGCGTCGGCGCGCTCGCGGGCGGGCTCCATCTCGACGAGAGCGCCGTGCGGCTCGCCGTGCTCGGCCAGCGAGCGGCAGTCGCACACGATCGTGCGGTCGTCGCCGGTGCTGAGCTCGACGGTGCCCGACCGCCCGCGGGCGACCACGCCCGCCACGTGCTCCCACAGGACGGCGAGCTGATCACGGTCGAACGCGCGGGCCGCGGACGGCGTCGCGATCACGGTCCGCTCGTTGATGGCGACGACGGGGCGCCGGGTGTCGCGCCGGCGGGCGAGGAAAGCGGCGAGCAGCGCCCGCTCCTGGTGGCCGGCGGCCTCGACGAGGCGCTCCTCGATCGCCGCGGCCGCCTGCGTGACGACCGGGGCCATCAGGCGGTTCGCATCCTCCCCCCGGCACACCAGGGTCACGACCCCGTCGAGACGACCCGACACCGGGTGCCGGATCGGCGCGCCGCAGCACGAGTAGCCCAGGAACCGGGCGGCGTAGTGCTCGGCGCCGGTCACGTGGAAGAGCCGCCGCTCCTCGACCACGGACCCGAGGCCGTTGGTCCCGCAGGCCGTCTCGTCCAGCGAGAAGCCGGGAGCCGAGCAGGTGCGGTCCATCACCCGGCTCAGCTCGTCGCTGCCCACCCACCGGCCGAGGATGCGCGCGCCCCGGTCGGCGAGGAGCAGCGCCGCCGTGGACCCGTCGAGCTGGTCGGCGAGGGCGTCGAGCACCGGGCGGGCCGTCCGCAGCAGCGCGCTCTCGTGGTGGCTGCCGTCGTAGGGCAGCTCCGCGGCCTCCGGATCGGCGCCGCTGAGGGACGAACGGCGCCATGACGCCAGGATGTCGGACCGCACCGGCCCCCGGGGGGGCTGCCCGGACAGGAAGTCCTCGCGCGCCCGCAACGCCTGCCGGCTCATCACGTCGAGAACGGCCATCGGCAGCCCCCTTCGTCCCCTCGACCCCGGTCGGCTGGGCCGGGCATCACCGTACCGCGGGTGTGCACTTAGCGCACAACTGTTCGTATAGCGCACTCGCGTGTCGCATCTTGGGACACCAGCGCCCCCGCCCGGCGCCGCATGATGCGGCCATCGGCACACGACGCCCGGCCCCGGACCGGGCAGGGAGGTGACCCACGATGGCTGCTGCAGGTGAGATCGCGCCCCGGGAGTCGGCGGCGCCGGCCCAGGCCGGTTCGTTCGACGCAGCCGTCGACATCGTCGTGGTCGGCGGGGGCGGCGGCGGCCTGCCCGCCGCCCTGTTCTCCCGCTGGCTGGGCAACGAGGTCATGGTGATCGAGAAGGCACCCGAGCTGGGCGGGACGGCCAGGAAGGCGGCGTTCTGGTACTGGGTGCCCAACAACGAGGGCCTGCGCGCCCTGGGCCTCGAGGACCGCAAGGAGGACTGCCTGCGCTACATGGCCCGGCTGTCGCGCCCGACGCTCTACGACCCCGACCACCCCCGCTTCGGTCTCTCCGAGTGGGAGTACGCGTCGTGCGAGGCCGTGTACGACAGCGCGTCCGCCGCGGCGGAGCTGCTGAAGGAGAAGGGCGCCCTCCCCTACGTCCACGCCGCCGAGGTGCCCGACTACTGGGCCGAGCTGGCGGAGGACGCCACCCCCAAGGGCCGCGTGCTCTATCCCCTCGGCGCGTCGGAGACGATGTCGGACGGCGGGCAGGTCGCCATCCGGAACATGAGCGAGGCGGCCCGGCGCGACGGCGTGGACGTGCGGACCGGTCACCGCGTCCAGCGGCTCGTCACCGGCGACGGCGGCGCAGTGGTCGGCGTCGAGGCCAGCGACGCAGGCGGGAGGACCCTGCGGGTGGAGGCCCGCAAGGCGGTGATCTTCGCCACCGGCGGCTTCACCCACGACGAGGAGCTGCGCAGGAACTTCCTCAACGTGCCGGTGTTCGGCGGGTGCGCGGCCATGTCGAACGAGGGCGACTTCGTCAGCATCGCCACCGCGGTCGGCGGCCAGCTCCGCAACATGAACTACGCCTGGATGTGCCCGGTGCCGCTCGAGCACGCGGTCCAGAAGCGGCCCGACATGTCGGGCATGTTCTCGGTGGCCGGCGACTCGATGATCTGGGTGGACCGGCACGGCGTGCGGGTGGTCAACGAGAAGCTGGCGTACAACGAGCTCGCGCAGGTCTTCTTCACGTGGGACCCCGACGAGTGCGGCTTCCCCAACCTGGTCCTCGTGGCGATCTGGGACCAGCGCGCCGCGGAGCACTCGGCCAGCGACGAGTACGGCCGGCTGATCCCGCCGCCCGGCGGCCGCGACGACCACGTGATCCGGGGCGAGACCTGGGACGAGCTGGCCGAGGGCATCGCCGAGCGGCTCGACCGATACCGCGCCCTGACGGGCGGGCTGACGCTGGCGGACGACTTCGCCACCAACCTGCCGGCCACCGTCCACCGGTTCAACGCCTTCGCCCGCGAGGGCGTCGACGGTGACTTCCACCGGGGCGAGCGCGCCGTCCAGCAGCTGTTCAACGGTCCCGTCAAGGACGAGCCCGGGCGCGAGAACCCGACCATGTGGCCGATCAGCGACAGCGGCCCGTACTACGCCGCGCTGGTCACCGGCGGCACGCTCGACACCAAGGGCGGCCCCAAGGCGACGCCCGACGGCCAGATCGTCGACGACCAGGACCGCCCCATCCCCGGGCTCTACGGGGTGGGCAACTGCGTGGCGTCGGCCTCGGCGCAGGCCTACTGGGCCGGGGGTGCGACGCTCGGGCCCATCATCGCCATGGCGTACCGGGCGGCGCAGGCGGCCGACCGCGAGCCGGCCAGGGCCCTCGCCCCGCGCTGACCGCCTACACGCTGACGACCACCTTGCCGCGGGCGTGGCCCGACTCGAGGTACCTGATGGCCTCGGGCGCCTCGCTCAGGGGGTAGGTGCGGTCGACGACGGGGGTGAGCCGGCCCGCGTTGACGAGCTCGGTCAGCACCAGCAGCTGCTCGTAGTGCTCCCGCGCGACGAACGTCCGGAGCCGCTGCCGCACGAACGGCGACGTCACGAGCGCGCGGGCCGGCCGCTGCAGACCGCCGAACCAGCGACCTCCGCCCTCGCCGCCGACGATGACGAGCGTCCCCCGGTCGGTGAGGGCGCGCCGCAGGCGCGGGACCGGGCGGTTGCCGCCGATGTCGAGGATCAGGTCGTAGCACCGACGCCGGTCGGTGGGGTCGTCGCGGGTGTAGTCGACGACGTGGTCGGCACCGAGCGACCGGACCAGGTCGACCTTCGCCGTGCTGCACACACCGGTGACCTCGCCGCCGAACGCCTTGGCGAGCTGCACGGCGAAGGTGCCGACACCGCCGGACGCGCCCAGGATCAGCACCCTGTCGCCGTCGTGGATCCGCCCCTGGTCGCGGACGGCCTGCAGCGCGGTGGAACCCGAGACCGGGACGGCCGCCGCCTGCTCGAACGTGAGGCCCGCCGGCTTGGGCGCCAGCTTCACCTCGGGCGCGGCGGCGTACTCGGCGAAGGACCCGTCGCCCGTGCCCATCACCTCGTCGCCGGGCCGGAACCTGGTGACGCGCGTGCCGACCGCCTCGACCGTTCCGGCCAGGTCGAAGCCGCGCACCCTGGTCTTGGGCCGGCGCAGCCCGACGCCCGCGATCCGCACGAGGTACGGCAAGCCGGTCATGAGGTGCCAGACGCCCCGGTCGACGCCCGCCGCGTGCACGCGCACCAGCACCTCGTCGTCGCCGACCTCGGGCGTGGCGACGTCCCGCAGCTCGAGGACGTCGGCCGTGCCGTAGACGTCCTGGACGATGGCCTTCATGGCGTCGCGTCAGCGCACCGGATGCGGCGCGGGGTAGCCCGCGGCCAGCATCGGCGCCGCCACCGGGCGGCCGAACGCGGCCCGGGCCAGCCGCCAGGTCGAGCGGACGATCAGCACCAGGCCGACGACCCCGAAGGGCAGCAGCACGCTCACGGCCGCCCACGGCTCGTCGCCGAACGGGGTGCCGACCGTCGGGTCGGTCGCCGCGTCGATGCCCGTGGCCAGGATCAGCAGCGCCAGCGTGGCCGCCGGGACGAGGGCGAGCCCGAGCAGCAGGTCGACGGCGGCCGCCCCCGCCGCGTAGGCCCGGGCCCACGGGCGGGGGGCGCCGCGGCGCAGGATCGTGCGCGTGGCGACGTGCATCGCCGGGAGCAGCAGGACCAGCAGCCCGGCCCATCCGGTGGCCCGCGACGCGTCGCGCACCGACCTGACCGTGTCCGCCGCGGTCACGCCGTCGGCATCCGGGCGCCCGTGGTAGGCGATCAGGCTGTCGGTGAACGTGCCGTCGGCCCACAGGTAGACGACCAGCGCCCCGATCATCATCGCCAGCACCCACCCCCGGCC
>DASTFE010000029.1:0-11041 GCA_035708905.1 Acidimicrobiales bacterium | reverse complement strand
CCGTGGCCGGCGCCGGCGTCGCGACGGCGATGCTGGCCAAGCGCGTGGCCGGCAACCGCCGCCCCACCGGCCCGTGGGCGCAGGTGGCGCTGCACCGCCTGGTGTTCGACCACGACCCGGCCGGTCCCGGCGACCACGGCCCCGCCGAACAGGGAGGCCGGCCGTGAGCCGCGTCACGGTGGTGACCGACAGCGCAGCCGCGCTGCCCCCCGACACGGCCGAGCGCCACGGCATCCGGGTCGTGCCGCTGTGGCTGACGATCGGCGCCGAGCGCCACCGTGACGGCGAGATCGGCCTCGACGAGGTGGTGCGCCGCTTCGCCGAGCCGATCTCCACCAGCGCCCCGGCGCCGGGCGAGTACGTGGCCGTCATCACCGAGGCCCTGGCCGCGGGTCCCGTGCTCGTGCTGACCATCGCGGCCGGCATGTCGTCGACGTTCGACTCCGCGGTGCTGGCCGCCAAGCTCGTGGCCGACGACGACCCCTCGGGCGACGTGGCCCAGCGGCTGGCGGTGGTCGACACCAACACGGCCGCGGGCGCCCAGGCGCTGGTCGTGCTGGCCGCGGCCCACGCCGCGGCCCAGGGTGCCGACCTGGCGGCGACCGTGGCGGCCGCGGAGCGCGTCGCAGCCCGGGTGCGCCTGGTCGCGACCGTGGCCGACCTCGAGCGCCTGGCCGCCTCGGGCCGGGTTCCCGACGCGGCCCGGTGGCTGGGCGACCGCCTCGGGGTGCGCCCGCTGTTCGAGTTCCGTGACGGCCGGGCCCGGCCGGTGCGGCCCGCCTTCAGCCCCGAGGCCGCCCGCCAGCGCATCGTGGCCCGCTGCGCGGCGGACGCGCCGGGCGGCGACCCCTCCGCGGGGCGGCTGCACGCCGCGGTGCTGCACGCCCTCGACCCGGAGGCGGCGCAGGACCTGGTCGACCGGCTGGCCCCGCTGGCCCCGGCCTCGTGCCTGGTCGGGCCGTTCAGCCCGGTCATGGTCGCGCACACCGGCCGCGGCCTCGCGGGGTTGGCCTGGTGGTGGGAGACGTGACCGACCTGGTCCTGACCACGGCCGACGGCGTGCGCCTGACGGCCCGGTGGTGGCGGCCACCGCCCGGGACCCCGGACGCCGGCGAGGCGGTGGTCGTCGTCCACGGGTTCTGCGGCCACAAGGACGGGGCCGAGGTCGAGATGGTCGCGGCGAGCCAGGTCGCCGCCGGACGCCGGGTGCTGACCTTCGACCTGCGGGGGCACGGAGGCTCGGAGGGGGCGACCACGCTCGGGTTCCGCGAGCGCCTCGACGTCGACGCCGCCGTGGCGGCCGCCCGGGCCGACGCCGACGTCGTCGTGGTCGTGGGTGCCTCGATGGGGGGCGTCGCCAGCATCGACCACCTGGCCGGCTCCGCCGCCCCGTCGCCGGCCGCCGACGCGCCCGCAGGCCGGCCCGACGGCGACGGGGGCGGGCGGTCGCGGTCGGCCCATCCCGGCGCCGACGCCGTCGGTGGCGCCGACGGCCCCGACCTGCGTGCGGACGGCGCGGTGGTCGTCGGCACGCCCGCCCTGTGGCAGGTGCCGCGGTCGACCCGCGGGGTCATGGCGGTGGCCCTCACCCAGACCCGGGTAGGGCGGGCCGTGACCGCCCGCCGCCTGGGCACCCGCGTCGCCGTCCGGCCGGGGCGGGGCGCGCCGCCGGTCGATCGCATCGCCCGGGTCACCCGGCCCGTCGCGGTCGTCCACGGCCTGGCCGACCGGTTCGTGTCCGCCGCGGCGGCGCGGCTGCTGTTCGAGGCGGCGAGCGAGCCGCGGCTGCTCGACCTCGTGCCCGGGATGGGGCACGGGTTCACGCCGGCAGCGGTCGAGCCGGTGGCGGCGGCCGTGGGGTGGATCGTCGACGAGCTGGCCCGCGACGGGCGGGCGGACGCCTCGGAGCGGCAGGCGTGACGACCCCCGACGACGCCGCGCCCGCGCCGTTCGGCGGGCGGTGGGGGCGGCCGTCCCCGGCCCCCGACGGGCCCGGCGCCGCCACCGGGGTCCGGCCGCTGCACACCCTGCTGGCCGGCCAGGCGGTGTCGGCGCTCGGCGACTGGATGGGCACCGTCTCCCTCATGGCGCTGGTGCTGCACATCACCGACTCGGCCACGGCGGTCGGCGGCGTGCTGGTGCTGCGGCTGGCCCCGACGGTGTTCGCCGGCCCCGTCGCCGCCCGGTTGGTGACGCGCTGGAGCCGGCGCCGGATCATGCTGGCCATGGACGCCGTGCGCGTCCCCGCGGCGGCCGTGCTGCCGTGGGTGACCGGCCTGTGGTGGATCTACCTGTGGGCGTTCGTGATCGAGCTGGCGGGGATGGTGTTCCTGCCGGCCCGCGACGCGTCGATCCCCGACCTGGTCGAGGACGACGACGACCTGGCCGTGGCCAACGGCCTGGTGCTCGGCAGCTCGTACGGGATGATCCCCGTCGGTGCCGGGCTGTACGCGGCGGTGGCCGCGCTGGTCGGCTCCGACGGCGGGCTGGCGGTGGCCCGGGTTGTGTTCGCCCTCGACGCCGTCACGTTCGCGGTGTCGTTCCTGGCGATCGCCCGGCTGCCCGAGCTGGGCACGTCGTCCAGCGCCGCCCCGGGCACCGAGCAGGGCCGCTTCCTCGACGCGCTGGCGCTGCCGCTCGTGCGCCGGCTGGCCCCGGCGGCCGCCGCGGTGGCGTTCGGCCTGGGCGCGCTGTTCTCGCTGGGCGTCGTCTGGGTGCGCGAGGTGCTCGGCGCCACCGACACCCAGTTCGGGCTGCTCGTGGCCTGCTTCGGCGTGGGGGCGGCCGGCGGCCTGCTCGTGCTGCGGTGGCTGCCGCGGCGTGGCCTGGCCACGGTGCGCGTGGCCCTGATCGTGCAGGGCGGCGTCGTCGCGGCGATGAGCCTGACGCCGGAGATCGGGTTGGCCCTGCTGGGCGCCGTCGCCTTCGGGGGGCTGTCGGCGCTGGTGCTGGCCCTCGCCATGGGCCTGCTGCAGAGCGAGCTGGGCGACGCCCAGCGCGTCATGGCCTTCGCGGTGTTCCACGTCGTGATCCGGGCCGGGCTGGCGCTGGCGGCCATCGGCGCCGGCGTGGCCGACGACCTGCTGGACGAGGTGACCTGGCCGCTCGTCGGCCACCTGGCCTCGACCCAGGTCGTGCTGCTGTCGAGCGGCGTCCTCGTGGCGGTCGTGGCGGTGGTCGTCGGGCGCCCGCTGCGGGCCGTCGACGCCCCGCGGTGAGCGCGCCACCGAACCGGCAGACGCGACGGGATCGACATCAACGCAACCAGATCGGCATGCGTATCCCCGCGCGGAGCCGGGCAGGGTGCCACGAGACTGGGCGCCCCCGTGGTCGACGGTCGGGGCAACGGCGGAAGGTGGAGGGTGATGGCCGGAACTGGCGAGTCCGACGACAACCGCTTGGCCGGGCGCACGCCGAGGGTCCGTCGGCGCGATCCCGGCGACGAGGTGCCCGAGGGCGAGCCCGAGGCCGCTCCCGACGATCAGGAGATCGACGCGGTCAACCGGTTGCTGGGGTTCCTGCGGGGCGACGAGGCCTGAGCAGGGCGCCCGCGCTGCTCAGGCGTGGATGCCGCACTCGGTCTTGCCCCGGCCCGCCCAGCGGCCCGACCGGGCGTCGCCGGCTTCGGTGGGCAGGGTGGTGCAGGGCTGGCAGCCGATCGAGGTGTAGCCCTGGAGCAGCAGCGGGTTGACCGGCACGTCGTGGTCGGCGATGTAGCCCTGCACGTCGAGGTCGCTCCACGTGGCGATGGGGTTGAGCTTGACCAGCCCCCGCAGGTCGCGGGCCACGATCGGGGCCGCCGCCCGGGTGGCGGCCTCGGCGCGGCGCAGGCCGCTCATCCAGGCGGCCTTGCCGGCCAGCGCCCGGTCGAGCTGGCCCACCTTCACCGCCGAGCAGCAGTTCTCGGGGTCGACCTTCCACAGCTCCTCGTCGTGGGGGGCGACCGTCATCATGCGCAGGTTGAGCCCGTAGCGCCGGCGGACGGCCTCGACGGTCTCGAGGGTCTCGGGGAAGTGGTAGCCGGTGTCGATGAACACGACCTCGATGGCCGGGTCGACCCGGGTGGCCAGGTCGATCAGCACGGCGTCCTGCATGGACGCCGCCAGGCACAGGTGGGGGGCGAAGTGCTCGACCGCCCACTCGATGATCCGGGGCGCCGGCCAGCGCTCGAACGCGGCGTTGAGCTCGGCCAGCTCCTCGTCGTGGAAGGCGCGGACGGGCAGGGCGGGGGGATCGACGAGAAACGTCACAGATGCCTCCGTCAGACGCCGGCGCACTCGCCGGCACCCACCTCGGCCTCGTAGGGCCCGGTCTCGTCGTAGTCGACGTAGAACTCGGGCGCCTCGTCGGGGGTGGGGAAGTGGTCGAGGTCGCGCAGCTCGCCGGCCAGGGCCTTGGCCCCGCCGACGCGGTCGATCCACTCGCGGAACGACTCGCCGGCCCGGCGCTCGCCGGCGAAGCGGCGGACGACCCGCACCGTGGCCTCGGCCGCGTTGCGGGCGGGCAGGCGCAGGGCCTTGTCGCCGAAGTGGATGCGCTCGTCGCCCACGTGACCGCCGAGCAGCATCTGGTAGCCGGGGGCGGAGCGCCCGTGGGCCCGCCGCTCGGCGCCGAAGAACCCGATGTCGGCTGTGTGGTGCTGCCCGCACGAGTTGGTGCAGCCCGAGATGTTGATGCGCAGGCCGCCCACCTCGGCCAGGCCCTCGTCCTCGAGCCGGTCGCCGATGGCGGCGCCGAGGCCGCGGCTCTGGGTGACGGCGAGGTTGCAGGTGTCGGCGCCCGGGCAGGTGACCACGTCGCGCACGAGCTCCGCGCCCGGCTGGTCCATGCCGATGGCGGCGAGGCGCCGGTGCAGCTCGGGGAGCTGGTCCTCGGTCAGCCCGCGGAAGGCGACGTTCTGGCGGTTCGTGAGGCGCACCTCGAGGCCCAGGTCGCGCTGGATGGCGGCGAGCGCCCGGAACTGGTCGCTCGTGACGTCGCCGAGCCGGGCGTAGGCGATGGCCGACACGGTGCCCTTGGCCGCGCCCCGCACGACGTTGGCGTCGTCCCAGCGCTCGTAGGGGTCGCGCCGCGTGATCTGCACGGGCACGCCGTGACCCATGGCCGTGGGGGTCACGCCGACGGCCACCCCGGCCGGGTCGTCGCCGGCCTTGGCGACCTCCTCGGGGATGCCGCCGGGCCACGACGACGAGCCCAGCAGCAGGCGCCGCTCCTTGACGATGCGGGCCTTGACGTCGTCCCAGCCGAGCGTGTCGACCAGCCACTTCATGCGTGCGCGCAGCTTGTTGTCGCGGTTGCCGTGGTTGTTGAACACCCGCAGGATCGCTTCGACGGTGGGCAGCAGGTCTTCGCGGGCGGTGAACTCCTCGAGCGCCAGCGCCGGGTGGGGGTTGGCACCGAGGCCGCCGGCGACGAAGACGCGGAAGCCCTGCTCGACCGTGCCGTCGTCGCCCGTGCGGGTGGTGGCGACGACACCGACGTCGTTGAACATGGCCTGGCCGCAGTCGGTGGCGCAGCCCGAGAAGTTGATCTTGAACTTGCGGGGCAGGCGCTGGCCCAGGGGGTTGCGCACGAAGTGGCGGTACGTGGCCTCGGCCCACGGCGTGACGTCGAGCTTCTCGTGGGGGCAGGCGCCGGCGAGGTGGCAGCCCTGCACGTTGCGGACCGTGTCGCCGCACGCCTCGCGGGTGGTCATGCCCACGCTGCCCAGCAGCCGCATGACCTCGGGCACCTTCTCGAGCTGGACGTAGTGGAACTGGATGTTCTGGCGGGTGGTGATGTGCCCCCAGCCACGCGAGTAGGTGTCGGCCAGGTGCGCCATCATCTCGAGCTGGTCGGGCAGCATGCCGCCCCAGGGGATCTTGACCCGCACCATCTGGTTGTGGCCGCCCTGGCGCTGCCCGTAGATGCCGTTGTTCAGGCGGAAGATGCGGAAGGCGTCGTCCTCGACCTCGCCGGCGAGGTAGGCGGCCAGCACGGCCTCGAACTTCTCGGCGTCGGCGAGCTGTGCGGCGTCGATCTCGCGCTGACCCATCGGCTGCTCCGGTCTCGTGGCGGATACCTGAGAAACCTGATTGGAACAGTCAGGCTTCAGGCCTGCTCAGTCAATCGAAACCTGAGTGGGTCTGTCAACAATTTCGGGACGACGGCGGTGGCGCCTCGTGCGGCGCCGGTCCCCGGGTCAGCCGCCCCGGTCGAGCAGGCGGGCGGCCCGGCGCAGCTCGGGTGTGTCGAGACCGTCGTCGAAGGTGTCGTGGACCGCCCGGAGCGCCGCGATCGCGGTGGCGCTCGCCTCGTCCGCGTCGGCGTCGGCGCCGGCGACGAGCGTCATCGCCGTGCGCAGCTCGAGGGACCGGGCGCCGAGCGCACGGGCGGCCTCGATCCCGCGCCACGCGGGGGCCGCCCACTCGGCGGCACCGCGGCGGCGCAGCACCTCGGCCCGCAGCCGTAGAAGCTCGGGCTGGTAGTAGTAGGGGCGGTCCGGGGGGTTGACGGCCTCCGCGGCGTCGAGGGCGTCGGACGCCTCGTCGAGCCGGCCCAGCCGCAGCAGGACGCCCGCTCGCAGTGCGAGGAAGTAGGGCAGGTCCATCGCCGCGCCCGTGGCCCGGTACGCGGCCAGGCCGGCGTCGAGCTCGGCGAGGCCCGCCCCCGGATCGGTGGCGGCGAGGGCCCAGCCGCGCATCATCGTGCCGGTGGCATGCCGGTACACGTAGCCCGCCTCCTCCGCCAGGCGGATCGTGGCCTCCGCGTGGCGGCGCGCCCTCTCCGGTTCGGCGCGGTGCTGGAAGAGGTAGGCGGCGTGCTCGTGGGCGTGGGACAGGCTGAACGAGTGGGAGCCGTCGGCGGCCAGGGCGAGCGCCTCCTCCATCGTGCGCAGCGCCCGATCCGGGTACCCGAGGAACCACTGCGCGAGTGCGGCCCAGTGCCGGGTCGACACGGCCGGGTTCTCGCCGTGCAGGGCCATCAGGCCGAGGTGCAGGCCGGGGTCGTAGGCCGCGAGGACGCGGTCGGTGTGGTCGAGGGCCTCCCGGAAGTTGCCCTGGTGGAAGCTCGAGCAGGCGAGCAGCTCGTGGGCCTCGACGAGGGCCGGGTCCTCGGCGCCACCGAGCCGGAGGCGCTCCTCCATGAGCTGGTGCGAGCGGTCGTACTCGGCGCGGTACTCGTGCAGCGTCGCCAGGCCGTAGAGCATCGAATCGAGCAGCGCCGGGTCGGGCAGGGCGCGGCCCAGCTCGACGGCGCGCTCGTAGGCGGCGCGGGCCTCCTCCGCCGCCCACCCCCGGGTGGCGACGAGCGACGGGGCCAGAAGGGACAGCACCTGCGCCTCCCACCGGGCGCGGTCGGCACGGTCCTCGACCCGGTCGACCGCCGCCCGCGCCTGCTCCAGCAGCGCCACGGCCTCGCGGTGACCGCTGCGCCGCAGGGCGACGGTGGCGGCGGAGACGAGTGCGGGCACGGCCCGGGCCGCCTCGCCGCCGGCGGCGAGGTGGCGCGCGATCTCACCGGCATGGGCCGGATCGTCGAGGCCGAAGACGCGTTCGAGGTGAGCGCCGACGCGGGCGTGGGCCCGCGCCCGCTGCAATGGCGGCACCCGCTCGTACACCACCTGCTGGTACAGGCTGTGGCGGAAGCCGAATCCCGACGCCGGCGTGGCCGCGGGTCGCACCGCGTCGTCCCGCGCCAGCAACATCGACCGCTCGGCGAGCCGGGCCAGCCGCTGCTCGGCCACGTCGGCATCGATGTCGAGGGCGGCGCCGACCCCGGAGGCGCTCGGATGGAGGCCGACCACGCTGGCGGCGTCCAGCACCTCGCGGTCGGCCGCCGGCAGCGACGCGGCCTGCTGCTCGATCAGCAGCCGCAGGTCCGCGGGGACGGCGGCCGCCAGCGCGGCGAGGTCCGGGGCCGGCACGGCGCCCGCCTCGTCGACGGACACCAGCCCGGTGGCGAGCCAGTGGTCGGCCAGTGCGGTCATGAACAGCGGGTTGCCGCCGGCCCGGTCGACGACCATGTCGGCCAGTGCACCGGGGACCGACGTGGCTCCCCAGCGTGACCGGAGCAGGCTGGTCGCCTCCCCACCGCCCAGCCCGCGCAGCTCGACGAGGCGGCAGGCGGGGCGCCGCGGGGCCAGGTCGGCGACCACGGCGTGGAGCCCGTTGCCGTCCGGGCCGCCGGGCCGGTAGGTGCCCACGACCAGCAGCCGGGCGTCGGCGTGCCGCCGGCCCGACGCGGCCAGCAGCTCGACCGAGGCAGCGTCGGCCCAGTGCAGGTCCTCGACGACGAGGACGACGGGGCGGCGCCGGCTCAGCTCCTCGAGGGCTTCGAGCAGCTCCCTCGCCATCCGGCCCGGGGTGGCGCCCAGCGTGCGGCGCTGCACCGCAGCGGTCTCGTCGTCGTCCAGCAGGCCCGGCAGCTGCATCAGCCAGGTCGGGGCGCACCGGCGCAGCGTGGCCACGACCTCGTGGCTGCCGGGTCGGCGGCACAGCCGCGACAGCGCGTCGAGCAGGGGCAGGTAGGGCTCGGTCGCACCGGCGTGCTCGATCGACTGGCCGGTGGCCACGAGCGCGCCGCGGGTGCGACCCGCCGCGGCGGCGAACGCCTGCACCAGCGACGTCTTGCCGCTGCCGGCGTCGCCGCTCACCAGCACCACCCGTCGCCGCCCGGCCGCGGCGTCGGCGAGCGCGGCGTCGAGCTCGCCGAGCTCGTGGTCCCGCCCGAGCAGCAGCGCCGGTGGCGTGTCCCCGGCGCCGTCCGACCCCAGGGCGTCGTCGCCGGCGGCCACGACCTCGCCGACGAACCGGTAGCCGCGCCCGGTGACGGTGCGCACGATCCGCTGGGCGCGACCGTCGTCACCGAGCGCCTGGCGCACCTCCTTGACCCGGGTGGTCAGCGCCGACTCGGTCACGAACCGGGTGCCCCAGATCTCGTCGAGGAGCTCCTCCTTGCCGACGACGCGGTCGCGGTGCTCGACCAGGTAGCGGAGGACCTCGAACACCTGGGGCTCGACGCTCACGATCGTGCCCCGCCGGCGCAGCTCGTACGCCTCGCCGTCCAGCTCGAACCCTTCGAACGCGTAGATCATCCGTCACCGCCCGCGGCGCCCGTGTCGCCGGCAGCGACCCTACGCGGCCCCGCTGTGCGTCTCCACACGGTCCTCAGGCAGGCCCCAAGCCCTCAGGCCCGCCCCCTTCGTACGGTCGCCCCGACGGCCCGACCGGGCCGAGACGAGGAGGCCACCATGAGCATCGCCCACCGGTCCGGCACCGGGCACGACGACGCCCACTACGACGCCATCGTCGTGGGGGCCCGCGCCGCCGGCGCCTCGACGGCCCTGCTGCTGGCCCGGCACGGCCTGCGCGTGCTGGTCGTGGACCGCGCCCGGCCCGGCGCCGACACGCTGTCGACCCACGCGCTGCTGCGCCCGGCCGTCCTGCAGCTGCGGCGCTGGGGGCTGCTCGACGAGATCGCCGCCAGCGGCTCGCCGCCGATCAGGCGGACGATCATCCACTATGGCGACGACGTCGTCGCCGTCGACATCTCGGCCCGCAACGGCGTCGACGCCTTCTACGCGCCGCGGCGCACGGTGCTCGACCCGGTGCTGGCCCGCGCCGCCGCCCGTGCCGGCGCCGAGGTCCGCTACGAGACGAGCGTCGGCGACCTCGTCCGCGACCGAAGCGGTCGCGTGGCCGGCGTCGAGCTGCGCGCCGCGGATGGTCACCGGTCCGTCGCCCGGGCGCCGATCACCATCGGCGCGGACGGCGTCCGGTCGACCGTCGCCCGCCGGGTCGCCGCCCCGAGCTACTGGCACGGCCGCGAGGGCGGCGGCGTGGCGTACGCCTACTTCGAGGGCCTCGACATCGAGGGCTACGAGTGGTTGTACCGGCCCGGGGTCGCCGGCGCGCTCATCCCCACCAACGACGGTCAGGTGAACGTGTCGGTGACCGTGCCGGCAGCCACCTTCGCCACGCGGCTCCGCTCCGACGTCGAGGGCGGGTTCTGGCGGGTTCTGGCGGAGGCCGACCCCGACGTCGCCGCACGCGTGCGGCGGGCGCGCCGGGTGTCGCGGTTCCGCAGCTTCCCCGGGCTGGCTGCGTTCCAGCGCCAGGCGTGGGGGCCGGGCTGGGCGCTGGTCGGTGACGCCGGGTCGTTCATGGATCCCACGGGCGCCCACGGCATCAGCAGCGCGCTGCGCGACAGCGACCTGCTGGCCCGCGCCGTCCTCGCCGTCCACACCGGCGTCGCCGCCGAGGACGAGGCGCTGGCCGGCTACCAGCAGACCCGCGACGACCTGACCTCCGGCTTCTTCGCCGCGCTCGACGCCGTCACCGCCTGGCGGTGGGATCTCACCGAGCTGCGGCAGCGGCTGCTCGCGATGAGCGCCGAGATGGGCCGCGAGGCCGACGCGCTCGAACGACTCGACCTGCCGACCGCCGCCCGGCGGGCGGCCTGACGAAGGGACCCACCATGACCATCACGCACGACGCACCCACCACGACCCGGCGCACGGCCGGAGAGCGCTTCCTCGAGGCGCTCACCGCCCGCGACCACGAGGCCCTCCACGACCTGCTGGCGCCGGACGTGTGGCTGCGCGCCCTGCTACCCCGCCACCTCGACGAGCACCACGGCGCCGCCGAGGTGGCCGGCGCGTTCCGCAGCTGGTACGGCACCGCCCCTGCGTTCGAGCCCCTCACCGTGGGACACGACACGGTCGTGGGCAAGGAGCGGGTCGCCTACCGGTTCCTGCTGCGCCCCGACTGGGCGCCCGACACCTGGCACGTGATCGAGCAGGACGCGTTCCTGTCCGTCAGGGACGGCCTCATCCGCAAAATCGACCTCGTGTGCACCGGCTTCATGCCCGTGGGCGACGGCCGCCACTAGCGCCACTAGCCCCGCCGAATCTGGACAGGTCGGCGAAGTTGCCGGCGCCAGCCAGCGGCCGGCTTGCCCGGTCGCTGGGCGTCGCTGCCCGAAGGCACAGCAGCGACGCAGCCAGGGGCCGGCGCCGCAGGCGGCCACGCCCTCGTCGACGGCCGCAGGCCGTCTCTAG
>DASTFE010000028.1:0-5975 GCA_035708905.1 Acidimicrobiales bacterium | reverse complement strand
GCGGTACAGGTCGGCGTAGAGGGCCCCGGCGGCCAGCAGGTCGGCGTGCGCGCCGCGCTCGACGATGCGGCCGTCGTCCATCACCAGGATCTGGTCGGCGGTGGTGATCGTGGACAGGCGGTGGGCGATCACGATGCTCGTGCGCCCCACGAGCGCCTGGGCGAGCGCCCGCTGGATGGCCGCCTCGTTCTCGCTGTCGAGCTGGCTGGTCGCCTCGTCGAGGATCACGATGGCCGGGTCCTTGAGCAGCATGCGGGCGATGGCCAGGCGCTGCTTCTCGCCGCCCGACAGGCGGTAGCCCCGCTCGCCCACCACCGTGTCGTAGCCGTCGGGCAGCGCGGCGATCACGTCGTGGATCTGGGCCGCCCGCGCCGCGGCCACGATCTCGGCGCCGGTGGCGCCGGGACGCGCATAGCGCAGGTTGGCTCCGACCGTGTCGTGGAACAGGTGGGGGTCCTGTGTGACGGCGCCGATCGCGGCGTGCAGCGAGTCCTGGGTGACGTCACGCACGTCGTGGCCGTCGATGCGGATCGCTCCCGCGGTGACGTCGTAGAGCCTCGGCACCAGCATCGACAGCGTGGTCTTGCCGCTGCCCGACGGGCCCACCAGCGCCACGAGCTGGCCCGGCTCGATCGTGGCCGACACACCGTGCAGCACCTCGCGTCCCGGTCTCCGCTCGCCGGCGGGCGGGCCGTCGCGCCGGGTGGCGCCGCTGCCGTTGCCCGAGGTCCGGACCAGGCCGACGGCCGGGTCGAGCTCGAGCGTGGGCACGACCACGTCGTCGGGGTAGGTGAAGCGCACGTCGTCGATCTCGATCCGCCCCCGGGCGGGCGGCAGCGCCGCCGCCCCCGGGCGGTCGACCAGCGGCAGCGGGGCGTCGAGCACCTCGAACACCCGCTCGAAGGACACCATGGCCGTCAGCAGGTCGACGTGCGCGTTGCTCAGCGAGGTCAGCGGCCCGTAGAGACGGGTGACGTAGGCGGCGAGCGCCACCAGCGTGCCCACCGTCAGGGCGCCGCTGACGACGCGCATGCCGCCGACCCAGTAGACCGCGGCGGTGCCGATGGCCCCGACCAGGCCCAGCGCGATGAAGAAGGTGCGCCCGTACAGGGCGGCCCGGATGCCCGTGCGGCGCACGCCGTCGGCCCGCCGGGCGAACGACCGCTGCTCGTCGTCCAGCCGGCCGAACAGCTTGACCAGCAGGGCGCCCGAGACGTTGAACCGCTCGGTCATCGTGGTGTTCATCGAGGCGTTGAGGTCCATCTGCCGGCGGGTCACGGCCTGCAGCCGCCGGCCGACGCGCTTGGCGGGCACGATGAACAGCGGCAGCACCACCAGCGACAGCAACGTGAGCCGCCATTCGAGCAGCGCCATGGCCACCAGCGTGGTGACCAGCACGATCACGTTGGACACCACGCCGCCGATCGTCGTGGTCAGCGCCCGCTGGGCGCCGATGACGTCGCTGTTGAGCCGGTTGGTGAGCGCGCCGGTCTGCGTGCGGGTGAAGAACGAGATTGGCATGCGCTGCACGTGGTCGAAGACCTCGACCCGCAGGTCGTAGATGACGCCCTCGCCGATGCGGGCGGACAGCCAGCGGTCGACGATGGCCAGCGCCGCGCTGCCTGCGGCCGCCAGCACGGCGAGGCCCGCCAGCACGTGCAGCAGCGTGTTGTCGCCGCCGACACCCCGGGGGATGGCCTCGTCGATGATCTGGCGGAACAGCAGCGGCGGCACGAGCTGCACGAGCGCCACGGCGACGATGACACCGAGGTAGGCGAGCAGCATCGACCGGTACGGCTTGGCGAAGCGCAGCACGCGGCGCACGACGTCGACGTCGAACTTGGCGTCGCCGAGCTGGCTGGGGTCGGCGCCCAGCATGCCGGACGGGCCACCGCGCATCGCATCACCTCCTCGGCCGTCTCGCGTCGGGACCTGCGAGGCAGGGTACGCGGGCCCGCCGGAACTCCACCCTGGCGGGTGCCGCGCGGGCGTCAGGGGCCGGGAGTGGTGTCGCTGGTCAGCGGGGTGATCTCGATGTCGGCGTGGAAGTCGAAGTAGTCGACGGTCGTCGTCGCCACCTGCCGCTCGGTGGGCGAGTCGCTGTGGTCGACGGTCACCTCGATGCGCCGGATGAGGTCGTCGGCCACCCAGATCTCGATGCTCGTGACCTGCTGCGGGTGCTCGAGCTCGAACCATGCCAGCTCGGTGGGGGCGAGCTCGGCCAGCGCCTCGCGCGTCGCATCGTCGGCCTCGATCCGGTACTGGTCGGCCTCGATCCCGTCGACCTCCGCCGGGCCGAGGTCGGCCACGTGCCCGCCGGAGAGGGCCGCGGTCACCATGGCTGCGGACGACGCGGCGAACGGGCGCAGGCGCTCGTCGTCACCGTCGATCGTGCTCACCTCGACGCTGCCGTCGAGCGCCACCTGCGTGATCTGGTCGTCGATCACGACCGTCGTGCTGCCCTCGACGCGCCCGTCCGTGTAGGGGCCCGAGATGTCGATGCGCATGTCGTCGCCGGCCACCGCCAACGTGCCGTGGGACTCGCCGTACTGGTCGACCCGGGTGACCCTGCCTCGGAGGCTGGTCACCTCGGCGGTGGTCTCCGCAGCACGCGTCAAGGCGGCCGCCGGGTCGGGGTCGCTGCCACCGGACAGCACGGCGACACCGGTGGTGGCGGCGACCACGGCAGCCGCGACGGCGGCGAGAGCGGCACGGCTGCGGGTGCGTCGCGGCATGTGGGCGTCGAAGAGCGCACGGAACGCGGGCTCATCCACGGGTCGACCCGATCGGGCGAGGCGCGGCCATCGGCACCTGCATGTCCACCACCGTCCGGATCTGTCGTTCCGAGCCCGCCGATCGTCGACGCCGGGGCCGGGGCCCTCAGCGATCGGCCAGGAACGGCAGGTCGGCGCGGACCTCGGCGACGCGCTCGGCGGTGACGTCGGCGACCAGCAGGGCCTCGCCGCCGGCGCCGCCGGCCAGCACCTCGCCCAGGGGGTCGACGATGGCGCTGTCGCCCACGTAGGCGAGCTTGCCGCCCTGCCCCACCCGGTTGCCGCCGACGACGTAGGCCTGGTTCTCGATCGCCCGCGCCCGCAGCAGGGCCGACCAGTGCGACCGGCGGGTGTCGGGCCAGTTGGCCACGCAGACGTACACGTCGGTGTCGGCTGCGAGCGCCCACCAGTCGTCGGCGAAGCGCAGGTCATAGCAGACGAACAGGCTGACCCGCAGGCCCTCGACGTCGACGGTGACCCGCTTGTCGCCCGCCTCGAACGACCGGTCCTCGCCGCCGTAGGCGAAGCGGTGGAGCTTGCGGTAGCGGTGGACGGTGCCATCGGGGCCGGCCAGCACCAGCGTGTTGTGGGGACGTTCGGACCCGTCGTGCACCTCGGGGCACGAGCCGCAGACCCACACGCCGTGGGCCGCCGCCCGATCGACCAGGAACTGCGACGACGGGCCGCCCTCGGGCTCGGCGATCACGTCGGTGCGCATCGAGAAGCCGGTCGAGAACATCTCGGTCAGCACGACGAGGTCGGCGCCGGTCGACGCCGCCTGCTCGATCCTCGGGGCGAGCCGGGCGAAGTTGGCGTCCTTGTCCTCCCAGACGATGTCGTGCTGGACGACGGCGACCCTCACGACGCTGACCGTCCTGCGGCTCGGGCTGCTCCCGCGGCGGTGGCCGGGGTGGCGCCGGCCTCCAGAGCCGCCAGCCGGTCGACGGCCTCGCGCAGGACCTCGTGGCGCTTGGCGAACGAGAAGCGCACCAGGTGGCGCCCCGCCGACCGGTCGCCGTAGAACACCTCGTTGGGCACCGCCACCACACCGCACCGCCCGGGCAGCTCGCGGCAGAACGCCATGCCGTCGCCGTCGGGGCGCAGCGGGCGGATGTCGACGGTCACGAAGTAGGTGGCCTGCGGCCGGAACACCGCGAAGCCCGCCCGCTCGAGCCCGGCGCACAGGACGTCGCGCTTGGCCGCCAGGTCGGCGGCGATGCCCGTGAAGTAGGCGTCGGGCAGGTCGAGGCCGGCGGCGATGGCCGGCTGGAACGGGCCGGCGTTGACGTAGGTGAGGAACTGCTTGGCGGTGGTCACGGCGGTCACCAGCTCGGGCGGCGCGCAGATCCACCCCACCTTCCACCCCGTCGTGTTGAAGGTCTTGCCGCCGGACGAGATCGAGACGGTGCGGTCGCGCATGCCCGGCAGCGTGGCCAGCGGGACGTGCTCGGCGCCGTCGAACACCAGGTGCTCGTAGACCTCGTCGGTGACGACGACCAGGTCGTGCTCGACGGCCACCGCGGCGATCGCCGCCAGCTCGGTCCGGTCGAGCACCGTGCCGGTCGGGTTGTGGGGCGAGTTGACGAGCAGCAGCCGGGTGCGGGGCGTGACCGCCGCCCGCAGCGCGTCGGCGTCGAGCCGGTAGTCCGGCGGCCGCAGCGTGACGAAGACCGGGGCGGCTCCCGCCATGGCGATGGACGCCTGGTAGCTGTCGTAGGTGGGCTCGAGCACCACGACCTCGTCGCCCGGCTCGCACAGCGCCAGGCAGGCGGCGGCGATGGCCTCGGTGGCGCCCGCGGTGACCAGCACCTCGGTGTCGGGGTCGTAGCGCAGGCCGTAGAACCGCTGCTGGTGGCGGGCGATGGCCGCGCGCAGCGCCGGCACGCCCCGCCCCGGCGGATACTGGTTGCGCCCGGCCCGGATGGCGTCCACCGCGGTGTCGAGGACCTCCGGCGGCCCGTCGTAATCGGGGAACCCCTGGCCGAGGTTGACCGCCCCGGTGCGCTCGGCCAGGGCCGACATCTCGGCGAAGATCGTCGTGCCGAACCCCTGGAGCCGGCTGGTCAGGTACGGGACGCGCTCGGGCATGGCAGGACCGAGGCTACGGCAGCGGCGACGACCGACGCAGTCCGGTCCGCGCGTTCTTGCCGCGGTTCGTGGGGTCACCACCCCAGCAACCGCGGCAAGAACGAGGGTCGCGGTCGTGGCCAGCGCCGCCGGGGAGGGTTCGAGGCCTGACGGTGCGTCAGATAACGTGCCGTCGTGGACCTGCGGGAGAGCGCCGACGACCTGTCGTTCCGTGACGAGGTCCGCACCTTCCTCGAGGACAGCCTGCGCAGCGACTTCGCGGTGGTGCGGGGGCGGGGCGGCCCCGGCGACGAGCACGCGCTGTTCGACGAGCGGCTGGCCTGGGAACGGCACCTGGGCGCCCACGGGTGGACGTGCGTGGGCTGGCCCGCAGAGCACGGCGGCCGGGGCCTGTCGCTGCGGCAGCACGTGATCTACTACGAGGAGTACGCCCGGGCCCGGGCGCCCGGCCGCCTCGGCATCGTGGGCGAGGGCCTGCTCGGCCCCACCGTCATCGCCTTCGGCACGCCCGAGCAGCAACGGCGCTTCCTGCCGCCGATCGTGGCCGGCGACGAGCTGTGGTGCCAGGGCTACTCCGAGCCGAACGCCGGCAGCGACCTGGCCAACATCGCCACCCGGGCCGAGCGCGACGGCGACGCGTGGGTCGTCCACGGCCAGAAGGTGTGGACGTCCCTGGCGCACTGGGCCGACTGGTGCTTCGTGCTGGCCCGCACGTCGCCGCCCGCCGACCCCCGGCGCCGCCACACCGGGATCTCGTACCTGCTGGTGCCCGTGCGGCAGGCCGGCGTCGAGATCCGCCCGATCGTGCAGATGACCGGCGACAGCGAGTTCAACGAGGTGTTCTTCGACGGCGCCCGCACGGCCGCGGCCAACGTGGTCGGCGCCGTGGACGAGGGCTGGAAGGTGGCGATGGGCACGCTCGCGTTCGAGCGGGGCGCGTCGACGCTGGGCCAGCAGCTCGCGTTCCGCAACGAGCTCGACGCCATCACCGCCGCCGCCCGGCGCAACGGGGCGGCTGCCGACCCCGTCGTGCGCCAGCGGCTGGCCCGGGCCCACATCGGGCTCGAGATCATGCGGCTCAACGCGCTGCGGACCCTGGCCGGCAGCGAGTCG
>DASTFE010000027.1:0-7712 GCA_035708905.1 Acidimicrobiales bacterium | reverse complement strand
AGGCGCTTGCCGGCGGCCAGGTCGACGAGGGGGCGCGACCCGAACAGGTCGTGCAGCAGCTGGGCCGGCGTGAGGACCGGCCACATCCGCTCGAGCGCCTCGCGGACCTCGGGGGCCAGGCGGGCCCGCTCGCGGACCTCTTCTGCCGTCGTCGGCACCCGGCTGACCTCGGCCAGCGCCAGGAACAGCTGGCTCTCGACGAACCGGCGGCCGGCGTTGTGCAGCCGGAAGCGGCGACGGGCGTCGGCCACGATCTCGGCCGTGCGGTCGGCCGGCACGACCAGCGTCTGCACCCCGTAGGGCACGCGCAGCGGCTCGCGCAGCGGCCGCTCGCGGTCGCGCACCGCCTTGGCCAGCACCCGGGCCATGCGGGCGTCGCCCTTGATGCGGGCGGTGGCCGGCGCGTCGCGGCCCCGCACCCGCACGTCGTCGACAAGGTCGGCCAGCACCGCGAGCTCGACGCCGGCCTCGCCGAGGCTGGGCAGCACGCGCTCGATGTAGCCGAGGAACAGCCGGTTGGGGCCGACCACCAGCACTCCCTGGCCCTCGAGCGGGAACCGGTGCGTGTAGAGCAGGTAGGCCGCCCGGTGCAGCGCCACCACGGTCTTGCCGGTGCCGGGGCCGCCCTGGACCACCAGCACGCCGGGCAGCGGCGAGCGGATGACCTCGTCCTGCTCGCCCTGGATGGTGGCGACGATGTCGGAGAGCTTGCCGGTGCGCGACTCCTCGAGCGCGGCGATGAGGGTGCTCTTGCCCCGCACCTTGCCGTCGCCGTCGCTGACCGCCAGGTCGCCGCCCAGCAGGTCGGCACCCTCGCCGAACAGCTCGTCCTCGATGCCGAGCAGCTTGCGGCCCCGGGTGGCGAAGTGGCGCCGCCGCACCAGGCCCATCGGCGCCCGACCGGTGGCCCGGTAGAACGGCTCGGCCACCGGGGCCCGCCAGTCGACGACCAGCGGCTCCTGCGACTCGTCGGCCACCGCGATGCGGCCGATGTAGAAGCTCTCACCGCCGTCGGAGCGCGACTTGTCGATGCGGCCGAACACCAGGCTGGCGTCGCCCAGGTTGAGGTAGTCGAGGCGCTGGGCGATGTTCTCCTCGATCATCTCGCGCTCCCACCGGGCCTGCTCGGTGCCCCCCCTGCCGACCTCGACCATCGTGCGCAGGCGGGTCGCCGTACGACGCGCGTCTTCCAGGGAGTCGTACGCGTGGTCGATGTACGCCTGCTCGGCGGCCAGGTCGGGGTGAGTGGCCAAGCGCTCCTCCGGTGGTCGAGGAACGGACCATGCTACCGGCTGATGCCCTGGCCATGAAGGGTTGGTGGCGCCGGCTACGCCCCGCCGGCGTCGAAGTCGAACGGCTGCTCGGCCTCGAGCAGGTCGCCGTGATCGACGACGCCGTCGCCCGTCAGGTCGAGGTCGTTCTCGGTGGCAAGGTCGGCCGGCTCGGTGCCCAGGCCCGGCGCCAGCGGGTCTGCGTCCAGCACGGACCCTGCCGCGTCGTCGTCGGGCCCGAACAGCGCCTCGCGCACCTGGTCGATGAGGTAGCCGACACCCTCGATCGGCGACGCGTCCTGCGAGGGGAGGTCGACGCCGTCGAGCCCGGCGTCGCCGAGGCCGTCGTCGCCGAGGTCACCCGTGACGTCGTCGGCCGGGTCGAGGGTGCTGTCGGTGTCGGTGTCGACGTCGGTGAGGTCGCCGTCGCCGAAGCCCCCGTCGGCGTCGCCGTACGTGTCGTCGTCGTGGGTGTCGTCGTCGTAGGTGTCGTCGACCTGGCTGCCCGTGCTGTCGCCGTACGAGTCGTCGACGTCGCCGCCGCCGAAGGGCCCGCTCGACGACCCGCCGCCGGGCTCGGCCGTCTCGCCCAGCCCCTCGGCCAGCGACCCGCCGCTGGTGCCGGAGGTGACGTCGTCGTTCTCGCGCATGGGGACATCTTTCCGGTCGCTGCCACCGGTGTCGACGGGGGAACTCCCGTGCGCGGCCCCGGGGTATGGGGGACGGGCCGCCGCGGCACCCCCGGGTAGCGTGGCCGCGATGTCCCAGGACGCCGAGCCCCCGTTCCTGCTCGCCTGCCGCAACCGGCCGGCGGTGCGCACGCCGGTGTGGTTCATGCGCCAGGCCGGGCGCTCGCTACCCGAGTACCGGGCGGTGCGGGGCACCGGCAGCATCCTCGACGCCGTGCGCGACCCCGACCTGGCCACCGAGATCACGCTCCAGCCGGTGCGGCGCTACGGGGTCGACGCCGCCATCCTCTACAGCGACATCGTCGTGCCGGTGGCGGCCCTGGGCTTCGGCGTCGAGATCCACCCCGGGGTCGGCCCCGTGGTGGCCGAGCCGTTCGCCGACGAGTCCGACCTCGACCGCCTCCGCCCGCTCGACCCCGAGGCCGACTGCCCGTACGTGCAGCAGACCGTGCGCAACCTGGTGGGCGAGCTCGGCGACGTGCCGCTCATCGGGTTCGCCGGGGCACCCTTCACCGTGGCCAGCTACCTGGTCGAGGGCGGACCGTCCCGCACGCTGGGCCGCACCAAGGCCCTCATGCTCGGGCGGCCCGACCTGTGGGCCCGGCTGGTCGACCGGCTGGCCGGCATCGCCATCGCCTCGCTGCGAGCCCAGGTGCTGGCGGGGGCGCAGGCCATCCAGCTCTTCGACAGCTGGGCGGGCAGCCTCAACCCGTCGATGTACGAGCGCCACGTCCTGCCGGCCAGCACCAGGGTGTTCGCGGGCGTGGCCGACCTCGGCGTGCCCGGCATCCACTTCGGGGTGACCACCGGCGAGCTGCTGCCCCTGCTGGCCAAGGCCGGGGCGTCGGTGGTGGGGGTCGACTGGCGGGTGCCGCTGGACGAGGCCAGGGCTCGGCTGGGACCCGACGTGGCGGTGCAGGGCAACCTCGATCCCGCCGTGTGCCTGGCGCCGTGGCCGGCGGTGGAGGAGGCGGCGCTCGAGGTGCTCGCCGCCAACGGCGGGCGCCCCGGGCACATCTTCAACCTGGGCCACGGCGTGCTGCCCGAGACCGACCCGGCGGTGCTCGAGCGCCTCGTCGAGGTTGTGCACGGCTGGGAGGCGGCCCGATGACGACCGGGCTGGTCGTCATGGCCTACGGCACACCGTCGTCGCCCCGCGAGGTCGAGGCCTACTACACCCACATCCGCCGGGGCCGGCCGCCGTCGGCCGAGCAGCTCGCCGAGCTGACCGACCGCTACCAGGCCATCGGCGGGGTCTCGCCGCTCGCGAAGCGCACCCGGGCCCAGGTCGATGCCATCGCCGCCGCGCTGGAGACCGCCGAGCCCGGCCGCTGGCGGGTCGGCCTGGGCAACAAGCACGCCGCGCCCTTCGTCGAGGACGCGGTGGCGGGGCTGGCGGGCGATGCCGCCACAGGCGGACCGCTCGACCGGCTGGTGGGGCTGGTGCTGGCGCCCCACTACTCGCGGGGCTCGGTCGGCGAGTACCACCAGCGGGCCGCAGCCGTCGCCGCCGAACACGGGGTGCCGTACCGCCCCGTCGAGTCGTGGCACACCCTGCCCGCCTGGCTCGACGCCCAGGCCGCCCGGGTGCGCTCGGCGCTGGCGACGCTGCCGGACAAGACCAAGGTGCTGTTCACCGCCCACTCGCTGCCCGAGCGGGTGCTCGAGGGCGACCCCTATCCCGACGAGCTGCGGGCGTCGGCCACCGCCATCGCCGAGCGGGCCGGGCTCGACCGCTGGTACGGGTGGACGCTGGCCTGGCAGTCGGCCGGTCGCACCCCCGAGCCGTGGCGGGGCCCCGACGTGACCGAGGTCATCCGCGACCTCGGCGCCACCGGCCGGTCCGAGGGCGTGCTGGTGTGCCCGCAGGGCTTCGTGTCCGACCACCTCGAGGTGCTCTACGACCTCGACGTCGACGCCCGCCGGGTGGCCGAGCACTCGGGGCTGGCCTTCGCCCGCACGGCGTCGATCAACGACGAGCCGGCGGTCATGGCCGGCCTGGCCGACCTGGTGCGTGGCGCCTGACGACGACCGCCAGCGGGCGACGCCGACTTGGTGCACGGCGGCCCGCGGTCGGATGATCGGGGCGTGACCGTGCATGTCGACCTCGCCGTCGTCGGTGGGGGCATCGCCGGGCTGGCCGCCGCCTGGGAGGCGCGCCGGCGGGGTGCCCACGTCGTCGTGCTCGAGGGTGACGCCCGGGCGGGCGGCAAGCTGCGGACGTCACCGCTCGGCGGGGTCGCCGTGGACGAGTCGGCCGACGCCTTCCTGGCCCGGGTGCCCGAGGCAGTCGAGCTGTGCGCCGAGCTGGGCCTCGACGCCGACCTGGTGTCGCCCGGCACCGGGTCGGCCTACGTGTGGCTCGGCGGAGCGCTGCGCCGCCTGCCCACCGAGCAGCTCCTCGGCGTGCCCACCGACCTCGACGCGCTGGCCGGCACCGGGCTGCTGTCTGCGGCGGGGCTGGCGCGGGCCCGCGAGGACCTGACCGGACCCGACGACCGGCCGGCGGGCGGGGCCGACGAGAGCGTGGGCGCGCTGATCCGCCGCCGGCTGGGCGACGAGGTGCTCGACCGTCTGGTGGCACCGCTGGTGGGCAGCGTGTACGCCGGCGACTGCGACCGCATGTCGCTGCACGTCGCGGCGGCCCAACTGGCCGCCGCCCGCGACCTCGACCCGTCCGATCCCAGCCTGGTGCGGGCCGCGACATCACTGCGGACCCAGGGGGCCGGCACGGGCCGACCCGTCTTCCTCGCCCCGCGCGGCGGGATGGGCCGGCTGGCGGAGGCGCTGACCGACGCGCTGGGCGACGACCTGCGCGCCGGGGTGCGCGTGACCGGCCTCGCGGCCGAGGGCACCCGGTGGCGGCTGTCGCCGGGCGACGTGGTGGCCGACGCCGTGGTGCTCGCCACCCCGGCGTTCGTGACGGCGCGGCTGCTGGCCGACATCGCCCCCGACCCGGCCGCGTTCCTGGCCGGCATCGAGCACGCCTCGGTGGCGCTGCTCGGCCTGGCGGTGCCGCGCGACGGCATCGACCACCCGATGGACGGCTCGGGCTTCCTCGTGCCCCGCTCGGCCGGGATGCTGCTGTCCGCCTGCTCGTGGGCGACCAGCAAGTGGCCGCACCTCGACGTCGACCCGTCGGTGGCGCTGCTGCGGGCGTCGGCCGGGCACGACGGCGACGACCGGGGACGCACCCTGCCCGACGGCGATCTGGTCGCCGGGATGCTGGCCGACCTGCGCACCACGATGGGCCTGCACGCCGAGCCGACCGACGTGCGCATCACCCGCTGGCCCTGGTCGTTCCCCCAGCCGCGGCCCGGACACCTGGCCCGCGTGGCGGCGGCCGAGCAGGCGCTCGCGGCCGTCGCCCCCCGCCTGGCGATCACCGGTGCGTGGGCTCGTGGCGTCGGCGTGCCCGCCTGCATACGCGAGGCCCGCACGGCCGCAGGGCGGGCGCTGGGTGTTACAACCGAGGCATGACGCCGGAGCGCCCCGAACGACCGACGCCATCGTCGCGGCACGACGACTCGCCGGTGGGCCCGCACGTGCCGGGCGCGCCGTCACCGTCCGGGGCGGAGGCGCCCGGGGTCGCACGAGCGGTCGGTTCGGGTCGTCGACGGGCGCGGGTCCGGCGGCTGGTCGCCCTCGGCGTGGCCGCGACCCTCGGGCTGACCGGCTGGTCGCTGGCCGCCGGCGACGGGCGCGACAGCGCCACGCTCTCCCCGCCGGCGACGTCCGCGTCGACCCTGCCACCCTCGACCACCGCCGCTCCGCCCTCCACGGCGGCGGTCGCGGCCGTCGACCTGCCCATCCCCGAGGACTCGCCGGTCGACCCGTACGCGGACACACCGCACGTCGTCCACGGCACGCTGGCGCTGCCCAGCATCGGCGTCTCCCAGCCGCTGCACGAGGGCGTCACCCTGACGGCGATCGACAACGGCCCGAGCCACTGGCCCGGCACGGCGATGCCGGGCGAGCCGGGCAACGTGGTGGTGGCCGGCCACCGCACGACCCACACGCAGCCGTTCCTCGACCTCGACCTGCTGCAGCCCGGCGACCCGCTGGTGTTCACCATGAACGACGGCACGGTCTGGACCTACGAGCTGACCGGCACCGAGATCGTCGGCCCCGACGCCATGCACATCGTCGTCCAGACGCCCGAGCACACCGCCACGCTCTTCGCCTGCCACCCCAAGGGCTCCGCGGCCCAGCGCATCGTCGCCCACTTCCGGCTCGTGGCCTCGTAGGCGGACCGCGTGACGATGCAGGGTGGCGCCTGACGCCTCACGACACGTAGCGGCCGTTGGCGAACCCGACGGTGAGGGCCACCAGCGCGACGGCCGACAACGGCAGCACCACCCGGCGGAGGGCGGGCCGGTCGGCGAGGAAGGCGCCGAGCAGGGCGAACGTCGGGAACGCGACCAGCACGTACCGGCCCATGGCGTGGAAGTCCTGGCTGCCGACCAGCGGGATCCCGACGACCACGCCCACGTAGACGCCGTAGCGCACGCCGAACCGCCGGGCCACGCCGGGAACGCTGAGCACCACCGCCAGGGCCACCGCGGCATGCGCCCACAGGCCGTACGCGAACAGGCGATCGCCGCGTATGCCGGCCACCGACGCCAGGAAGTCGCGCTTGAGCCACGTGTGGAGCCCACTGCCCTGACCCCATGCGTCCTGGACACGGGAGAACAGCAACGGGTCGCCGTAGCGGTACCACAGGAACACCGCCCATCCGGCGAACCCGGTGAACGCCAGCAGCACCCAGGCATCGCCGGGGCGCAACGCGGACAGGTCGAGGCGCTCGCGCCAGCGCCGTCCGCCGGCGCCGCGCAGCACGCCGCGCCGCTCGGCGACGCCGACCACGAGCCCGATCGCGACGGCGAGGCCCACCAGGCGGGTGGCGGACGCGGCGGCGCCGGCCAGACCGGCGAGCACCAGGTGGTCGCGCTCGAACGCGGCGAAGGCCACCAGGGCGCACAGCAGGAACAGCGTCTCGGCGTAGACGGCGCCGTACAGGTAGAACGCGTAGGGGTACAGCGCCAGGCACAGCAGCGCCGCCCACGCGGCCTGCGGGCCGAGGCGGGCGCGGCACCACCCGTGGTAGACGACCAGCGCGGCGGCCCCGCAGGCGATGGTGACAAGAATGCCCGCGAGCGGCGTGTTGCCCACCAGGCCGCTCACCGCCCTGACCACCGACGGGTAGCCCGGGAAGAACGCCACCGACGACTGGTGTCCCGGGCGGTAGGCGTAGCCGTCGTCGGCGATGAGCGTGTACCAGCCGGCGTCGTAGCGCACCCACCCGTCCCAGAACCACCGCCCGCTGACCTCGACCGGCGGCACGCCCGGCGCGTGCTCGGTGTAGCGGGCCACCACCTGCCAGCTCACGACCAGCAGCACCGCCAGCACGATGCCGTACACGCCCAGGGCACGGGCCCACACGCCTGCGGGGTACCAGCCGCCGCGCCCCTCGGGCGAGGGCTCGGCCGCCACGAGGTCGCCGGACGGGCCGGCCCGGGTGGCCGCGATCGCCCGCGGGCCGGGTGTCGCCCCGGTGTCCGCGGGAGCGGCGGACGCCGCCGCGTCGGCACCGGCGCGCACGACGGCAGACGCGTCGCTCTCCCTTCCCCAGGCCGACACCTGCTGGATGCTATAGGCGCCGCGCGGTGGTGTCGCGACACCGCCCGCATCCTCCCGCCGCCTCACCCGAATCCGGCCGTCCGGCGCGCCGCCGGCGCAGCGGCGCTGGGCC
>DASTFE010000026.1:0-11792 GCA_035708905.1 Acidimicrobiales bacterium | reverse complement strand
AGCCGGCGCCGTCCCGTCGGCCGATCGGCCGGTGCGGGCGCCGGACCCGGCGACGGGCTCGTGCCGGATGTCGTCGGCCCGGGGCGTGCACCCGCCGAGTCGACCGGCACCCCGTCGTCCGGTCGCTCCCCGTCCACCGGGATGGCATCGCGCGCGCCGCCACCGACCACCGGCCCCTGCTGGCCCGGTGGGACCCATCCCCCGTCCCCCATAGGCTGCGCAGCCTATGTCGATCCGCGCCGTCCTGTTCGACTTCGGCGGGGTCATCCTGACCAGCCCGTTCGAGGCCTTCGCCCGCTACGAGGGCGACAACGGCCTCCCGGCCGGGTTCCTGCGCCGGCTCAACGCGACGAACCCCGACGCCAACGCCTGGGCCCGGCTCGAGCGCAACGAGGTCGACCTCGCGGGCTTCGCCGAGCTGTTCGAGGCCGAGGCCCGCGCTGCCGGGCACGCGGTCGACGGCCGGGCGGTGCTCGCCCTGCTGGGCGGCGAGCTGCGCCCGGCGATGGTCGAGGCCCTGCGCCGCTGCCACGACAAGCTGAAGACGGCGCTGATCACCAACAACTTCGTGCCCACGGCGCCGGAGCAGGGCGGCACCCGGGCCGGCCCCATGGCCGAGGTGTTTGGCCACTTCGACGTGATCGTCGAGTCGAGCCGGGTCGGGGTGCGCAAGCCCGACCCGGCGATCTACCGGCTGGCCTGCGACGAGCTCGGGGTCGAGCCCGATGAGGCCGTGTTCCTCGACGACCTGGGCATCAACCTCAAGCCCGCCCGAGCGATGGGGATGACCACGATCAAGGTGGCCGACCCCGACGAGGCGATCGCCGACCTCGAGGGCGTCGTCGGCTTCCCGTTGCGCTGATCGGCCCGGTCATCCCGGCCGACCGCAATCGGCCCGCTCCTCTCTGGGCACCGGCGCCGTCTGGTCGAACCCCCACGGGTGCCAGGCGCCGTCGTCGACACCGTGTCCTCACACCGGTCGACGGTTCCCCTGCGGGCGAGTCCCGGCGCGTTCGGCGTCGGTGACGAGGCCGGGCGTGACAGCCCGGCCGGAGCTCAGCCGGTCGCCTGCAGCGACTCGTACTCCTCGCCGGTGTCCTGCCAGTCCTCGAACTGGATGACGCCCATCTCGGTGAACTTGCCCCGCAGCCAGCCCTCGCCGGCGTCGAGCAGCCCCAGCTTCTTGCAGTTGGGCACGATCTTGCTGAACAGCATCTGCTGGAACATGCCCCGGCCGGGGTCCTGCAGGATGGCGGGCAGGATCTCGGCGGGCTTGATGCCCATCCGCTCCCACACCTCCTGCTGCATGAACCGGTCGCGCATGCGGATGGCCGCCTCGAAGGCGAACTCCTGGCGCTCGCGCAGCTCGGCGTCGGTCAGCTCGGCGTAGTACTCCCTGAGCGACAGGACGCCGAAGGCGACGTGGCGGGCCTCGTCGCTCATCACGTAGCGAAGCAGCTGCTTGAGCAGCGGGTCGGGCGTCATCTGCTGCATGAAGCCGAAGGCGGCGAGCGCCAGGCCCTCGACCATGACCTGCATGCCCAGGTAGGTCATGTCCCAGCGGCTGTCGTTGATGATGTCGTCGAGCAGCAGCTTCAGGTGGGCGTTGATCGGGTAGAAGCCGTTCTGCTTCTCCTGCAGGTACTTGGCGAAGACCTCGACGTGGCGGGCCTCGTCCATGACCTGCGTCGACGCGTAGTACTTGGCGTCGATCCACGGCACGGTCTCGACGATCTTGGCCGTGCAGAGCAGGGCCCCCTGCTCGCCGTGCATGAACTGCGACAGCGTCCAGTTGTCGGCCTCGATGGAGAGGTTGATGAAGTCCTGCTCGTTGAACTTCTCGAGCGGCGTGCCGGCGTAGTCGAGCTCGAACTCGGCGAACTGCATGCGCTGCAGCACCGCGTTCTTCTCGAGGTCGACGTCGGTGTCCCACGGGAGGTCGGTCTCGCCGTTCCACTGGGCGCTCTTGGCCTTCTCGTAGAGCTTGTTGAGCGCCGGGCGGGCGCCCTTCTCGTAGTCCCACGTGAAGATCGCGTCGGCGTTGTCCTTGACCGTGTGGATGACCTCGTCGACGTTCGTGTTGGTGATCGAGAGGATGGCCTCGAGGTCGTTGATCTCGTCGCGGCCGATGATCTCGGCGTTGGCGGCGTACGGGTCGAGCGCCATGGGGGTCCCCTTCGGTCGGGTAGCTCGTCTGCGCGAGGCGACGGCGGGCCGCCGCGATCTGGATAACGACCATTATCGAGGACCAGGCTGGGGAAATGAAGGGCACCGTCATGTGACCTTGGTCACCTCAGCGCCGCGCATCCACCGCCTTCCTGGCCACGAGCCAGTAGACGTTGCTCAGCTTCGGATCGAGCCGCGTGAGCGGGTCGAGCACGGCCCGGTCGGCGACCATGGCGGCCACCATCAGGGGTGCCCCCGCGGCCAGGGCCGCCAGGCGGGCCACCCGGTGGGCGCGGCTGCGGGGCACGGTCCACGGGGCGTTGGGCCCGGGCGCCAGGCGGGTGAGCACCTGGAACGCCGCCCACGACGCGTCCCACGGCTGGCGGGGACGGCGCCGGTCGGCGTGCACGATCTCGAAGCCGCGCCGCCGGAGCTGGTCGACCATGGTGTCGAGCGGCAGCAGGTGCAGGTGCTGGGGCTGCATCCACGGGCCCCACGCCCAGCCGAACCACTGCGCCGGGCGGCAGTCGGGCGCCGGCACCTCGACGATCAGGTGACCGCCGGGCTCGAGCACCCGGTGGGCAGCGTCGAGCTCGGCCAGCGGGTCGGTGGTGTGCTCGAGGTAGTGGAACATGCTCACCACGTCGAACGACCCCGCCAGCGCCTCGGCCGCCTTGGGGAACATGTCGCCGTGGCCGGCGGCCACCCAGCCGCGACGCACCGCCTCGTCGACGGCGGCGGGCTGGTCGAGCAGCTCGAACCGGGTCGCCGGGTGCTCGGCGGCGGCCACCAGGCAGAAGTGGCCGTGGCCGCCGCCCACGTCGAGCCAGCGGCGGGGTGCGGCGAAGTCGCTGATCAGCCTCGCCCGGCGCTGGTAGAGGGGCCAGTCGGCGCTGAACATCATCTCGGTGTCGGCGGTGCCCGACCCGTCGTAGAAGTCGCGGTAGTAGAACTCGAGGCCGTCCGCGGTGAGCTGCGGGTTCTGGAAGCTCGACCCGCAGGCGGCGCAGGTGTCGACCCGGAAGGTGCCGGGCTTGCACTGGATCATGTCGGGCGCCACCAGCCGGGCCCGGATGTCGGTGGCGCCGCAGATCGGGCAGTCGTCGCGCTCGGGGCCGAGGAACCGCTCGACCCCCCGGGCGAGGTCGTCGGCGTACGCCCGCCGCCGTTCCTGCTCGATGAACCGCGGGTCGGTGTGGGCAGGGTGCGCCGGCCGCCACCCGCCGCCGGCGGAGCGGGCCAACCGCAGGGGCAGTCCCGCGATCCGGGCCGGGCCGGTCGCCGGCACGCGGCGGTCGCGGGGCCGGACCGCGGTGCCGGCGGTGACGATCGCCGGCTGGACGGCCGCTGCGGCGGCCGGCCAGAGCGCATGGGCCGACCGCCGGGCGACGAGCGCCGCGGCTGCGGCTGCGGACCCGAGCCGCGTGGCGACGATCATGGGCAGCGGCCGGCCGTACTGCGTGCGCCACACCGCCAGGTTCCGGTCGGCCGTCAGTGGCACCGCCGCCAGCGCGGGGGCGACGACCTGGTCGACGCCGTGGGGCGCGTAGCGCTTGGCCTGGGCGAAGGCGCGGCGCACATCGACGGTGTCGGCCGCGCCGCCGGCCACACCAGCGCGCTCGGCCAGGCTGCGGGTCATGACCACGGCCTGGCCGGCGCCGAACGCCAGGAAGATGGGGTTGGCCCGCAGGCGCACCGGGTCGCTGATGCGCAGATGGTCGAGCAGCTCCTCGACCGGCAGGTCGCCGGGCACCAGGTCGAGCGCCTCCAGGCCGTTGGCCCAGAGGTGGCGGGCGGCCGACCGCAGCACCGCCCCCGGCAGCGCACCGCCCTCGACGTGGACGGCCACGTAGCCCGCCGGGTCGACGACATCGGACGCGGCGCCCGCCCCGGCCGGGTCGCCGTCCGCCAGGACCGGCAGCGCGGTCAGCCGGCGGCGGAGCCGCAGCCCGTTGCCGATGATGGCAGCCGCGGCGGCCAGGGCTATCGAACAATCGACCCAACTTCGCCCTCTTATCGACGGCATAGTCGGTAGGCTAGACCACGGCCGGTCCCGCTCGCGTTGCGGGACTCCGGCGCTCAGTCCGCGCCGAGGGCCGAGTCGAGGATGGCCTCCTGCTCCTGCACGTGGATGGTGTGCGACCCGGTGGCCGGGCTGCCCGACTCGTACCGGCTGACCCGCAGCACCGTGTGGGTGGCCGCGAACCGCTCGGCCAGCCGGTCCTGCGCGAAGGCCCAGGCGCCCATGTTGGCCGGCTCCTCCTGCAGCCAGACGATCTCGCGGGCGCCCGGGTAGCGGGCCACCACCTCGGCGATCTGGTCGTACGGCCACGGGTAGAGCTGCTCGACCCGCACGACGGCCACCGGCGCCCCGCGCTTGTCGCGGGCCACCAGCGCCTCCTGCCCCACCTTCCCGGTGCACACCACGATGCGCCGCACGGCCGACGGGTCGTCGACGCCCGGATCGTCGAGCACCTCGCGGAAGCTGCCCCGGGTGAGGTCGTCGATCGGCGAGCGGGCGACCTTGGCGCGCAGCAGCGACTTGGGCGTGAACACGATCAGGGGCTTGCGCACGTCGCGGTGCATCTGGCGGCGCAGCAGGTGGAAGTACTGGGCCGCGGTCGTGGGCACGCTCACCTGCAGGTTGTCCTCGGCGCACAGGGTGAGGAAGCGCTCGATGCGGGCCGAGCTGTGCTCGGGGCCCTGACCCTCGTAGCCGTGCGGCAGCAGCAAGACCAGGCCGGACGACTGGTCCCACTTGTCCTCGGCCGCCACCAGGAACTGGTCGACGATGATGCTGGCGCCGTTGATGAAGTCCCCGAACTGCGCCTCCCAGCACACCAGGGCGTCCTTGTTGGCCACCGAGTAGCCGTACTCGAAGCCCAGCGCCGCGTACTCGGACAGCAGCGAGTCGTAGATCCAGAACTTGCCCTGGTCGGGCCCGAGGTGGGCGAGCGGTGCCCACTCGCGGCCGTTGGTGTGGTCGACGAGCACGGCGTGGCGCTGGCTGAACGTGCCCCGCCGCGAGTCCTGGCCGGCCAGGCGGATGTCGATGCCCTCGAGCAGCAGCGAACCGAACGCCAGCTGCTCGGCGGTAGCCCAGTCGACCTCGCCCTCCTCGCGCACGACCTTGTCGCGGCTGGCGAACTGCTTGGCCAGCTTGGGGTGGACGTCGAAGTCGTCGGGCCAGCCGGTCATCCCGTCGTACACGCGGTCGATCACGGCCCGGTCGACGCCGGTCTGCACGGGCGGCAGCACGCCGAGGGGCGGCGGGGGCTCGGCGGCCCGCAGGTTGGCGGGCGGGGCCGACTGGCGCGTCTCGTCCAGCGCCTGCTGCAGCTTCTTGTGGAAGTCGTCGAGCGCCTGCTCGGCCTCGTCGATGGTGAGCTGCCCGCGCTTGACCAGCGACTCCGTGAACAGCTTGCGCACCGACCGCCGCTGGTCGATCTTGGCGTACATCAGCGGCTGCGTGTAGCTGGGGTCGTCGCCCTCGTTGTGCCCGTAGCGCCGGTAGCAGACCAGGTCGATGACCACGTCCTTGTGGAACTTCTGCCGGTAGGCGTAGGCCAGGCGGGCCACCCGCACGCAGGCCTCGGGGTCGTCGCCGTTGACGTGGAAGATGGGCGCCTGGACGATCTTGGCCGCGTCGGTCGAGTAGATGCCCGACCGGGCCGCCTCGGGCGTGGTGGTGAACCCGATCTGGTTGTTGACCACGACGTGGATCGTGCCGCCGACGCGGTACCCCTTGATGTCGCTCATGTTGAGGGTCTCGGCCACCACCCCCTGGCCGGCGAAGGCCGCGTCGCCGTGCATGAGGACGGGCAGGACCGAGAAGGCGTCGGGCTCGTTGATGTGGTCCTGGTGGGCACGGACCATGCCCTCGACCACCGGGTCGACCGCCTCGAGGTGGCTGGGGTTGGCCGCCAGCTCGACCTGGATCTGGCCGCCCGACCGGCTGACGAACTTGCCGACCTGGCCGAGGTGGTACTTCACGTCGCCCGAGCCCTGCACCGCCGCCGGGTCGAGCGTGCCCTCGAACTCGCGGAAGATCTGGTCGTAGTTCTTGCCGACGATGGTGGCGAGCACGTTGAGCCGGCCGCGGTGGGGCATGCCCATGATCGCCCCGTCGAGGTCGTCGTCCGCGGCGGCCTCGAGGATGGCGTCGAGGATGGGGATCAGGCTCTCGGCGCCCTCGATGCCGAACCGCTTCTGGCCGATCCACTTGGTGGAGAGGAACCGCTCGAACGCTTCGGCGGCGTTCAGGCGCTCGAGGATGTAGCGCAGGTCCTCGACGTCGAGCTGCTGCTGGCTCTGGCTCTCGACCTGCTCCTGAATCCAGTGCTGCTCGTCGAGGTCCTGGATGTGCATGTACTCGATGCCGACGGTGCGGCAGTAGGCGTCGCGCAGCACCCGCAGGATCTCGCTGAGCACCGCCTTGTCGCGGCCGCCGAGGCCGCCGGTGAGGAACTCGCGGTCGAGGTCCCAGATGGTGAGGCCGTAGGTGGCGGGGTCGAGCTCGGGAGCCATGCTCGGCTCCTTCCACCGCAGCGGGTCGAGGTCCGCGATCAGGTGGCCCCGCACCCGGTAGACGCGGATGAGCGTCGCCACCGCCATCTGCTTCTCGAGCGCGGTCTGCTCGTGGTCGATGGGGTTGATGTCGCGCCGCCACTTCACGGCCTCGTACGGCACGCCCAGGCTGGCGAAGATGTCGTCGTAGAAGCCGTCGGCCCCGAGCAGCAGCTCCTCGACGCGCTTGAGGAAGTTGCCCGACTCGGCGCCCTGGATGATGCGGTGGTCGTAGGTCGAGGTGAGGGTGATGACCTTGGAGGCGCCGAGGTCGGCGAGCATGATCGGGTCGGCGCCCCGCCACTCGGCCGGGAAGTCGATGGCCCCCACGCCGACGATGACGCCCTGACCCGGCATCAGCCGCGGCACCGACTGCTTGGTGCCGATGGTGCCGGGGTTGGTGAGCGTGATGGTGGCGCCGGCGAAGTCGTCGACCGACAGCTTGTTGGAGCGGACCTTGCGGATCAGCTCCTCGTAGCGCCCCCAGAAGGCCCGGAAGTCGAGGGTGTCGGCGTCGCGGATGACGGGGACGAGCAGGGTGCGGCTGCCGTCGGACTTCTCGACGTCGACCGCCAGGCCCATGCCGACGTGCTCGTGGCGCACGACCCGGGGCTTGCCGTCCTCGCCGGCGACGAAGGTCGAGCTCATCTGGGGGACGGTGTCGGCGATGGCCCGCACCACCGCGTAGCCGATGATGTGGGTGAAGCTGACCTTGCCGCCCCGGGTGCGGCCCAGGTAGCCGTTGACGACCCGCCGGTTGACCTCGAGCAGCTTGGCGGGCACGTCGCGGAAGCTGGTGGCGGTGGGCACGCCCAGGCTGGCTTCCATGTTCTGGACGATCCGGGCGGCCGCGCCGCGCAGCGGCTCGCCGGGCTCTTCCGCCGCCTCGGCCGTGCCAGGTGCGGCCTGACCCTTGGGCGCCGGAGCCTGGGCCTTGGCGGCCGGCGCCTCGGCCTTTCCGGCGGCGGGTTCGGCCGAGGCCGGGGCCTGCCGGGCCGCCGGTGCACCGCCGTCGCCGGTGGCGGCCGCGGCGGCGGGCCGGGCCGCCGGTGCGGGCGTGGTGGCGGGCGCGGCGGGGGTGGTCGCCGGCGCGGCGGGCGCCGGGGCGAGGTTGCGGGCCGCGGCGGCGGTGCCGTCGGCGGCCGGGCGGCCGGGCCCGGCGGGCGCTGCCGTCCCTCCGGGGGTGGCCGGCGCCCGGTGGTCGACGTCGCGGCGGTAGTCGGCGAAGAAGTCGCGCCAGCTCTCGCTCACCGACCCGGGGTCGGCGAGGTACTGCTCGTACATCTCGTCGACGAGCCAGGCGTTGGGGCCGAGCGCGGCAGTCGATTTCGGTTCGTCACCCACGGTGCCGATGGTACCGGCCACCACCCCCGGTCCGACCCCGGGTGGACGCCTGCGCTCAGGTGCCTGCGGCCGCCCGGCCCCGGCCGTCGCGGCCGGTCAGGACGGTCCACAGCGCGTAGGCCACGGCGGCGACCGCGAGCAGCACGATCAGCTTCTTGACCACGATCTTGCCTCCTTCGTCGGCCGGCGCACGACGTAGCGCCGGCCTTCCTCTCCGAGCTCACCGTACGGTGGCCGCGCCCCGGCGTCGACGGCGCGGATCGTCGGCCGGCCGACGTGCGCCAGCACCAGCCGCCGCACGCCGGCACGCTGCGCGTCGGCGGCGACCTGGCTGACCGGCGCGTGGCCACCGACGCCGCCCGCGAAGCGGATCGGCCGGTCCCAGCCCGCCGCCTCGGCGAACATCAGGTCGACCCCGGCAGCCCACGCGGGGAAGGTCCAGAACTCGGGCGCCCAGGCCACGCGGCCGGCGACCGACTCGACGAGGTAGCCGACCGTCGGATGCGACGTGTGGACGACCGGATGCGGCTCGATCCTGACCACTGCGGACCGCCAGGGCCCGACGACCGGCTCGAGGCCGCGCCCGGCGGCGAGCCGGCGCAGCGCGGCCCGCAGCTCGCTGCGGTCGTCGGTCACGAGCCAGGCGTCGAGGCGCCCGGCCGGCTCGGCGCCCGGCCCGCCGTCGAGCGCGATCCGATCACCGCCGCAGACGACGAGCAGGCCGGCCGGCGCGTACCGGGGCGAGGCCATGGCACCGACGCCGAGCAGCGTCATCACGAGGGTGCCGCTCGCGCGCGGAAGCGCGCCCACCGGCGCCGTCGGGGCCGCCATGCCCGCATCCTGGGCCGGCGGGGTGACGAGCGCCAGGGGCGAAGGTCCTCGTCGAGCGCACGTCGCGCGGGGGACGGCGCGCCCGTGGCGGACGTCAGGTGTCCAGTCGCTCCACGCGCACCGCGCACTGCTTGTAGTTGGGCTCGCGGGAGATGGGGTCGAACTCGTTGAGCGTCAGGCGGTTGGCGCACTGCTCGTCGAAGTGGAACGGCACGAACACCTCCCCCGCCCGCACGGTGCGGGTCACCCGCACCCGGATGCGGTCGACGGCCCCCCGCTCGGACACCATCCGCACCACGTCGCCCGAGCGCACGCCCAGCGCGGCGGCGTCGGTGGGATGCAGCTCGACCCAGCCTTCCGGGGCCAGCCGGTCGAGGATCTCGACCCGGCCGGTCTTGGTGCGGGTGTGCCAGTGCTCGACGGTGCGGCCGGTGTTGAGCAGCAGCGGGAACACGCGGTTCGGCCGGTCGCTCACGGGGGCGGGCTCGACGCAGCGCAGCCGGGCCCGCCCGGTCGGCGTGGGGAACCGCCAGTCCGCGTACAGGCGGGGCGTGCCCGCCAGCGGCACCGACGGGTCGCCGGCGGGTGCCGGCCACTGCACGCCGCCGGTCGCGTCGATGCGGTCGTAGGTGATGCCGCTGTAGTCGCACAGCCGCCCGGCCGACACCCGGCGCCACTCCTCGAAGGCGTCGGCCGGCGTGGTCCAGCCACCGAACAGCTCGTCGCGCACGCCCAGCCGGTCGGCCAGGGCCAGCACGATGGCGAAGTCGCTCCTCGCCTCGCCCGGCGGGTCCACCGCCTTGCGCACCCGCGACACCCGACGCTCGGAGTTGGTGAAGGTCCCCTCCTTCTCGCCCCACACGGCGGCCGGCAGCACCACGTCGGCCAGCGCCGTGGTCGGCGTCGCGAACCCGTCCTGCACGACCAGCAGGTCGAGCCGGCTGAGGGCGTGCTCGAGCAGGTCGCGGTGGGGGTACGACACCACCGGGTTGGTGGCCACGACCCACAGGCCCGTGATGCGGCCGTCGATGATGCCGTCGACGATGTCGGGGTAGGCACGGCCCCGGGCGGCGGGCAGGCGATGCTCGTCCACACCCCACAGGGCCGCCAGCTCGCGCCGGGCCTCGGGGTCGTCGTAGGCGCGGTAGCCGGGCATCGAGGCGGTGAACCCCGACTCGCGGGTGCCCATGGCGTTGCACTGGCCGGTGATCGACAGCGGCGCCGCGCCCGGCCGGCCCACGTTGCCGGTCAGCACGCACAGGGTGTTGAGCAGGGTCACCGTCTCGGTGCCCTGCACCGAGTGGTTGACCCCCATCGTCCACGCCACCAGCGCCCGCTCGGCCCGCCCCAGCGCCAGGGCGGCCCGGCGCACCTCGCCGGCCGGCACCCCGCACTCCCGCTCGACCCGGGCGAGGTCGAAGGCCTGCACGTGGTCGACCAGCTCGTCGAGACCGTCGGCCACCTGCCGGACCCGGGCCACGTCGACCAGCCCCTCGTCGAGCAGCACCTTGATGATGCCGTTGAGCAGCACCACGTCGCTGCGGGGCCGCACCGCCAGGTGCAGGTCGGCGATCGTGGCGGTCTTGGTGACCCGGGGGTCGACGACGATCACGGTCGCGTCCCGGTTGTCGAGGATGCGGGGCGCGAGCAGCGGGTGGTTGTCGGCGATGTTGGCCCCGACCAGCAGCACGACGTCGGCCGCGGCGAAGTCGTCGTAGGCGCCGGGCGGCCCGTCGCTGCCGAAGCTGAGCTTGTAGCCCGACACGGCCGAGGCCATGCACAGCGTGGTGTTGCCGTCGAAGTGCCGCACCCCCATCCCGAGGCGGACGAGCTTGCCCAGCGCGTAGAACTCCTCGGTGACGAGCTGGCCGGTCGACAGCACGGCGACCGACTCGGGCCCGTGGTCGTCGACCAGCTGCCGGAACCCCGACGCCACCCGGTCGAGCGCCTCGTCCCACGCGGCCCGGCGGCCGTCGACGGTCGGGTGGGTGAGCCGGCCCGGGGCCGCCAGGGTCAGGTGCTCGGACAGCCCCTTGGGGCACAGGCGGCCGCGGTTGACGGGATGCTCGGGGTCGCCCTTGGCGGCCACCGCCCGCCCGTCGCGCACGCCCACCAGCATCCCGCACCCCACCGAGCAGTAGCCGCACGTCGTGCGCACCCACCGCTCGGCGGCGCGCGAGCTGCTCACGGGGCCGAAGCGCTCGTCGCTCGCGTAGGTGTAGCGCTCGCCGCCGTGGCCGACGCCCAGCGCCCGCCGCAGCCGGGCCAGGGGCGCCATCAGGGCCGCCGCCCCGACGTGCGGGCGAACGACGCGGGCATGTCGAGCGGCACCACCGTCACGAAGAAGAGGTAGCGGCCGATCAGCTCGCCGGTGCCCACCAGGGCGAAGCCCGCCAGCGGGGCCCCGGTCAGCCCGGCGGCCGCTCCCCCGGCGGCCAGCGCCCACCGGGTGGCCGTCAGCGCGGCGAACCGGTGCCGGTAGAGGGTGAGCGTGCCGCGCCACTCGCGCCGCCGGTCACGCCCCAGGCGGGCGAGGTTGGCGAGCCAGACGGTCAGCTGGGCGCCGATCGCCGCGGTGGCGACGGGTGCGTGCCCGGTCAGCAGAGTGCCGGTGGCCAGCGCGGTGAGGTGGAACGTGACGACCGTGAGGGGCGTGTGCCACGCGGGGCGGCCGGGCACGACGTACAACCGCCCGCTGGCGAAGACGCCGGCGACACCGGCCACGGCCGCGAGCGGGGCCAGCGGGGCGACCGGCACGGCCACGGCGGCCAGCCCGGCGTAGGCACCGAGCAGCAGCACCTCGCGCGAGAGCCACGAGCGGCGCAGGTTACGGAGCGCCTTCCAGGCGTGGGCGGGGCGGCCGAGGTGGGCAAGCGACCCGCCCA